>CAIQON010000296.1 GCA_903873475.1 uncultured bacterium
GGGGTGATCGTCGCGCAGGGGCTGACGCTGTCCGGACACCTCGGCGCGATCCCGGTCGCGCTGCAGTCGGTGATGAAGTGCTTCGAGGGCGACATCCATCCGGGCGACGTGTTCGCGATGAACGACCCGTTCGAAGGTGGCATGCACCTGCCCGACATCTTCGTGTTCCAGCCGATCTTCGTCGACGGCAGGCGGCTGGCCTTCGCCTGCACCATCGCGCACCACACCGATGTCGGCGGCCGGGTGCCCGGATCGAGCGCGGCCGACTCGACCGAGATCTTCCAGGAAGGCATCCGCATCCCGCCGATCAAGCTGTACGACCGCGGGGTGAAGAACTTCACCTTCTTCCGGATATTCGAGGCGAACGTGCGGGTGCCGGACAAGGTGGTGGGCGACCTCACCGCGCAGCTGTCGGCCTGCTACGTCGCGGAGAAGCAGTTCCTGGAACTGGTCGAGCGCTACGGTGCCGACGTCGTGGCCTTCTTCATGAAGGAAATCAACATCTACGCCGAACGCGTCACCCGCGCGGCGATCGAGAAGCTGCCCGACGGCGAGTGGAGCTTCGAGGACTGGATCGACGACGATGGCGTCGACCGCGACAAGCCGATCCGCCTGTTCGTGACGGTAAGGAAGCACGGCGACGAGATGGAAGTCGACTACACCGGCTCCAGCCCGCAGGTGCGCGGCGCGATCAACTCCACCTACAGCTACAGCTGCGGCTCGGCCTGGACGGCGGTGCGTGCGATCCTGCCGCAGGACATCCCGAACGCCGAGGGCGCCTCGCGGCCGATCAAGGTCATCGCGCCCGAGGGCACGATCGCCAACGTGATCATGCCGGGCGCCTGCGCGGCGCGCGCGATGACCGGCTTCCGGATGACCGATGCCACGTTCGGCGCACTGGCGCAGATGCTGCCAGACAACGGCATGACCGCCTCCGACGGCGGCAACACCAACGTGTCGATCGGCGGCTACTATCGCGACCGCAAGTCGTTCATCTATGTCGACTTCACCTGCGGCTCGTGGGGCGCGCGCGCGTTCGACGACGGCCATGACGGGCTGTCGCACATCAAGGGCAATATGGCCTCGCATGCGGTGGAGTCGATCGAGGCCGAATACCCGATCCAGTTCCTGTCCTACGAGTTCGTGCCGGACAAGTTCGGCCCGGGCAAGTACCGCGGCGGCGCGCCGTACAAGCGCGACTACCGGTTCCTGGAAGGCGAGGCGGTGCTGTCGGTGCGCGCCGACCGCAAGCGCTTTCCGGCGTTCGGCCTGTACGGCGGCCAGCCGGGCCGTCCGTCCGAGAACGTGCTCAATCCGGGCACACCGCAGGAAGAGCCGCTGACCGGCAAGTTCACCCGTTCCATCCACCGCGGTGACGTGTTCCGCACAGTGCTCGCCGGCGGTGGCGGCTGGGGCGATCCGCTCGAGCGCGATCCGGCGCGCGTGCTGCGCGACGTGCGCAACGAGTTGCTGTCCGATGAACTCGCGCGCGCGCAGTACGGCGTGGTCATCGACCGCAAGGCCTGGGTGGTGGACGAGGCGGCGACGCATGCGTTGCGCGAGTCTGCACGCAAGGCGCGCGGCGGTGCCGCGCTGCCCTTCGTCACCCATGCATGGCCGGCGGACTTCGACGGCACCGACATCCGCGCGATCGAGGCATCGAGGAAATGAGCGACTCCCTTCCGCACAACCCCACCTACCGCGTCGGCGTCGACATCGGCGGCACCTTTACCGACATCGTGTTCCTGTCGGAGGACGGCCGGCTGCTGACCAAGAAGATCTCCTCCAGCGTGGACAACTATGCGCTGGCGATCGTCCAGGGCCTGAGCGACCTGTTCAAGGAGCACGGACTGGTCGGCCACGACGTCGACGTGCTGCGCCATGGCACGACCGTCGGCTCGAACGCGATCCTCGAGCACAAGGGCGTGCTCACGGGGCTGATCTGCAGCGAGGGCTTCCGCGACATCCTCGAGATCCGCAACCTGCGCCGGCCGCACCTGTACAACATCGTCTGGAACAAGCCGCAGCCGCTGGTCGAACGCTACCTGCGCCTGCCGGTGGACGAGCGCATCAATGCGCAGGGCGAGGTCGAGGTCGCGCTCGACATCGCGCAGGTCGAACAGGTCGTCGACCGCATGCTGGGGGAGGGCGTCCAGGCGATCGCGGTCTGCCTGAAGAACTCCTACCTGAACCCGGTGCACGAGTACGCGATCAAGCAGGTGATCGAGGCGCGCGCACCCGGACTGCCGCATTGCGTGAGCCACGACGTGCTGCCCGAGATCAAGGAGTACGAGCGCACCTCGACCACCACGGTCAACGCATACATCCTGCCGATCGTCGAGCGCTACCTGCAGACGCTGCGCAAGAGCCTGGACGACGCCGGCATCCATGCGAAGCTGCTGCTGATGCAGAGCAACGGCGGCCTGATCACCGATGCCGAAGCCGCGCGCATGCCGGTGAACATCGTCGAGTCCGGCCCGGCCGGCGGCGTGGTCGGCGCGCAGGCCCTGGCGAAGAAGCTCGGTCTGGCGCAGATCGTCACCTTCGACATGGGCGGCACCACCGCCAAGGCCTCGATCGTCGAGGACGGCGAGGTGTCGCGCGCCACCGAATACAGCGTCGGCGGCGGCATCATGATCGGCTCGCGGCTGTTGACCGGCTCGGGCTACCTGCTGCGCGTGCCGGCGATCGACCTCGCCGAAGTCGGCGCCGGTGGTGGTTCGATCGTGCGCGTGGACGCCGGTGGCGCGGTGCGCGTCGGGCCGGACAGCGCGGGTGCCTTCCCCGGTCCCGTCTGCTACGGCAAGGGCGGCACCGAGCCGACGATCACCGACTGCAACGTGGTGCTCGGCTACATCAATCCGCAGCACCTGGTGCAGGGCGAACTGTCGCTCGATGCGTCGAAGAGCCGCGATGCGGTGGCGCAGAAGGTCGCCGGGCCGCTGGGCCTGTCGCCGGAGCATGCGGCGTATGCGGCGTTCAGGATCGCCGGTTCGAACATGATGCGTGCGATCCGCGCAGTGTCGGTCGAGCGCGGCCGCGACGTGCGCGGCTTCTCGCTGTTCGCATTCGGCGGCAACGGGCCGCTGTTCGGCGCCGACCTCGCCCAGTCGCTCGGCATGAAACTGGTGGTGGTGCCGCCGTCGGCTGGACTGTTCTCGTCGTTCGGGCTGCTGTATGCCGACGTCGAACACCACTATTCGCGTACGTTCCGCCGCGTGCTGTCGACCGAAGGTGTCGCCGACATCAATGCCGCCTGGGACCGGCTGATCGCGCATGGCCGCGCACAGCTCGAGGCCGAGGGCTTCCCGCCGGAACGCATCCGCATCCGCAAGTTCGCCGACATGCACTACAAGGGGCAGTCGTACGAGCTCGCCGTGCCGGCGCCGGATGCGCCGCTCGATGCCACCACGGTGCCGGTGCTGGAGGAGACCTTCGCGAAGGAGTACGAACGCACCTATGGTCATCGCTCGCCGTCGTCGATCCCGATCGAGATGGTCAACATCAAGGTGATCGCGCTCGGCCTGCCCGAGCGTTCGCTGGTGCCCGAGGCGCTGCACGACGTGCGTGCCGAGCGGCCGGCACCGCCGCCGCGGCAGGTGTACTTCGGTCCGCAGGCCGGCTGGATGCTGACCCCAATCCTGCGCCGCTCGGATCTCGCGAAGAAGATCGACGGGCCGCTGATCGTCGAGGACTACGATTCGACCTGCGTGGTGCCGCCAGGGACGACGGCGGAGCTGGATGGGTACGGGAACATATTGATCAGGCTGTAGATCGTGCGGGTCATCGCCGCACTGCCCCCTTGCGGCCTTAGCGTGGATCCAGGCGTCCGATCGTTCCGGGTGTGATCGGGCGATAGGTGGTCTCGATCACATGCCGGGCGATGCGCCGCCCGGCGTCTAGGCCCGCTTCCACGGAGTACCGGAAGTGCGCACCCACCCAGAGGCGTGACAGGGCAGCTTCCTCAGCCATCGCGGCAGCCGTCGGCCAGCTGCGCCGCTGGTAGGTCTCGGGAATCAGAACGGACCATTCGACGGGTCGGTCGCCGGCCAACGTACCGAACACCACCTCGTGGACGCCTGCCACGACCGCTCCGCCGGACATCCAGTCCGGCTGTGTCGGGGTGACGACCAGTGGCCGCCAATCGGGCTGGCGAATGTCGGGATCCGCATGCGTTCCGCGGATCGCGTTCTCCGGGCGCCAGTGCCGGTAGCGGTCCTTGATCGTGGTGTCGACGATGGAGGCGTCGAAGAATGCGACTGCCCAGAGGGCATGCAGGCGCGCATGCTGCAGAGGATCCGGGCGCGTGGCAGCCACGACCTGCGCGGCAAGCAGATTGGGGATCGACTGCCACGAACTGTTCCAGAAGATCGCGGCAGCGGTCTGGTCGGACGTCCGCAGCCTGCTGTCGATGGCACCGACCTGCATCGCCTCGCGCCGCGCGGCTCGGGCCTTCGGGTCGTCAAAGGCAGGCGGCGGTCCCGGATCGAACGCATCCACCCCGGGCAGCGCGAACAACCTGAAGCGCGTCATGGCGATGCTGCCCGGCTGGCGGCCGCCCGCCGCGAGCTCGAAGATGCCGGGGCCAGGGGCGCGCTTCTCGGGAGCAGCGTATCCGAGGTGCTGGTCCGCCTGGCGCGCGAGCAGTCGATAGGCTGCCAGGCGGCCCAGCGTCACGCCACGATCACGCGCATCGCCATCCTTGATCGCGCGCAGGGCGGCGTCGTGTCGCGCTTCGAGAAAGCCCCGGTCGACGCCCGCGACCGGTACCAGCACCAGGAAGACCGCCGTGGCAGCGGCGGCTTCCGGCGAGGCCTTGCCGTCCTGGGGCATGCCCGGGTCGAGCGGCGCGTATCGCCGGTCGATCGCATTCATGGCTTCGAACATCGCGATCTTCGCGTGGATCTCGGCGTGCCAACGGGGCAGCCCCTGCACCGCGGCCAGTGCGCGTGCCGACGTTGCGACCCAGTCCGCCACGAAATCGGCGCGTGCGTGCGCGGACACGCCGCCCAGCAGGAGCAAGGCGATGGCAAGGCGGAAAAGTCGAGCCCGGTACCAATGGCAGTCGGTTCGGCCAGCGGCGTGCACGGATTCAGATCCGTGCGCTGAGTGCGATGCCGATGATCCTCGGCTCGCCGGGTGCTGCACGTGCGCCCGCCCCGGTACCGAACGCCTCCACGACATAGCGCTCGTCGGTCAGGTTGCGGCCGTACAGGAAGACGCCGTATGTGCGGTTCTCGACGCCGATCCGCGCGCCCAGCAGGCCATAGCCGCCCTGGCGGAGGCGGTTCTCGATGTTGAAGAACACCTGGGAGGTCATCGCGTAGTCGACGCGCCCGACGAAGCGCCAGCCATCCTGCAGCGGCTGGGTCAGCTGCGTGTATAGCGCACCGGTCCACTCTGCCGTGAACGGCTGTCGGTTCCCCTCGACGGTCGCGCCCGGCAGGTTGCTGAACGTCGGAAACCGCTTGATCTCAGAATCCACATAGGCAACGCCACCGCCGACTTCGATCCCGCGGCTCGGCCGGGCGACGACTTCGACCTCGAAACCCCGCGACTCCGAACGGTCGGCATTCGCGGTGCGGAAGACGTTCGCACCCTCGCGGATGTTCAGCTGCTGGTTGCGCCAGTCCATGTGGAAGACCGCGGCATTGAGCGCGAATCGGCCATCGGCTGCCTGGGTGCGCAGCCCGAACTCCAGGTTGGTGACCGATTCGTCGTCGAAACGGAAATTGGGCGAACCGACGAAGGCGACATTGAACCCGCCTGGCTTGTAGCCCTTGCTCAACGTGCCGTAGAGCAGCGTGCCGGGCGCTGCCCGGTAGCTGAGGGTGAATTTCGGCGCCAGGTTGGTGAACGAGGCGTCCTGCGCCCGCGACACGATCGGTGCGGCCACGATGAACGCGGCCGGGAAGTTCTGCGTGTGCGCGTACGAAAGCGACTTGCGGTCGTGCGACAGCCGCGCTCCGACAGTCGCGTCCAGCTTCGGGGCGAGGCTCCAGGTGAGATCGCCGAACAACGCGAACGTGTCCGATTTCACCCTGCCCAAGGACTGCTCACGGTAACCGAATGGAAGTCCGAACGCCGGACCGAAATTGTTCAACTGATAGAAGTTGAGCGTCTCGGTGTCGTTGCGCGCGACCAGGGCACCGGCGATCCAGCGCAGCCGCTGCTCGCGCGGCGACACGATCCGGAATTCCTGGGAGCCTTGCCACTGGTCGACCGAGACCCCCTGGAACTCATTGTTGGCCGGCGCGAACCCGCTTCCCGCCGAATTCTCGCGGGCGAAGCGGAAGGCGCTGATCGACTGGAGGCTGTAGCCACCGGTGTTGTGCCGCACGCGCGCGCTGAGCCCGCCGACATCCCGGTCGGCCACGAACGGTCGGAAGGTGTTGGCCTGCAGGGACAATGCCTGGGCGAACGTGCCGTAGGCGTAGCGCCGCGCGTTGACGTCGCGGCTGAAGTCGGCCGAGAGGTCCACCTCGGTCGAGGCGCCCGGGAAGAAGGCGACCCGGACACGTCCGGCCGTATTGTCCTGGCTGCCGAGCCGCGGACCGCCGGACAGATTGTCGACATAGCCATCATCCGAAACATGGGACAGCGCGAACCGGGACAACACGGTCCCGCCCGCCAGCGGCTGGTTGGCGACAGCGCCCAGGCGCATCAGATTGTTGCTGCCGAATGCGGTGCTGAGGGCGTACATCGGCTGCGCTGTCGGCGCCGACGTGGACACGTTGACAGCCCCGCCGGTCGCGCTACGACCGTACAGGGTGCCCTGCGGGCCGCGCAGCACCTCGATGCGATCGAGGTCGAGCAGCGCGGCGTTGATGGCGACGTTCGATCCGACGAAGACGTCGTCGACGTAGAAGCCGACCGACTGGTCGACCCAGCGTACCGCCGAACCGACGCCTCTTATGTAGACCCGTCCGGAGAACGCGGTCGCACCTTCGTTGGTGAAGGTGACGCCGGGTGTCGCCCGCAGCACGTCCTCGGTGCGATCGAAGTTGCCGCGACGCAGTTCCTCGGGGCCAAAAACCCGAAGGCTGATCGGGACGTCGGTGGCCTTCTCGTCGACGAGCTGGGCCCGGACGGTCACCTCCGGCAAGGCGGTGGCCGGAACTTGCGCCTGCGACTGGCCGTACGCCCCGCCCACGCAGAACAACGGCACCAGCGCCGCGGCGCGGCGCATACCTTTCAGTGATGAAGGCATGGAGTCTTCCGAGTCGGAAACAGGTCGCGACGATAACGCAACACTGTGGCGAAAGCAACGGTCGCAACGGCTACGCTCCCTGTCGCGTGAACGGCGCCGAATCATCTCGTCTGCCCCGGGGTGGGCTTCCAAGCCGCCGAGGCGGGACCGGAGGCGCTTGATCTGGATCAAAACGAGCCCGTCCGCACGCTCCTACGATTTCCCCCATCCCGGCCCGCCGGGTAATCACGGATCAGGGGGAACAGGCGATGCGCGTGCTGCTGATGCACCCGAACTACCATTCCGGCGGCGCCGAGATCGCCGGCAACTGGCCCCCCGCGTGGGTCGCCTACCTCGCCGGTTACCTGAAGGCCGGCGGCTACGACGACATCATCTTCGTCGATGCGATGACCAACCACCTGACCGAAGAGCAGGTGCGCACCGCGATCGAGGAAGCGAAGCCGGACATCGTCGGCTCGACCGCGATCACCCCGGCGATCTACAAGGCCGAGCGCCTGCTGCAGATCGCGAAGGAAGTCGACCCGTCGATCGTCACCGTGCTCGGCGGCATCCATGGCACCTTCATGTATCCGCAGGTGCTGGCCGAGGCACCCTGGATCGACGCGATCGTGCGTGGCGAGGGCGAGCAGGTGTTCCTGAACCTGGTGAAGGCTGTGGACGAGGGCCGATTCGCCACCGAACGCCAGTCGGTCAATGGCATCGCGTTCATGCAGGACGGCAAGGTGGTTGCCACCCCGGCCGAGCCGACGATCCAGGACCTCGACCGCATCCAGCCCGACTGGGGCATCCTCGACTGGGGCAAGTACATCTACATCCCGCTCGGCAAGCGGGTGGCGATCCCGAACTTCGCGCGTGGCTGCCCGTTCACCTGCACCTTCTGCAGCCAGTGGAAGTTCTGGCGCGACTACCGGGTGCGCGACCCGATCAAGGTGGTCGACGAGATCGGGAACCTGGTGCGCAACCATGACGTCGGCTTCTTCATCCTCGCCGACGAGGAACCGACCATCCACCGCAAGAAGTTCGTCGAGTTCTGCGAGGAACTGATCCGGCGCGACCTGCCGGTGCTTTGGGGCATCAACACCCGGGTCACCGACATCCTGCGCGACGAGAAGCTGCTTCCGCTCTACCGCAAGGCCGGGCTGATCCATGTGTCGCTCGGCACCGAGGCCGCCGCGCAACTGAAGCTCGAACGCTTCAACAAGGAAACCACGATCGCCCAGAACAAGAAGGCGATCCAGCTGCTGCGCGACGCCAACATCGTGGCAGAGGCCCAGTTCATCGTCGGCCTGGAGAACGAGACCGCCGAGACGCTGGAAGAGACCTACCGGATGGCGATGGACTGGAAGCCCGACATGGCCAACTGGGCGATGTACACACCCTGGCCGTTCTCGGACCTGTTCCAGGAACTGGGCGACAAGGTCGAGATCTTCGACTTCGACAAGTACAACTTCGTCACGCCGATCATCAAGCCCGATGCGATGGAGCGCGGCGAACTGCTCGACCGGGTGATGAACAACTACCGCCGCTTCTACATGCGCAAGTCGTTCCTCGAATACCCCTGGATCCGCAACCGCGAGAAGCGGCGCTACATGCTCGGCTGCCTGAAGGCCTTCCTGAAGAGCGGCTTCCAGCGCACCTTCTACGACCTCGGGCGGGTCGGCTACTGGGGTCCGCAGACGAAGAAGACGGTCGACTTCGGCTTCGACGAGACGCGCACCCGTGGCGCGGCGCCGGCCGGCGGTTCGGCGGCCGAGGGCTGGATCACCGTGCATGACGCCAAGCTCGCGCTGAAGGAGCGCAAGCGGGTGGCTGCGGCAGCGAAGGTGGCCGCGACTGCGGCTGCGGCAGGCACCTCGATGATGGCGTGCGGCGGCGGCATCCACCAGCTGACCGAGGCCGAAATGGATGCGGTGGCGCCGCCGGCGGCGGCAGGCACGGCGACGACAGTCGCGGCCGCAGACCACGTCGCATGAACGCCGGCGCGACCCTCGGTGAACCGGCGTCCCTCGCGGTTTCCGGGACAGCGCCCGGTCGCATCGGGCCGAATGCGATCACCCGGATCGCCGAGGCGATCGGCGCAAGCAGCGGCCCTGCCGTGGTGGCTGAGGTGTTCGACGCGGCCGGCCTGTCGCGCTACCTGTCCGATCCGCCCTCGCGGATGGTCGACGAACGCGAGGTCACGCGCCTGCATTCGGTGCTGCGCGCGCGGCTGGGCCCTGCGAACGCGCGCGCGCTGTCGATCGAGGCCGGTCGATTGACCGGCGACTACCTGCTTGCCAATCGCATCCCGCGCCCGATGCGCTGGCTGCTGCCGAAGCTGCCATCGTCAGTGGCGAGCCGCGTGCTGCTGGTTGCCGTAAGCCGCCACGCCTGGACCTTCGCCGGCAGCGGTGCCTTCCGCGCGGAGCCGGGAAGGCCGGTGCGGCTGTCGATCAGGGGCTGCCCGATCTGCAAGGGCGCGCATTCGGACGAGCCGCTGTGCGAATACTATGCGGCGACGTTCGAGCGCCTCTATCGGGCACTGGTGCATCCAGGGGCGGTCGCGATGCAGACCTCGTGCGAAGCCGCAGGCGCGGACGCCTGTGGCTTCGAACTGCGCTGGTGAATCAGGCGCGGCGGCGGACGCTGCGGTAGCCGAGCACCACGAGCCCGGTCAGCATCAGCGGCAGGCCGGCCGGTACCGGGACGACGCTGGTCTGGTTGTCGGTGGTGAGCCGGAACGTGTCGAAGGTCCACGCACCCCGATCGTTCAGCGGGTCGGCGATCAGTCGGATGCCGAGCGAGGTGTCGCCATTGGCGAGCGCGGCATTGAACAGCGCCGTGATGTCGAAGCTCAACACGCCACCCACCGCGAGACCTGCGGTGCCGAAGCTGCCGACGGCGCCGATCGACGGTGCCTGGTAGTCGGAGATGTCCTCAGCGTTGTTGCCGGCGTAGCCGTCGACCTTGATCGTGCCGGTGAACGGAAAGTCGTTCGTGCCGGTGAACAGGCCGCCGGCCTTGAACACGTTGAAGGTGACGAAGGCCGACGATGCCGCCCCAAGTCCCGTCAGGTTGTATTCCGACAGGCCACGCACGCCTTCGCTGCCGAAGCGCCCGACCTCGGCCTTTCCGGCCGGGTTGCCGAACGAGCCGCCGGTATTCGAATGGAAGTGGTCGCCGATGGACGTGTTGCCGCTGCCCGAGGCGACCGAGAAGGTAAAGCCATCGGTGATCGTGGCCGCCTGGGTTGCACCGGCGAAGGTGAACGCCAGTGCGACGAAGGTTCCTGCGAGCGATCTTGTGGAAATCATGTGCCTCTCCTCTGACCCCGTGCGAAGGGGTGCGTCGGGCCGACAACGGGGTCAGGTGCAGGCCGGACGGATTCGCTTGAGTCATGCAAGCGACAATCTCAGTGTTTCACCGTTCAACGCGCACCGCTACTCGCCGGAGCGTTTTCCGGACGGGCCGCATGGTCCGAAAGGATCAATGGCGTCGCTCCTCGGGACGGATATCGGGAAAGTCTGTCGCACGGGTCATGTTCCGCAGAATGGCGCGGAGCGGGTAGTCTTCGCCATCCGCGACGAGGCCCCATGACCACCGACACCACGACCGCCACCCCCGACACAGGCAACCCGATCTGGCGCTGGTTCGACCGCACCGTGCTGTCCCTCGGCCGGGACATGCGCTGGTCCTACCTGCCGCCGCTGATGGTCTACGTGGCGGCCGGGGTGTCCGGCCTGACCGGCATCGTCGGCACCTTCTTCGTCAAGGAATACCTCGGGCTGTCGGCCGCCTTCCTCGCGGCACTCGGGTTCTGGGCCGGCATTCCGTGGGCGCTGAAGATGCCGCTCGGGCACCTGGTCGACCTGATCTGGCGCTACAAGGCCTGGCTGGTCTGGCTCGGCGCATCGGTGATCGCGACCAGCCTGCTGATCATGTACGGGCTGATCGTGCACACCGATGCGATGGTGGCGATCGCACCGAAGGAAGCCTGGTTCGTCGCCTCGGCACTGCTGTCGCCGGTGGGCTTCGTGATCCAGGACTGCGTGGCCGACGCGATGACCGTCGAGGCGGTGCCGCGGCTCGACGAGCACGGCAATCCGGTCGACCCCGACCGGCGCAAGCTGATGCACACCACGATGCAGATGCTCGGCCGGGTGGCGATCATCGGCGGTACCGTGCTGGTCGGGCTGATCAACGTCTGGATGTTCCAGGACGCGGCGAAGCTGCCCGAGGCGGAGAAGGTCGCGATCTACGGCAACGTGTATGCGCTGGCGCTGGTGATCCCGCTGCTGTCGGTGCTGGGCGTGATCCTCGCCGGCCTGATCAAGCGCAACACCGTGCGCAAGCTGGCTGCGCTGGGCAAGACCCGTGAGGAGATCGCACTGGTGCTGTACGAGACGCCGTCGGCGACCCGGCCCAACTGGTGGATCCTCGGCGGCAGCCTCGTGTTCGTCGCGATCACGCTCACGGTCGGCCTGGGCGGCTTCAGCTACGGGCAGGAGATCATCTTCGTCGGCTCGATGGCGGTGATCGTGTTCCTGATGGTGCGCCTGACCCGCGAACTCGACCCGGACGCGCAGCGACTGCTGATCGGCACCGCGGTGGTCGTGTTCATCTTCCGCGCGATGCCCGGCCCCGGCGCCGGCGCCACCTGGTGGTTCATCGACGAACTCGGATTCGACCAGCAGTTCCTGGCCAAGCTGTCGCTGCTCGCCAGCCTGCTCACGCTGGCCGGCATGTTCATCTTCCGCCGCTTCATCGCCGAGCATTCGCTGGCGACGATCGTCGTGTTCCTCACCATTGCCGGCACGATCCTGTCGTTGCCCACGCTCGGCATGTACCACGGCCTGCATCACTGGACGGCCGCCATGACCGGCGGCATCGTCGATGCGCATTTCATCGCGGTGATCGACACCGCGCTCGAGTCGCCGCTGGGCCAGATCGCGATGATCCCGATGCTGGCGTGGATCGCCAATTCCGCACCCGAGCACCTGAAGGCCACCTTCTTCGCGGTGATGGCCTCGTTCACCAACCTGGCCCTGTCCGCGTCGCAGCTCGGCACGAAGTACCTGAACCAGGTGTTCGACGTCACGCGCGAGGTGAAGGACGCGACCGGGGCGATCAAGGTGCCGGCCGACTACAGCGAGCTTGGGATGCTGCTCGTGACGGTGATGGTGATCGGCTTCGTGCTGCCGATGGTGACGGTGGCGGTGGTCAGGCTGGCGAGGTTGAGGACGGCCTAGCCGCTTGCGGTGAATGAGTTTTGCCACGCGTGAGGCCCTGGGCTGGCGCCTTCAGATCGACCGTGCTTGCGTCGTAGCCATAGACCCAGCCGGGATCGGTCTTGTCGCGCAGCCAGGTGTTCGCGCTCGAACCGGCCTGGATCTCGGAGGCGCGCGGCTTGCGTACCTGCTCGTAGAGCGCGTAGGCCTGCGGCACGCCGTCGCGCTCGACGCCGGTGAGGCAGCGCGAAAGAATGGTCGCATCCTCGAGTGCAGAGGCTGCGCCCTGGGCCATGTAGGGCGTCATCGGATGGCAGGCATCGCCAAGCAGCGCGATATGGCCGTCCGACCACCGAGGAAGGGGATCGCGCTCGAAGAGCGCCCACTTGTACACGCCGGGACAGGCGTCGAGAATCGCCTGCACTTCCGGATGGAAGCCTTCGTAGGCTGCGCGCAGTTCGTCGAGGTCGCCCTTCGCGGACCACGACTCGGGTGTCGTCCACTCTGCGGACTCGGGTACGCTGGTCACGAAGTACAACTCGTCGCGGGCACGCGTGACGAAGTAGACGACCATGTGGCGATCCGGTCCCCACCACTTGGTGCGCACCCGGTCGAGCTTCGCACCGTGCATGAGTTCGGAAGGAAAGGTCGTTCGGTAGGCGACCCGTCCGGTGAATCGTGGCTTCTCGGGCCCCAGAAGCGTCTCCCGGACCAGGGAATGGACCCCGTCGGCGCCGATCACCGTATCTGCGCGGAACCTGGAGCCATCTTCGAACCGCAGGTCTACGCCATCGTTGTCCTGGTCGATCGCCGCCAGCTTCATGCCGAGATGCACGACCCCGGACGGAACGATATCCGCGATCGCCGCATGCAGGTCCGCCCGGTGCAGGAACAGATAGGGCGTGCCGAACTGTCGCTCGACCTCGGCACCCAGCGCGAGGCGGCTGGTTTCCTCGCCCGAATCCCAAGAGCGGCTGATCGCGAAATCCGCCTGGAACGCCGTGGCGCGCAGCCGGGCTTCGATGCCCAGATGGCGCAGCACCTTGACCGCGTTGGGCGCCATCTGGATGCCCGAGCCGACGCGCGCGAAGCGTGCCGCCTGCTCGAACACCTGTACCCGGTGCCCTGCACGCAGCAGCAGCGCCGCGGTTGCAAGCCCGCCGATGCCGGCACCGATGATCGCAAACGAAACGGGTTTCACTGGCTTCACTCCATCACGATCTTTGCGCGGCTGATCACCTTGCGCCACTTCTGCATCTCGGCCTGTATGTGCGCGGCGAATCCCTCGGGCGTGGTCGGCGTGATGTCGACCGTGCTGAAGGTCTTCTGCAGTGCCGGCTGCTGCAGCACCTTGCGGATGTCGCGCGAAAGGCGGTCGACGATGGGTGCGGGCGTGCCCCCGGTCGCGAGCAGGCCGAACCATATGGTGGATTCATAGCCGGGAACCCCGGCTTCCTGCAGCGTGGGTACATCGGGTGCGGCTGCCGTGCGCTTCGTGCTGGTGACGCCGAGCACGCGCACGCGCCCCGCGCGCGCTTCCGACAGGCCTGCGGAGCCGAGCATGAGGTCGACATGGCCGCCCATTACGTCGGCCATGGCCGGCCCGGCACCCTTGTACGGCACGTGGATCATGTCGATGCCCGCGAGCAGTCTCAGCAACTCGCCGGCCAGGTGGTTCGACGAACCATTGCCACCGGAGGCGAACGTCAGGCGGCCGGGCTGCCGGCGTGCCAGCGCCACCAGGTCCTTGACCGTGGTGGCTGGCACCGACGGGTGCACCACCAGGTACAGCGGCGTGGTCACGCACAGGCTGAGGGGGGCGAAGTCCTTGACCGGGTCGTAGGGGAGGTCCTTGCTGACGGCCGGGTTGATGGCAAGGCTGGTCACGCTGCCGAACACCATCGTATGGCCGTCCGGTGGGGCCTTGGCTGCCACCTGCATCCCGATCGCCTGCGACGCGCCGGGCCGGTTCTCGACGATGACCGGCTGGCCGAGTGATTCGGCGAGGCCGGACGCGACCGCGCGTGGGAAGCTGTCGCCGAGGCCACCCGGGGAATACGGCGAGATGATGCGCAACGGCTTTGCCGGGAAGGCCGCGGCAGGCTGGGCCATCGCGAACTGTGCACCGGTCGCGAGCAGCGCCAGCGCGCAGACGAGCGTGGTCGCAGGCTGGAGCAGCGCTTCGGAGCGGCGGTAGATATCGAGCTTCGCCACCATGGCGTCAATCGAGCCTGGCTCCAGAAGCCTTTACCACCTTGCCCCAGCGCGCATGGTCTTCGCTGATCACCCGGGCGAACTGCTCGGGCGTACTCGGCGCCGGCTGCAGCCCGAGGTCGGCCAGCCGTTTCTGCACATCTGGCGAATTGAGCGCGCGCACGATGGTGGCGTTGAGCGTCATGATCCTGGCGCGCGGCGTTCCCGCAGGCACCGCGACGCCGTACCACTCGTTGATGTTGGTGAGCGCTGGATAGCCAGCCTCCACAGCGGTGGGAACATCGGGCAGCGCCTCCAGCCGTTCCTTGGCGAACAGCGCGATCGCGCGCAGTCGTCCCGACTTCACGTGCGACACGATGGTGAACGGCACGGTGAAGGTCATCGACACTTCGCCGCCGAGCAGCGCCGCGGTCGCCGGAGCGCCGCCCTTGTAAGGCACATGGACCATCTGCGCACCAGTGGTCAGCCGGAACAATTCGCCGGCGATCCATGGACCGGATGATGACGAAGCGAAGGTGAGCTTGTCCGGATGCTGCTTTGCGTAGGTAGCGAGTTCCTTCGCGCTCGTCACGGCAATGGACGGGTGCAGTACCAGGATGAAGGGCATGCTGACACCGCCGGACACTGCGGCGAAATCCTTTAGCGTGTCGTACCCCGGGGTGCGATAGAGGTGGGGATTGATCGCCAGCGAACCGGAGTGCGCCAGTGTCAGCGTGTAGCCGTCCGGCGCGGCCCTAGCGCCGATGGCGGTACCGATGCTGCCCTGCGCGCCCGCGCGGTTGTCGATGATCACCGGTTGGCCGAAATACTCGTTCAGCTTGCCGCCGATCACCCGCGCGAACCCGTCGGTGCCGCCACCCGGCGGGAAGGGCACCACGAAACGTATTGCACGGTCAGGGAAACTGTCAGCGGCTGTCGCTGCCTGGGCCATGCAGCAGCCAGCGACCCACACGACCATCAACGCACGCACCATCGGGTGTCCTCCTCCTCGGGTTCTATCGACCCATTCGCGAATTCAGGGTACTTTTCGACGCTGCCGGGGTCAAGCAGCGATGGCACCAGCGATGGCACCGGACGTCGATCCGGAAAGGTCGCACTCAGGGAGGACGGCAGTGACCAGCGAAGCGGCAGCATTTGATTACGTGATTGTCGGGGCGGGCACCGCCGGTTGCGTGCTGGCGGCACGGCTGACCGAGTCGGGGCGCCATCGTGTGCTGCTGCTCGAAGCCGGCGGCTCCGATCGCAGCCCCTGGATCCACATCCCGCTGGGTTACGGTCGGCACTTCGCCAACCCGAAGGTCAACTGGCTTTACGCCAGCGAGCCGGATCCTGCGACCGGCAACCGGCGCATCGCGCAGCCGCGCGGCAAGGTGCTTGGCGGCTCCAGTTCGATCAACGGGCTGGTCTACATCCGTGGCCAGCACGAGGACTACGATCACTGGGCGCAACTGGGCAATGACGGATGGAGCGCGGCGGAAGTCCTACCGTACTTCAGGAAGTCCGAAGACCAGCAGCGCGGGGCCGATGCCTGGCATGGCGCAGGCGGGCCGCTCCGGGTGTCCGATCCGGCGGAGCCGCATCCGCTCTGCGACGCGTTCATCGAAGCTGCGGAACAGGGTGGCTATCCCCGCAATCCGGATTTCAACGGACAGCGGCAGGCCGGATTCGGGTATGTCCAGCTCACCGCCCGCAACGGTCTGCGCAGCAGCGCGACGACGAGTTTCCTGCGCATGGCGCGCGGGCGTCCGAACCTGCAGGTCGTCACCGGAGCGCGGGCGACGGGCCTGCAGTTTTCCGACTGTCGGGCTGAAGGCGTGCGCTATCTGGTCGACGGGCGCGAGAGGCTGGCGATCGCGCGCCGTGAGGTGATCGTCGCCGCCGGGGCGTTCAACTCACCGCAACTGCTGCAGTTGTCGGGAATTGGGCCAGCCGGGTTGCTGCGCGAGCACGGCATCGCGCTGGTGGCCGATCGTCCGGGGGTCGGCGCAAACCTGCAGGACCACTACAACGGGCGGCTCGTGTACCGCAGCAACCGGCCGTTCACGCTGAACGACGCGCTGGCGAATCCCTTGCGCGGCATGGCTGCGGGCCTGCGCTATGCGCTCCTGCGCAAGGGCGTCCTGGCGATGGGCGCGTCCTACGCGGCCGGCTTCATCAGCACGGTACCGGGTGTCGCCAGGCCGGATGTACAGGTGGGCCTCGCGTTGTTCAGCGGCGACAAGGCTGGTGCCGGGCTGCACCGGTTCTCGGGGTTTTCCATCGTGGTGCGCCTGTTGAGGCCACGGAGCCGGGGCCGGGTGGCGATCCGGTCGGCCGACCCGCTGGCGCCGCCGGTGATCCAGCCCGGTTATCTCGCCGACGAGGCCGATGCGCCAATCCTGCTGGAGGGACTCAAGGCCGCGCGGCGGATCATGTCGCAGCCGTCGATCGGCCGCTATCTCGCGGCCGAGCACGATCCCGGTCCGTCATGCCGTTCCGATGCGGACCTGCTCGACCATATCCGCCTGCGCGGTGGCATCAGCTACCACCCGGTCGGAACCTGCCGCATGGGCAGCGACGACGACGCGGTGGTGGACACGCGGTTGCGGGTGCACGGCGTGCCCGGCCTGCGGGTGGTCGACGCGTCGATCATGCCCACCCTGGTGTCCGGGAACACGAATGCCCCGACGTTCATGATCGCCGAAAAGGGGGCGGACCTGATCCGCGAGGAAGCCGGGGACGCCTGATGCGTCCGCTCAGGTGGCGGCCGCGACCGGGAACCTGAACACCGAGAACACCACGCCGCCGACCGGATACTCGAAGGGCCCGTGCAGCGTGTCCGGCGGGGCGTAGTGGAAGTCGCCCTGGCGCAGGATCTTCCCGCCTACATGCTGTTCGCCCTCCACCACGAGAACGCAGTGCGAAGTCACGTGGCTGTGCGCCGGTTCGACATAGCCGGGCGGAAACTTCACCAGCGCAGCCACCTGCCCGCGTGCGTCGTCGCGCATCAGCACCTTGATCTTGAGATTCGGGTGGATCTTGTGCGCCCCGGTGGGCAGCTGGAAAAGGGTGACGTTCTCGTCCCATTCGATGTCGGCCGTGTTGACGGCTAGGAACGGCGTGAATGCGGAGGTGTCTTCCATCGGGCGCTTACCTGGCAAGTGGGACGGTCTGGAAATCCGCCGGCGACGTGATCTCGAGCAGTTCGAGGTCGTCCGAGCAGTCGAGTTCGTTGTGCACGATGCCGGGCGGCTGCATGCAGCAGTCACCCGGTCCGAATGTGTGTTCACCGTGACCTTCGTAGGTGAAGCGGATCCAGCCCCTGAGCACATAGATCATCTGGAAGTCGAGCCGATGGGCGTGCAGGCCGGTGGTGTGCAGGGAGCTGTGGTCCGAACCCCGCTTCACGCGCAGCACATGGGCACGGAACCGTCCGTTCGTGGCCTCCCGCAGGCCCAGGTCGCGGTACTCCAGGAAAGGCCGCAGGCCGGGTTCGTACGTCGCGTCCCGCTCCAGGCTGGTACAGAACTTCATGTCGGTACTATCCACGCCTGGGCTCCTGTGGAGGCTGGTTCAGGGGGCAAGCAAAGCGGACGAGGTTCGGCGCGTGCCTTGCATGCACGCGCCGAGCGCGCGATCCGCGTCATTATAGGCACGGCACGAGGGGGAAACAGGATGGCGGAGACGGCTGGAAACGGGACGGGCATCGAGCGCTGGCGTGGTCGGGTGGCGCTGGTCACCGGCGCCTCGGGCGGCATCGGAGAGGCCATTGCAAGGCGCCTGGCCGGTGCCGGCATGAAGGTCGCGCTCGTCGCCAGGCGCGCGGAGAGAGTTCGCGCGCTTGCCGACGAACTGACGGCGGCAGGCGCGCAGGCGATGGCCTGCCCGGGTGACCTGCGGTCGCCGGAACAGGTCCTGGCGATCTTTTCGCAGGTCGAGCGCCAGTGGGGGCCGCTCGACCTGCTGGTGAACAACGCAGGGACGGGGATGATGGGCCCGCTGGCGGAGGGCAAGTGGGAGGATTGGGTCGAGACGATGAACGTGAACGTCGCTGCGCCTGCCCTGTGCGCGCGCGAGGCGCTGCGAACCATGGTTTCGCGGCCTGACACGCAGATCATCAACATATGCTCGATCTACGGGCACCGGGGCCAGGTACCGGGCTTCGCGTTCTACCAGGCGTCGAAGTTCGCGCTCAGGGCGCTGACCGATACGCTCCGCGCGGAACTGTTCGCGAGCGGGGCCCGCGTGCGGGTGTCGATGATTTCTCCCGGCATGGTCGCGACCGAGTTCCGGGGGCGCGCCAGTGGCGGTGCCTTCACCTACGAGTCGTACTTCGAGAAGCTGCAGCCGCTGCTGCCGGCCGATATCGCCGATGCAGTCGGCTACATCCTGTCGACCCCGGGCCATGTCCAGGTGCAGGACATCCTGCTGTCGCCACTGGGCCAGGGGTTGTGACTGCACCCGGCCGCGAGGCGCTACTCGAAGACCCCGTCCTGGAACACCAGCCCCGCATGCTCCCGCATCGCATGGAACCGGATGCCCTCCCAACGTTCCTTCGCGACATCCAGCTCCGACGCATGCGCGGCCAGGAACACCGGCGCATCCACTACGTCCACCGCCACCCGATGTGAATTCGTGCGCAGGAACCGCTTCAACTCATCCGCATCGTTCGACGTGACCCAGCGTGCGATCCGGTAGCGGCTCTGGGTCAGCCGCGGCTTCACGCCGTACTCGTTCTCCAGCCGGTGCGCGACCACCTCGAACTGCAGCTGCCCGACCGCGCCGAGCAGTAGCGGCCCGCCAGTCTCGGGCCGGAACACCTGGATCGCACCCTCTTCGCCGAGCTGCAGCAGGCCCTTGCGCAACTGCTTCGCGCGGATCGGGTCGGCCACCTCGACTTCCTGGAACAGTTCCGGTGCGAAGAAGGGTAAGCCAGTGAACTGCAGCATCTCGCCTTCGGTGAGCGTGTCGCCGAGCTGCAGCAGGCCGTGGTTCGGCAGGCCGATGATGTCGCCGGGCCACGCCTCTTCCAGCAGGTCGCGCCGCTGCGACAGGAAGGACATCGCGTTGCTGGTGCGGATCTCTTTCCCGCTGCGGCAGATCTTCAGCTTCATGCCGCGTTCGAAACGCCCGGAGCAGACGCGGATGAATGCGATGCGGTCACGGTAGGCCGGGTCCATGTTCGCCTGCACCTTGAACACCACGCCCGAGAACGCGGGTTCGGACGGTTCGACCACGCGCTGGATCGCTGGCCGCGAGCCGGGCGGCGGGGCGAGTTCGACCAGCGCGTCGAGCACTTCGCGCACGCCGAAGTTGTTGATCGCCGAGCCGAACAGCGCCGGGGTCTGCCGGGCATCGAGGAAGGCTTCGCGGTCGAATTCGGGCGCCGCGCCCTGCAGCAGTTCTATCTCCTGCCTGGCCTGCGCGAATGCGTCGCCGAAGCGCGCCGCGCATTCCGGGTTGTCGATGCCGGAGATCACTTCGTCATCGTCGCGCGCGCGGTCTTCGCCGGCGCGGAACACGCGCATGGAGTCATGGCGGATGTCGAACACCCCGCCGAAGCGCTTGCCCATGCCCACCGGCCAGGTGAACGGGATCACCGGCATGCCCAGCGCACGCTCGATCTCGTCGATGAGGTCGAGCGGGTCCTTCACCTCGCGGTCCATCTTGTTCACGAAGGTGACGATCGGCGTGTTGCGCGCGCGGCAGACTTCCAGCAGGCGCAGGGTCTGCGCCTCGACGCCGTTGGCCGCGTCGATCACCATCAGTGCGGCGTCGACCGCGGTCAGCACGCGGTAGGTGTCTTCCGAGAAGTCCTGGTGGCCGGGCGTATCGAGCAGGTTGATCACGCAGTCGCGGTATTCCATCTGCATCACCGAGCTGGCGACCGAGATCCCGCGCTGTTTTTCGATCTCCATCCAGTCCGAGGTCGCATGGCGGGTCGCCTTGCGCGCCTTCACGCTGCCGGCAATATGGATCGCGCCTGCGAACAGCAGCAGCTTCTCGGTGAGCGTGGTCTTGCCCGCGTCCGGGTGGGAGATGATGGCGAAGGTGCGGCGGCGGGCGACTTCCCGGTTGCTGCTCATCGGATGCGTGCTCGTTGTGTGTCCGGGCAGCCACCGGCAGCCGGAAAGGCGCGGATTGTAGCCCGTCCGACGTGCGGCAAGACCGGGGCTGCGGATATCCACCCCGGCGGGCGCTAATGAGCGCAA
>CAIQON010000297.1 GCA_903873475.1 uncultured bacterium
CCTCGGTCGCATGCGCGTGTTCTCGGACGCGGTGCGCCGCGGCGGCCGCTGCGGCCACACCGGCCGCCGCTTCACCGACGTCGTCAACGTGGGCATCGGCGGCTCGGACCTCGGACCGGCGATGGTCACCGACGCGCTGCAGCCTTATACCGCCGATTCCCTGCGCGTGCACTACGTGTCCAACCTCGATGCGGCGGAGCTCTCGACGCGGCTGGCCAGGCTCGATCCCGAGACCACGCTGTTCGTCATCTGCTCGAAGACCTTCACCACGATCGAGACGATCACCAACGCCGATACCGCTCGTCAGTGGCTGGTCGCGGCGCTGGGCGACCCGCGCGCGACCCGGGCACACTTCGTCGCGGTCAGCAGCAACATCGAGGGTACGCGCCAGTTCGGCATCGACCCGGACAACGTGTTCGGTTTCCGGGACTGGGTGGGCGGCCGCTTTTCACTCTGGTCCGCGGTGGGTCTCGCCGTGATGCTGGCGATCGGGCCGGATGCCTTCGATGAACTGCTCGCCGGCGCGCGCGCGATGGACGAGCATTTCCTGCAGGCACCGATCGAGCGCAACCTGCCGGTACGCATGGGCCTGCTCGGTGCCTGGTACACGAATTTCTTTGGCGCAGCGACGCATGCAGTGCTGCCGTACGACCAGCGCCTGCACCGGCTGCCCGCGCACCTGCAGCAGCTCGAGATGGAAAGCAACGGCAAGTCGATCGACCGGCAGGGCCGACCGGTCGACCACGCGACATGCCCGGTCCTGTGGGGCTCACCCGGGACTAACGGTCAGCATGCGTTCTACCAGTTGCTGCACCAGGGCACGCAGCTGATCCCTTCCGACTTCATCATCGCCCGCCAGCCGCACCACTCGCACCCGCTGCACCACCGGTTGCTGGTCGCCAACTGCCTGGCACAGACCGAGGCGCTCGCGTTCGGCAAGACCCGGGACGAGGCACGCGCCGAGTTGGCCAGTCTCGGTGTCGCTGACGAGCGACTCGACCTGCTGGCGGCAAACCAGACCTTTGCCGGCAACCAGCCGACCACGACACTGGTCGTCGAGCGGCTGGATCCGCACGCCGTCGGGGCCCTCGTGGCCCTCTATGAACACAAGGTGCTGGTGCAATCCGCGCTCTGGAACATCAACCCGTTCGACCAGTGGGGTGTCGAGCTGGGCAAGACGCTCGCGCTGCGGATCGGCGCCTGCCTGCTGCCTGCGGCCGTGCCACTGGCCGGCCTCGATGCCTCCACCCGCGCGCTGATTCACCGATTGCGGACATGATCATCGGGACGCGAGGGTCCCGGCCTCGCCGACGCGCGATGCAAGCGCGTCGAAAGTCACGCCCTCGACAGTGCCCCCAGTGGGGTCGCGTTCCATCGAAACGACGCTAAACCCGGGCTGCAAACTGCCGATATAGGTGAGCCCTCGTCCGCCTGGCGGACAGGATCGCGTCCGCGCACGCCGCCGGGCGCAGACGAACGTCCCGGACTACCCGCGCATCGATGGCAAGTGCCTCCCCGTCCTCCACGCCCCGCCCGTCAGCGCCATCGCATCGCGCCGGCCTGTGGATCATCCTTTCGGGCATCCTGCTGTTCACGCTGCTGGCTGCCTTCGCCTCGTCGATGCAGAACGAGCGCCACGCACGCTCGGAGTTCCGCCGCGCAGTAGACCGCTACCAGGGTGACATCGACCGGCAGTTGCGGGGACTGCAGGTGGCCACCCTGGGCATGGCGGCAGGCATGGCAGGCGGCGCCGAAGCGGTCTCGCGCGCACGCTTCGACCGCCTGGCGGCTGCGCTGAACGCCACCGGGTCGCTCGGTGCGCTGGGTGCGATCGACCTGCTCGACCGGGTCGAGACGGGCGAGTTCGATGCCTGGCGCAGCAGCGTCCAGCGCCAGTACCCGGAGTACCCGCTGCAGGCTGGCCAGGCGGCCGCGTCATCGAGGGAGCGCCTGCTGCTACGCAACCGATGGCCCACCCCGATGGCCTACGACGCCATCGGCCGCGACCTGGGTGCCCAGGCGCAGCGGATGGACGCGGCCAGGGTGGCCGACGGATCGAAGCTGCCGGTGCTGAGCCGCATCTTCATCGAATCGACACCGGACGGGCCGCTCGCGGCCTATGTGATGATGGCGCCAGTGGCACCGACCGCCGACGCCGAAGCGCCCCGCAGGCAGTTGCAGCCGCCTGTGCCGCCCTTGTACGGCACCAGCGCCCGCCAGTGGATTTCCCTGCTGGTGCTCGCAGACGAACTGTTCCGAGCGCCCCTGACCGCGCCGGATGCACCGCTCCAGGTGCAGGTCGCAGACCTCGACGCGCCAGACGCGCTCATCCATGGCGTCTTCGATATCAGCGGCACCCGGTTCAGCGACAGCCGGACGCTGTCGGCGATGGGCCGCGAATGGCGCCTGACCTACACCACCACGCCTGCCTTCGAGGGCGCCAACCGCGACAGGGCCACGGGCGCCATCCTGCTGGCCGGGCTGCTGGTCGGTGTCGGCGTGCTCCTCGCCTTCCTGCGCCTGCGCCGCGCCGAGCAGTCGGCGAGCGCAGATCGCGCACGCGGCGACGCACGCATCGAGCAACTCGATGGGACGCTTCCGGTCGGCGTTTTCGAGACCGACGCGGCCAGGCTGCTGACGAGCGACGACATCATCTCGCTGCGATCCGGGATCGCGCAGCTGACATCGAGCGCGCTCGAGATCCGGAAGCTCGCGGCCGTGGCGATCCAGGCCGCAGATGGCGTAGCGCTGCTCGACTGCACCGGGCGCATCGAGTGGGTGAATGCCTCCTACGAACGGCTGACAGGCCATGCGCTCGACGAGGTCCGCGGCATGCGCGGCTGCGAGTTCCTGCAGGGTCCGCTGACCGATCCGCTCACCAGCGGCACGATTGCCGCCTGCGTCGATGCCTGCGTGCCCGGCCAGGTGGAGATCGTCCATTACACGAAGCAGCGCGAGCCCGTCTGGTTTGAAGTGCGCAGCCAGCCCCTGTTCGACGACAACGGCACCCACCTGGGCTATTTTCAGACGCATTTCGACATCACGGTGCGCAAGGCCGCCGAGGCAGCGGCTGCGCATGCACTGGCGGAACAGCAGCGTGCCGAAACCCGCCTCGTGCAGGCGATCGACTCGCTGGACGAGGCCTTTTCCCTGTACGACGAAAATGAACGCCTGGTCATCTTCAACGAGCGCAACCGCACGCTCGCCCGCGACATCGGTGGCCGGATCCGCATCGGCATGACCAAGCGCGAAGTGCTGGAGGTGATTGCCGACACGCACGTGCCGGCGTCGGAAGGCCTGGAGGCGCGCGAAGCCTACATCGAACGCAGGCTCGCCGAGCACCGGGCGGGGGACAGCCATGTAGAACGCCGCGTCGGCCACGGCTGGTACCGGATATCCCTGCGGCGCACGCCCCTGGGCGACGTCGTGATAACGCGCGCCGACATCACCCAGGCGCGCGAACGCGAGGCGCAACTCGAGAAGCTGTCGGTGGTGGCCAGCCGCACGGCCAACTCGGTCGTGATCATCGATGCACACAACCGCATCGAGTGGGTCAACGAAAGTTTCGAACGCCAGACGGAGTACCGGATGGAAGAGGTACTCGGCCGCTCGGCGGAAGAACTGCTGACGGGGCCGCTGACCGATGCCGCGCTCATCGGCGAAATGGTCCGGATGATCGATCAGGGCGTCGGCTGCCGCGTCGAACTCATCAACTACCGCAAGAACGGCGACCCGTACTGGGCCAGCATCGAGCGCCAGCCGATCCGCGACGACCAGGGCCGCGTCGTGCGCTGGATACGCCTTTCGCTGGACGTGAGCGAGCGCAAGCGCGCCGAGCTGGCGCTGCGCTCGAGCGAGGCAAAGAACCGGATGCTGGCGACAGTCGTTCAGCAGACAACCGCAGCGGTGATCACCAAGGATCTCGACAACCGGGTCACCTCGTGGAATCGTGGCGCCGAGCGACTGTACGGCTACTCCGCCGAGCAGGCGATCGGCCGCCTTTCGCATGAATTCCTGAATCCCGACATCACCCCGAAGCATCGCGATGGCCTGCTCGCGCGCGTGCGCAGCGGTGCCACGGACGTGAACCGGCTCCAGCACATGCGTGCCGACGGCGTGCGCATCGACATCGAGTCGTCGCATGCGCCGCAGCTCGACGACCGGGGCGCCCTGGTTGGCCGCATCACGGTGATCCGCGACATCACCGAGCAGCTTCGCGCACAGCGATCGATCGAGGCCGCGCGCATCGCAGCCGAGCATTCACAGGAGGCGATGTCGACGTTCCTGTCCAACATGTCGCACGAGTTGCGCACGCCGATGCACGCGATCCTTTCTTACGCGCGGCTGGGCCAGGATCGCATCTCGAGGGGCCTGCCCGAGAAGACGCAGCAGTACCTCGACCGCATCGAGCAGAGCGGCGTGCGCCTGCTGGCACTGCTCAACGACCTGCTCGACCTGTCGCGCCTCGAGGCCGGCCGGCTGCCGATCGAACCCGGACGCCATGAACTCGCCATGACTGTCGATGCGGTGATCCTGGAGGTGGCCGGCCTCGCCCAGACACGGCAACTGGCCATCGAACGCATCGGGCTGCGCGCCCTGCCAGCCTGGTACGACCCGGCCCGGATCGCACAGGTGCTCACGAACGTGCTGGGCAACGCGGTCAAGTTCAGCTCCCCGGGGGGGGCGATCACGATTTCGCTCGGGCAGTGCACCGGTGCCGACGGTCGGGCGCTCGCCGAGGTGGTCGTCGCCGACAATGGCGTAGGCATCCCGGCCAGCGAACGGGAGGCGATCTTCGACAAGTTCGTCCAGAGTTCCACGACGCGTACCGGCGCAGGCGGCACCGGCCTCGGACTCGCCATCTCGCGCGAACTGGTACATGCCCATGGCGGCGAGATCCGGGCCGAGGAAAACCCCGCAGGCGGCACCCGTTTCATCTTCACGCTGCCGACGGAGCCCTCGACGCACGCGCCTGCCCAGACGACGGCACAGGCCGGCCTGCATGCCACCGACCCCGGCCGTCGGGCCGCCTGACACGCAACGCACGAGCCGCCGCGCACTGGCGCCCGCCTCGCTTAAGATGACGGCTGGCGTGCCGTAAATGAGCTGTCTCCCGGTACCCCGCATCTTCCGCCGCGCGGCGGCCCCTCCTTCCCTGCACACACCAGACATGCCCGATCCGAACGACCACGCAAGCCGCGTCCTGATCGTCGATGACGACGGATTCAATCGCGAAATCCTGGTCGAGTTCCTGGACGGCGAAGGCTACAGCCTGTCGACCGCAGCCGACGGAGAAGAGGCACTCGCAGCACTGGACGTGCATGGCCACGTCTATGACGCCGTACTGCTCGACCGGATGATGCCGGGAATCGATGGCATGGAAGTGCTGCGGCGGATCAAGGCGACACCGGCGCTGCGCTGGCTGCCGGTGATCATGCAGACCGCCGCCGCGGCCAGGGACCAGGTCGTCGAAGGCATCGAAGCAGGTGCCTTCTACTACCTGACCAAGCCGTTCGAGATGCAGATACTGCGCTCGCTGGTGCGTTCGGCGGTCGAGGCCTCGCGCTCCCAGCGCCAGTTGCAGGCCGAGCTCGAGCAGCACCGGCTGCTGATCGTCATGATGAACCGGGCATCGTTCTCGGTGCGCACGCCCGAGGAAGCGAGGCGGCTCGCAGTACTGGTCGCCAATGCGGCGCCCGATCCCGACCAGGCGGTGCTCGGCCTGTCCGAACTGCTGCTCAACGGCATCGAGCACGGAAACCTCGGCCTGACCTACAACGACAAGTCGCGGCTTTGCGAGAGCGGCACCTGGGAATCGGAAGTCACGCGCCGGTTGGCGCTGCCAGCCTACGCCGGGCGCACGGTGAGCCTGGAGTTCGAGCGGCAGGGCGGCGCCGTCGAGGTGCTGATCACGGACCAGGGCGATGGCTTCGACTGGAAGCCCTATCTCGAGCTCGATCCGGCACGCGCGTTCCATGTGCACGGACGCGGCATCGCGCTCGCGCGAAAGATGAGTTTCGAATCGATCCAGTACCTGGGCAAGGGTAACCAGGTGCTGGCGCGTCTCGCCCCGCGCAACGCTGCGCCGGCCACGCCGGCAGGGCCCTCGGAAAAAGCCGTGGCCTGACATGCAGATACTGGTCATCGACGATGTGGCACTCAACCTGAAGCTGATGGAGCACCTGATCCGGCGCCTGCCGGACTGCACCTCGGTGCTGTTCGAATCGTCCGCCGATGCGCTCGACTGGTGCAACACCCATGATCCGGACCTGGTCATCGTCGACTACATGATGCCCGCCCCGGACGGCATGGAATTCGCCGCCCGCTTCCGCCAGTTGCCCGGCAAGTCGGATACGCCGATGCTGATGGTGACGGCCAATACCGAGATCGCGGTCCGATACCAGGCGCTCGAAGCGGGTATCAACGACTTCCTGACCAAGCCGATCGACCGCACGGAACTGCTTTCGAGGGCGCGCAACATGCTGCGCCTGCGTGACGCGCAGAAGAAGTTGCAGGGCCGTGCGGCGTGGCTCGAGTCGGAAGTGCGTGCCGCCACGGCCAAGATTGCCGCGCGTGAACTCGAGACCGTCGTGAGGCTCGCCCGCGCAGCCGAGTTCCGCGATCCCGAGACCGGCGCGCACGTGCAGCGCATGGCCCACTGTTCACGGCTGATCGGGCAGCAGATCGGCCTGTCGGAACAGCAGCAGGAGATCCTGCTGCTGGCGGCGCCCCTGCACGACGTGGGCAAGCTGGGCACGCCTGATCGCATCCTGCTCAAGCGCGGCAAGCTGGCGCCGGACGAATGGGAAGTGATGAAGCAGCATGCCGTGATCGGCCATCAGATCCTCTGCGAGAGCGCGTCCCCGGTGATCCAGGCCGGCGCGCAGATCGCATGGTCGCACCACGAGAAGTTCGATGGTACGGGTTACCCGCGCGGCCTCGCAGGCGAGGCTATCCCGCTGTTCGGGCGCATCGTAGCCATCGCCGACGTGTTCGACGCGCTGACATCAGCCCGGCCGTACAAGCGCGCATGGAGCGTGGACGAAGCCCTTGTGTTCATGCGCTCACAGGCTGGCCGGCACTTCGACCCCGACCTGCTCGAAGCCTTCCTGATGGTGCTGCCCCAGGTGAACGACATGCGGACGCGCTTCCGCGACGACGAGGCACCTCTCCAGCACGTTCACGACCCGGCGCTGCCGTGCGACGGCGAGTCGCCAGCGCTCGCAGGCATCGTCATCCCATGAAGCACATGAAGGACCACATCCGCCGCATGGCATGGCTGCTGCCGCCCCTGGTGGTCGGCGTGCTCGCGGTCAGCCTGCTGCTGGTGATGCACCGCGAACCGGTCTTCAGCGTGTATCGCGAGCACCTGATGCAGGGGGTGCTGATGTCGACCGCCGTCGGGTTGCTGGCGTGGCTCGGCGTGCTGGGCGCGACCCGCCGCACCCGGATGGCGCTGGAGAAGATCAGCCGCTTCGCGCTCGAGCTCGACGGCTCCGGTTGCCAGTTGCCGGCCAACCAGCAGGACCCGGAACTGCACGGCCTGGTCGATGCACTGAACCAGGCCTCGCTTCGCCTGGCGGAACAACGGCGCCTGGCCGAGATCAACGAGCGCGAACTGCGCGCGCTGACCGGCAACATCCCGGGCGTGGTCTACCG
This sequence comes from uncultured bacterium, assembly GCA_903873475.1. GTDB lineage: Bacteria > Pseudomonadota > Gammaproteobacteria > Burkholderiales > CAIKXV01 > CAIKXV01. The sequence goes on from CAIQON010000297.1 coordinate 7,660, forward strand.
CTGCCTTGCCGATCCCCAGCTGACGATGGAACACCTGAGCCACGAGTTCGAACGGCTGACAGGCTATCCCGTCGCGGAGATGATCGACAACCGGGCACGCAGCTACGCCAGCATCGTCCATCCACACGACAGGGCCAAGGTACGCAGCCTGATCGAGAACGCGATCGAACAGCGGCGCCCGTTCGCGGCCGAGTACCGGCTGCGCGCAGCCGATGGCAGCACGCGGTGGGTGCTCGACAAGGGACAGGGCGTCTTCAACGAACGCGGCGAATTCCTGCACCTGACCGGCGTGATCATCAACGACACGGCCAGGCACTCCGCGATCAGCGCCCTCGCCCGCAGCGAAGTACGGCACCGCAGGCTGGTCGAGAACCTGTCCGAGGTGGTATGGCAATCCGACGCTGAAGCGAAGGTGAGCTTCGTCAACCGCGCCTGGTGCCAGGTCAGCGGACACCAGCCCGAGCAGCTGGTCGGCCGGCGCCTGTTCGAACTGATCGCCGAGGCCGACCAGTCGACAGCAATCGAGGCGTGGAGGCGGATGCTGTCCGGCAGCGCAGGGGACGCGCACTGGCAGGCGCGAATCGTGACTGCATCCGGCGACCTGCGCTGGGGAGAATTCACGGCACGGCTGACCGTCGATGCCGACGGAAAGCGCAACGGCGTGGCCGGGCTGCTCAGCGACATACATGAGCGGAAGCTGTTCGATGCGCGGCTGCGGGAAGGTGAGGAACGGCTGCGCGAAAGCCTCGAACTGTCGCGCCAGCTGCTCGAAGCCATGCCGCATCCGGTCTACTACAAGGATCGCAATGGCCGCTTCCGCAGCGTGAACCGGGCATGGGAGACCTTCCACGGGCGCAGCCGCGACACGGTGGTCGGGCTGACCAGCAGGGACATCTGGACGCCCGAGATGGCAGGCCTGGTTGAAGCGCGCGACCGCGAACTGCTCCAGGGCAGCGCCGGACATCAGGCATTCGAGGCCGAACTGACCAATGCCGCCGGGGAACAGCGCGCCATGCTGTTCTCCGAGGCCGTGCTGACCTCTTCCACCGAAGAGCGTACCGGCCTTATCGGCGTTCTGACCGACATCACCAGCAACCGGAACACCGAGGCGGAGCTGCGCAAGCTGTCCCTGGTGGCGAGCCGGACCAGCAACGCAGTGGTGATCACCGATGCCGACGGCCATATCGAGTGGGTCAACGATGCGTTCACGCGGCTGACCGGAATCCCCGCCGCCGAGGCGATCGGCCACGTACCCGGACACCTGCTGCAGGGCCCGGAGACCGATCCCGAGACGGTGGCGCGCATGCGCAGGCACCTCGCCGCGCGCGAGGGCTTCCAGGCGGAACTGATCAACTATTCGCGCGATGGGCGCCTGTACTGGGTCGCCCTCGACGTGCAACCGATCCGGGGCGAAAACGGTGAGGTACAGCAGTTCATCGCGGTGAAGTCGGACATCACCGAGCGCAGGATGCGCGAGGAGGCCCTGCGCGCGAGCGAGGCGAAGGCCCGGCAGCTTGCCCAGGTGGTCGACCAGGCCTCCGAGGCGATCATCGTCAAGGATCTCGACAATCGGCTGATTGCATGGAACCGCGGCGCTGAGCGGCTCTACCAGTTCACCGAGGCGGAAGTCCTTGGCCGCAACGCCAACGAAGTGCTGCGTATCCCCGAGACCGGTGACTACGAGACGCCGGCGAACGAGCGCACGCGCGCCGGGCGCGACACACGCATGTCGGTCACCCGCCGGCTGCGCAAGGACGGGAGCTCGGTCGATGTCGAACTGTCCCTGTCCCCCCTGTTCGATCCGGACGGGCGCCATATCGGCGAGATCGGCGTCGCACGCGACATCTCCGACCGGCTCCGCTACGAGGCCGAACTCGAGGCCGCGAAGGATGCAGCCGAGGCCGCGAGCCAGGCCAAGGGCGCCTTCCTCGCGAACATGAGCCACGAGATACGTACCCCGATGAACGGCATCATCGGCATGACCGAACTCGCGCTCGACACCGACCTCGACGGGGAACAGCGCGACTACCTCACTTCGGTTCGCCGTTCGGCCGAGAACCTGCTGCAGGTCATCAACGACGTGCTCGACTACTCCAAGATCGAGGCCGGGCGCATACAGTTCGAGCAGATCGGCTTCTCGCTGCGCGCCGTGCTGTGCGACCGGGTCAAGTCGCTGGCACCCAAGGCAAGGGAAAGCTCCCTGCAGATGATCCTCGACGTGGCGCCGACCGTCCCGGATGCGCTGGTCGGCGATCCGCTGCGTATCGGCCAGGTGCTCCTGAACCTCGTCGGCAACGCGATCAAGTTCACCGAGAGCGGTGAGATCGTGGTGTCTGCCGAGGTCGTCGGCACCATCGTCGAAGGCGGTCCGGTACAGGTGCGCTTCAGCGTGCGTGACACGGGCATCGGCATCGCGCTCCCGAAGCAGCAGCAGATCTTCGAAGCCTTCACGCAGGCCGACAGTTCCACCACGAGGCGCTTTGGCGGCACGGGGCTGGGCCTGTCGATCAGCCGCCACCTGGTTTCGCTGATGGGCGGCGAACTCGCGGTGCACAGCGCGCCCGGCGAAGGCAGCACGTTCTGGTTCGACCTCTCCTTCATGCCCGACACGGTCGACTCCGCGCCACCGGTATCGCTGCGGCCGCTGCGCGTGCTGCTGGTGGATGCCTCGATCAGCAGCCGCCGCTCTCTGGTGCACCTGTTCGCCCACTGGGGCATGGCGTCGACCGAATGCGAGAGCCTCGACGAAGCAATGCACGTGGCGCCGGACCGGACTGCGCTGGAGGCGAACTTCGACCTGGTGCTGGCGCACGCCGAGCCCGCGCAACTGATCGAACGGGGCGTATCGGCCTGGATTGGCGACCAGGTCCCGCTGGTGGTGGTCGCCGGGGCGGCCAGCCCGCGCGCGAGCGACCCGGCATGGGCCCCGGTCGGCGCAGCGGCGGTACTCGTACAACCGGTCACGGCCTCTGACCTGTTCGAGACGATCGGGTGCTACATGACCCTGCCGGACGATGCTTCGCTGCCTGCGGCCTCGCCTCAGCCGGACATTTCGCAGCAGGCGCCGGCGCTCGCGCTCGACGTACTGCTTGCCGAAGACAACCCGTTGAACCAGAAGCTTGCGCGCATGCTGCTCGAGCGCGCCGGCCATCGGGTCACGCTCGCCAACGACGGTATCGAGGCGGTCGATGCCTGGGGCGAAGGCAACTTCGACGTCGTGCTGATGGACGTCCAGATGCCACGCATGGGCGGCTTCGAGGCAACCGCACGCATCCGTTCAATGGAACGCGACGCAGCATCGGATGGCGCGCAGCCGCGCCACACCCCGATCATTGCCCTGACCGCACACGCGATGATCGGCGACGAGGAGCGCTGCCTCGCGGCTGGAATGGATGCCTACCTGTCGAAGCCGCTGCGACGCGAACGGCTGGCGGGCGTTCTCGCCCACGTCACGTCCGCGACGGGCGAAGCGGCCGCTGTGCAACCGGGCCGGGACGGGCATTTCCTTCCGAGTGCCCCCGCGATCGATACGAACGCCCTCCTCGACACCGTGGACGGAGATCAGGATCTGGTCTCGCACCTCTGCTCGCTGTTGCTGGAATCCCTGCCCGGCATGCAGGAGCGACTGCGCGCCGCGGTCGAGGCGGGATGCGCCCAGGAAGTCGTCGCGGCCACGCATGCGCTGCGCGGCGCGCTCCTGAACTTCCATGCACGCCCGTCGGTGGAGGCGCTGTCGACCCTGGAGCGCCGTGCGGCCGAAGGCAGCGTGGAAGCAATCGGCGCCGGCTACCAGCACGCCTGCTCGGAAGTCGAGCGCGCGGCGGCCGCGCTGCGCGAGGCGGTTGCGGCCACGGCCTGAGCGTCCGGCACTTCGCCGACGGCGCAGCGCCCTCGCCAGCGACTGCGTGCCTATAATCGGATCACCCGTATAACCGAGCCGCGCAGCCTTGGCCGAGCCGCCCCTCGAGCAGACCGCTTCCCCGCGAGTGCCGGCAGCCCCGTCCCCGGTCCTGTTCGCCACCTCGGAAGTCGCCCCCCTGCTCAAGACCGGTGGACTGGCGGATGTCAGCGCAAGCCTGCCGGCCGCGCTGGCCGCCCTGGGCGCAGATGTGCGACTGCTCCTGCCCGGCTATCCGGCCATCCTTTCGGGCATGAGCGAACGCCGCAGCGCCGGGCGCATCGAACCGTACGCCGGCCTGCCAGGCGCGACCCTGCTCTCGGGGCGGATCAACGGCACGCTGCGCTGCCTCGTGGTCGACTGCGCGGAACTCTACGCACGCGCAGGCAACCCGTACGTCGACAGCGCGGGCGCCGACTGGACCGACAACCCGCTGCGCTTCGGCCTGCTGTCGAGAGTGGCGGCACTGCTGTGCGGTGCAGCCTCCCCGCTCGCCTGGCGGCCCCGGCTCCTCCACTGCAACGACTGGCAGACCGGGCTGGCACCGGCCTATCTGTCGTTCGATCGCCGGGCCAGGCCCGCCAGCGCCGCGGCTGCGGCTACGGTGTTCACGGTGCACAACCTCGCCTTCGGTGGCTCCTTCGAGCCTGCGCTGCTCGCCCGCCTCGGCCTGCCGCCTGAAAGCTTCAGCATGCACGGGCTGGAATACCATGGCAGGCTGTCCTTCCTCAAGGCCGGCCTCTATTACGCCGACTGCATCACCACGGTCAGCCCGACCTATGCGCGCGAGATCCAGCATGAGCCGCTCGGGTTCGGCTTCCAGGGGCTGCTCGCCGCGCGCAGCAACCGACTGCACGGCATCCTCAACGGCATCGACACCGCCGCCTGGGATCCGGGCACCGATCCGTACCTGGCCGCACGGTTCACGAAGGACACGCTCGAAGCACGCACGGCCAACCGCCGCGCCGTGCAGCAGCGCTTCGGCCTCGAACCGGACGACGATGCCATGCTGTTCGGCGTGGTCAGCCGGTTCACCGAGCAGAAGGGCATCGACCTGATCCTGGATGCATGGCCCGGACTGGCCAGGCGACACCGGTTGCAGCTCGCGATGCTCGGCTCGGGTGACAGGCTGCTTACCCGCGAGGCTGCCGACTGCGCGCGCCGGCATCCGGGCCGCGTCGGCTTCATCGACGGGTTCGAAGAGCCGCTGTCGCACCTGATCGAAGGCGGCTGCGATGCGTTCCTGATGCCGTCGCGCTTCGAGCCATGCGGACTGAACCAGATGTACAGCCAGCGCTATGGCGCCCCGCCGCTGGTCCGGGCCACGGGTGGCCTGGCCGATTCGGTGCTCGACGACAGCCTGGCGACGGCCTCGCATGGCACCGGCTTCGTGTTCACCGGCGACACACCCGACGCGCTGGCAGCCACCGTTGAACGCGCCTTCGCCACCTGGCAGGACAGGCCGCGCTGGCGCGCGCTGCAGGACGCCGGGATGCAGCGCGATTTCGGCTGGCAGGCGAGTGCCGCATCCTATCTCGAGGTGTACCGGCAGGCGATCGCTCTCGCGGCTGCGTCCCGGCACGCTACAGCCAGGTCATCATCCCGAGTTCGAACGGATGGGTGAGCAGTTCATGGCACGGATAGACGCGGATGCTGTACTCGAGCCTGCCGCATAGCTCCGGGGTCAGTGCCAGCGCGAACCGGTGTTCGCCCTGTGCGGTGCGCTCGCCGGTTGCCTCGAACGACAGCCGTTGCGGCTGGCGCAGCTTCTCGTAGGGGCTCTGCCGCGCCAGCATCATCTCCACGATCACGTCGTCCGGGGCGAGCCCGTTCAGGTCGACCGCGATGTCGACCCGCACGCCCTCGCCGAAGCGCAGCGATTTGCGCGGCGTGTCGAGCCGGCGCGCAGTCACGCCATGCCAGGCCGAACGAACCCTCGCCTTCCACTGCGCCACCTCCTGCGCGCGCGCAAAACCGCCTTCGCTGTAGCGCCGGCCCTGCAGGCTCGCCGGGTGGTAGAACTTCTGGACGTATTCGCCGACCATGCGGCTGGTGTTGAAGCGCGGCAGCAGCGTGGCGATCGACCGCTTGGCCATGCGCACCCAGCGTGGAGAAAAGCCGGACGGGCTGCGGTCGTAGTACATCGGGATGACCTGGTCCTGCAGCAGTTCGTACAGGGTCTGGCACTCCTCGCGCGTGCGCCGCGCGTCGTCCAGGTGCTGCGAAGCAGGCTTGATGCCCCAGCCGTTGTGGCCGTCATGGCCCTCGCCCCACCAGCCGTCGAGCACCGACAGGTTGAGCACGCCGTTCATGCCGGCCTTCATGCCGGAAGTACCGCTCGCCTCCAGCGGATACACCGGATTGTTCAGCCACACGTCGACCCCGGAGACGATGCGCCGCGCGATGCGCAGGTCGTAGCCCTCGAGCAGCAGCAGGCGGCCTTCGAAACCGGGCATGCGCGAGATCTCGTGCAACCTGCGGATCAGTGCCTGCCCCGGCAGGTCTGCCGGGTGTGCCTTGCCCGCGTAGACGAACAGCACCGGGCGCTTCGCGTCCGAGATCAGGTCACGCAGGAAGTCGAGGTCCTCGAACATCATCGTCGCGCGCTTGTAGGTCGCGAAACGCCGCGCGAAGCCGATGGTCAGCACGTTCGGGTTGTCCGGATCGGCATGCTTGAGCAGGCGGTCGAGGTGCGCCTCGGAGCCGTTGTTGCGCAGGTGCTGCACGCGCGTGACATGGCGCACCAGGTGCAGCATGCGCGACTTCAGCGTCTGGCGCACGCTCCAGAACAGGTGGTCCGGTATGTCGTCGATGTGCTTCCAGAACTCGGGATCGCGCTGCCGGGCAAGCCAGTCGGGCCCGAGGTGGCGCTCGAAGATCTCCATCCACTCTTCGGCGAGGAAGGTAGGCACGTGCACGCCGTTGGTCACGTAGTCGATCGGGTTCTCGCCCGGGCTGACCTGCGGCCAAAGTTCACGGCAGATCTCGGCCGATACCCCGCCGTGGATCTTCGATACCCCGTTCTGGAAGCGCGACGCGCGGATCGCCAGCGCGGTCATGTTGAAGTCGCCGTTACCCATGCCGTGGCCGAGCGCCATCAGCTGCGCGTGGTCGAGCCCGAGTTGCGGGATGAAGTGTTCGAAGTAGGACGCGATCATCGATTCGGCGAAATGGTCGTGACCCGCCGGCACCGGCGTGTGCGTGGTGAACACCGTGTTGACGGCGACCGCCTCGAGCGCGGTGTCGAAGCTCAGCCCGCCCACGGTCAGTTCGCGCATGCGCTCGAGCACCAGGAAGGCGGCATGGCCTTCGTTGATGTGCCAGACCGTGGGTGCGATGTCGAGCGCGCGCAGGGCGCGTACCCCGCCGATGCCCAGCACGATCTCCTGTTCGATGCGCGTGGTGCGGTCGCCGCCGTACAGCCGGCGGCAGATCTCGCGGTCGGCGGGCGCGTTGACGTCGACGTCGCTGTCGAGCAGGTAGAGCGTGACATGGCCGCAACGTGCGCTCCAGACGTTCAGGTGTACGATGCGCCCGGGCATCTCGACCTGGACCATCACCTCGCGGCCGTCCGGCCCGGCGACACGGTGTATCGGCAGGTCGTCGTAATCGGAATCGCCATAGGTGGCGTGCTGGTTGCCTTCGCCGTCGATGGTCTGGCTGAAATAGCCTTGCCGGTACAGCAGGCCCACGGCGATGAACGGCAAGCGTGCATCGCTCGCGGCCTTGCAGTGGTCGCCGGCGAGGATGCCCAGCCCCCCGGAATAGATCGGAAAGCTTTCGTGAAAGCCGTACTCGGCGCAGAAGTAGGCGACCTTGTCCGTGCTGCGCAGCCATTCGGAACCGTTCCGGCGCAGCGGCTCGTCGTGGTAGGTGTCGTAGGCGGACAGCACGCGGTTCAGGTTGGACAGGAACACCGGGTCGTCGGCGGCCTCGACCAGGCGCGCCTCGTCGACACGCTTCAGGAAGCCCTTCGGGTTGTGTCCGGTGGCATCCCACAGTCCCTTGTGCAGCAGTGAGAAGAGCCTGCGCGTCTGCCGGTCCCAGCTGTACCAGAGGTTGTTCGCGAGCTCGTCCAGGCGGGCGAGCCGGCGCGGGATGTTCGGCTCTACCTCGATCGTGAACGACGTAGCCGGTCGGCTGTCCATCGGTGGCTGCTCCGTTTCGTTAAGGCGTCTGGTTGCCGGCGGTGGCGGGCGCAGCCCTGAGGGTCAGCCGTTCGCCCCGCTGCGAGAACTCGATCCGCTTCAGGAAGCTCATTCCGAGCAGCACGATCGCATCGTCCATGCCCTCGGTGGCGACCGCGGCGATGCCACGCAACTCGATCGGGCCGAGGCGAACACGCTCGAGTCGGGTCCGGTAGCCCACCGTGTCGCCGTTAGCGGTACGCAGCTCGATGGCTTCGCCGAGCGGCAGCCCGAGCGCACGCGCGGTACGCATCGACAGCGCCACCTGGGTGGCGCCGGTGTCGAGCATGAAGGTCACGGCCGTGCCATCGATATATCCCTCGGCCACATAGTGCCCGGCGCGATTGCGCTGCAGGGAGACTTCGTCGCCGTCCAGCGGCAGTGACGCAACCCGGTTGGGGTTCACCTGCGCGGCGCTCCAGTCGTGGAACCACGCGTACACGGCACCGAACACGGCGAGCCAGACAGCGAACATCAGCCACAGGCCACTGCCGCGCGCGGTGACCGCCGGTGCGGCCGGCTGGCTGCCGGGGGACGGACTGATCGACATCTGCCAGTCAGACCTTCAGGAAATGTTCGCGGTAATGGCGCAGCTCGCCGATCGATTCATGGATGTCGGCCAGCGCCTCGTGCCTGCCCTGCTTCTTGAGGCCGGCGAGGATCTCCGGCTTCCAGCGCCGCGCGAGTTCCTTCAGCGTGCTCACGTCGAGGTTGCGGTAGTGGAAGTAGGTTTCGAGCCCGGGCAGCCACCGTGCCATGAAGCGACGATCCTGGCAGATCGAGTTGCCGCACATCGGCGAGGTCTTCGGCGGAACGTGCCGGGCCAGGAATTCGAGCATCGTCCGCTCGGCACCGTCTTCGTCCAGCGTCGATGCGCGGACCTTGTCGGTGAGGCCGGAGCGGCCGTGCGTTCCCGTATTCCATGCGTCCATGCCGGACAGCACCGCATCGGACTGGTGCACGACCAGCACGGGAGCCTCGGCGACGACCTCCAGGCGGGCATCGGTGACCACGAACGCGATTTCGATCACGCGATCACGGTCCGGATCGAGCCCGGTCATTTCCATGTCCACCCACACGAGATGCTCGGCGTTCTGTGCCATCCGTTCCAGCCCTCAAAGCGCTAATTGCCAACAAGTATCGACCAGCGGACGCGTCACTGAAGCGCCGGATCGGCGCGGACAGCCTGTCGTCCTGGCGCCGGCGAGTTCCGCCGGCGACGCGCCCGCGCGGGAACTGCGGTTGCGTCCAGCCGGGTATCCAGCAGGAATCAAGCCAGCGGCTCATGATTGTGTCACAGTCCCGATCGACGATTCCCGGTACAGTTGCCCGCATGCATCCATTCTCCCTGCTGTTCCTTGTCGCGCTGGTCGCCGCTACCGCTGCGAGGGTGTGGCTCTCGCTGCGCCACATGCAGCATGTAGGTGCCCATCGTGACGAGGTCCCGGCGGCATTCGCCGCCGAGATCCCGGCGACCAGCCACCGCACCGCGGCCGACTACACCATCGCCAAGGGCCGCCTCGACCTGGTCGAGGTTCCGCTCGACGCACTGGTCGTGCTGCTGCTCACCTTCGGCGGCGGCCTCGCCTGGCTCGACGGGATGCTTCGGACGCAACTCGGCGACGGGCTCCTGCAGGGGGTCGCGCTGATCGGCGCAGTGGTGTTCCTCACCAGCGCGGTATCGCTGCCCGCCAGCATCTACCGCACCTTCGTGATCGAACAACGGTTCGGCTTCAACAAGATGACGCCGGCGATGTTCATCGGCGACCTCGTTCGCAGCGCGCTGCTGGGCAGCGCGCTCGGGCTGCCGCTGCTGGCGGCGGTGCTGTGGCTGATGGGCGCGATGGGGCAGGCCTGGTGGCTGTATGTCTGGGCCGTCTGGGTCGGCTTCAACCTGCTGGTGCTGGCGGTCTATCCGACCTTCATCGCCCCGTTTTTCAACAAGTTCACCCCGCTGCAGGACAGCGCGCTCGAGGCACGCGTCAGGACGCTGCTCGAGCGTTGCGGCTTCCAGGCACAGGGGCTGTTCGTGATGGATGGCAGCCGGCGCAGCAGCCATGGCAATGCCTACTTCACCGGGCTCGGGCGCAGCAAGCGCATCGTCTTCTTCGATACGCTGCTGGCCCGCCTCACGCCCGAGGAAATCGAAGCCGTGCTTGCGCACGAGCTGGGCCACTTCAAGCTCCGCCATGTCGCCAAGCGCATCGCATGGACGTTCGCCGCCAGCCTGGTCTTCCTGGCGCTGCTGGCCTGGCTCGCGGCAGAGCCCTGGTTCTACGCATCGCTGGGCGTCGATCGGCCATCGACCGCGATGGCACTCCTGCTGTTCTTCACCGTGCTGCCGTCGTTCACCTTCCTGCTCAGCCCGCTGCTCGCGTGGTACTCGCGGCGCCACGAATTCGAAGCCGACCACTATGCGTCCCGGCATGCCAGCGCACCTGACCTGGTACGGGCGCTGGTGAAGCTCTACAAGGACAACGCGTCCACGCTCACGCCCGACCCGGTGCACTCCATGTTCTACGACTCGCACCCGCCGGCATCGATCCGCATCGCGCGTCTGCAGGCATCGGCTCACCAGGGTGCCTCATGACATCACCGGTCTTGCCCGCCACGGCTTGCGTGACGGCACCTGCAGTACCGCTGGTTCAGCGCCACTGCAGGCCGCTGGGTCCGGAGTCGGCGCTCGACGCGTCCACGGTGGAGGGACTGCTGCGGCAATTGCCCGGGTGGCGGGTCGAGGGCGGCTTTCTCGACCGCATCTACACGTTCGCCGACCACTGGGAGACGATGGCCTTCGTCAATGCGACGGCGTGGGTGACCCATCGGGAAGACCACCACCCTGAGCTTGCGATCGGATACGACCGCTGCCACGTGCGTTTCACCACGCATTCGGCCGGCGGACTTTCCGAGAACGACTTCATCTGCGCCGCGAAGTTCGACGCACTGCTCGCGCTGTGCTGACGGCGGACAGGCCGCCGCCGGCATCGCGGATGCCCGGGCCACGGGACAGCACCCTTGGCTGAGCGCCGGCCGAAGGGCTATACCTCGGGCCATACCTCGGGCCATACCCCGGGCCGTGGACCAGCCCGGCCGCGGGTGCCTGCGGCCGCGGTACAGCGCGGCCGAGTGGTCGCGGCCTTCGGCCGCAAGGTGGAGGTACTCGTCGACGGCAGCGGCGAGCGGGTGAAGTGCGCCGCGCACGGTCGCCGCATGGAAGCCGTATGCGGCGACCGTGTCGAGATCAGCCGAGCCGCGGAGGGCCACGACGCATCGCAGGGAATGATCGAATCGATCGATGTCCGCTCGAGCGTGCTGTTCCGGCGCGACGCGATGCGCGAGAAGGTGATCGCCGCGAACGTCACGCTGGTCGCATACGTGGTGGCCGGGGAACCCCCGTTCTCGGACGAGTTGCTGTCGCGCTGCCTGATCGCCGCGAACGCCGCCGGCATAGACGCACTGATCGTGCTGAACAAGACCGACCTGGCGGCCTCCACTGCCGTCGCCCGTGCACAACTCGCGCCGTTCATGGCCCTGGGCTATCCGGTCGTCGATGTCGCGGCGAAACACGATGTCGCCGCGCTGCGCGCGCGCCTCGCCGGCCATGAGGCACTGCTGATCGGCCAATCGGGCATGGGCAAGTCGACGCTGGTGAATGCACTCGTCCCGACCGCCGGCGCCCGTACCGGTGAGATCTCCAGCGCGCTGGACGCCGGCCGCCACACCACGACCGCGAGCCGCCTGTACGCGCTGGAACAGCCGGGAACGGTGATCGACTCGCCAGGCCTGCAGGCGTTCGGCCTGGCGCATGTACGCACGGACCGGCTTGCAGCCGCCTTTCCGGAGTTCGCACCGCTGATCGGGTTGTGCCGATTCGCCAACTGCCGGCACCAGTCGGAACCCGGCTGCGCGGTGCGTGCAGCGTTCGCACGCGGCGCCATCGATCCGCGCCGGATGCGCATCTTCGACACGTTGCTGGAGGAAGGGGAATACACCGCCCGCCGTGCGTTGCACGGAGGCGGCCCGGCCTAGAAGGCTCGCTGGCCAGCGACCGGCGCCTGCCAGCCGTCGCACAACCGGTCGAGCATGGCACGCGGATCGGACGGCAGGCGCTGCAGCGCCACGGTCTCGCCGATACGGCCGGCGATGCGCCGCAGCGCCCGTGTGGCCGGCTGCAGGGTTGCGCGATGGCGCCACGGCGTATGGCCCGAGCGCACCTGCCAGACGCGCGCCGCGTTGCTCGGCATCGACAGCGCGCTGGCCGTGGCCAGGGCAACCAGCGGCGCATCTGCGACGGGCCGGCGCAGCGTGATGCTGAGGTTGCCCTGATCATCCGAGAACCAGCAGGCGACCGGCGCCAGGCCCACCTTCTGTCCCATGCGTTCCAGCGCCGGTGCGTTGAAGTTGTAGAGGTGGGCGGCGTGGAACAGGTGCCCGGGCGCCTGGCAGGTCGCCTCGACGTTCGGGACCTCGACCACCGCCAGACCGCCGGGCGCGAGCCAGGCCGCGACCTGCGCGAGCGCGGCACCCGGATCGCGCAGGTGCTCCAGCACGTGGAACATCGTGATCAGGTCGAACGAGCCCCCGGCGGGTGCCGCATCGTGCAGCGACGATACGACCAGATCGAGCCCGAACGCCTGGCGGGCATGTGCGGCATATCCCTCGTTGGGTTCGATGCCGGTGACGGCAAGGCCGGTGGTGCGCCCGAGCAGGTAGGCGAACTCACCGCCACCGGCGCCGATGTCGAGCGCGCGCCCGCCGAGGGGCGACTGCGCGGACACCGCCGGCAACCGCGAGAGCCGGTCGAGGGCGACCCGTCCGGCACGCAGGATATGGCGGCGCGACGGCGCGCTCTGGCGCTTGTAGTCGATGCGGTAGTGCTCCCGGTAATACTGGTCGAGCATGGCCGTGTCGGGTATCGGGTCGCAGCGAACCAGGCCACAACCGGTACACATCACGGTGCGCAGCGGGCGGCGATCGCGATCGCGCATCGACACGATGCGTGCATCGGTGCACCCGCAGAGGTTGCAGGATTGGCGGGCGGCAGGCATTGAAGCATCCATCGGGGGGTCCTGGTGGTCGATCACGATCGGTGGCGATTGGGGTACGGATGTGGTCGGATCGACGCGCTGTCCGGCCGCCATCGGCACCAGCCTGGCGGCCTCGGCGGGCGACTCGGTGCTGCACGCGGTACCGAACGGAAACGATGCCGCGATCGGCATCGACAGGCGGGGCATCCGTCGTACCGGTCGGCGCACATTGTCACATGCACAGACAGAATCCCACATTCAGACCCCGGTGGCTGCGGGAAGTTCCCGGCCCAGCGATCCACAGGGCTCTGCGGTATCCTCGCCGGATGTTACGGATACCCGCCCGCAGACTGTCCGCAATGGCAATGCTTGTGCTGCCGGCGATGCTCTTCCCGGGGGTGCCGGGACGCGTGGCGATCGCGGCGGCACCGGTCGCGGCCGACGAATCCGCCGTCTCCACCGGGTCGTGGTTCTGCAGTCGCTACGCGCAGGCAGCGGCCGCGGGCGGCGGCGGTCCCGCCGCCGACGCGATGTCAGCCGTCAGGTCGTTTGCAAGCGGGTATGTGTACGGTGTTTCAGATGCGGTCGGGAAGCCTTTCCCGGAAACGGCAGGCAACGGGCGGCGCATCACCGAACTGATGGGCAGCAGTTGCAGCCAGGACCCGGCACGGGCCGTGCGGGATGCGTCTCTGCTGGCAGGACGTGCGATGCTCGAAGACGCCCGGTCGGCCGAAGGCAACTCGGCACCAGATGCGACCGGCATGCTCGCCTGCAGCGCCTACCTGGATGCGAGCGGTAACGCGCAGGCCACCGCCCGGATGCGTGCAGAGGTGCGCGCCGAGGTGCACGAATGGGCAGACGGCTACATCCATGCGCGCTTCGAACGTGCCGGACGCGGGCTGATCCCGACGGCCAGGAACAAGGCGCTGATGCTCGACCGGTTCGCTGCGGCGTGCGCGGCAAACCCCGCGGCAACGGTGCGCGAGGCCGCGCGCAGCGTCGCAGGCGCTACGATACCGCCCCGATGACCCATACCCCTCTTTCAACCGCTGAAACGCGAGGAAACCACGATGGCTGAACGCCCTGAAGACAGGATGCCCGACCCGGTGATGGACCCGTCGGCGCTTTGCCGCGAAGAGATCTATACCGACGGCAAGGTCGGCACCCTGCGCTGCATGGTGCCGGTGAAGGTCGATGGCAGCACCGACACGTCACGCCCGATGCGCTTCGTCGGCGAAGCGCAGATCCTCACGCCGGCCGGCGCGCTGCCGCTGTCGTTCGAAGTCGACGGCGACACCCTGGCCGACGCCGTACAGAACTACGCCGCAGCCGCCAAGGAGGGCATCGAACGCGCGGTGCGGGAGATCCAGGAGATGCGCCGCCAGCAGGCGTCCGGGCTGGTGATCCCCAAGGGGCCGATCGGCCCCGGCGGACTGCCTGGCGGCATGGGCGGCGGCAAGATCCAGATGCCCTGATGTCCTGATGTCCTGCAGCCTGCACGGGCCTGCGCATCCCCAGGCCCGTGCAGCGATCAGCCAGGAATATCGAGTTCCAGGTTGTCGATCAGCCGCGTGCGCCCCAGGCGGGCCGCCGCGAGCACCACCAGACGGCGATCTTCCGGCGTCGGCGACTGCAGGTCGTGCTGGCGCCTCACCGCGACATAGTCCGGCTTCCAGCCGCGCGCGCCGAGCGCCTGCATCGCATCGCGCTCGACCATGCCGTGCAGGTCGCCCGAGAGCACCGCATCGCGTGCCCGCTGCAGGATCGAATACAGCTGCGGGGCCTCCGCCCGCTCGGTCGGACTCAGGTAGGAGTTGCGCGACGACAGCGCGAGGCCGTCCGACGCACGCACCGTCTCGGCCGGGATGATCTCGATCGGCAGCGCGAGCTGGCGCACCATGTCGCGCAGTACCAGGTACTGCTGGTAGTCCTTCTTGCCGAACAGCGCGGCATGCGGCCGTACCATGTTGAACAGCTTCAGCACGACGGTCGCGACGCCGCGGAAATGTCCGGGCCTGATCGCGCCGTCGAGCACGTGCTGGATATCCGACGGCTCGACCACGAAGGTCTGCGGCTCCGGGTAGATCTCGCGCTCGTCGGGGACGAACACGACGTTGGCGCCAGCCTCGCGGCACTTGTCGCAGTCGGACTCCAGCGTGCGCGGATAGCGGTCGAAGTCTTCCCGAGGGCCGAACTGCAGCCGGTTCACGAAGATGCTCACCACCGTGCAGGCCGCGCGCGGCTTGGCCAGGCGCACCAGCTGTATGTGTCCCTCGTGCAGATTGCCCATCGTCGGCACGAACACATTGTTCGGTTCGCGCTGCAGCCGCTCGCGCAGCGCGTCTACCGAATGAATCACGTCCATCGCAAGACCTGCCCGGTGATTGTCTAGAAGGAATGCTCGCCCGCGGGGAAGGTCCCCGCCTTCACTTCGGCCACGTATGCCGCCACGGCCGCCTCGATGCCGGCGCTGCCCGCCATGAAGTTCTTGACGAAGCGCGCCTTCTTCCCGGGGAAAACGTCGAGCATGTCGTGCAGCACGAGCACCTGGCCGGAACAGCCCGCTCCGGCACCGATGCCGATGGTCGGGACGCTCGCCGCGGCGGTGAGTTCGGCCGCCAGCGCCGCCGGGATCGCCTCGAACAGCAGCATGCCCGCGCCGGCAGCCTCGAGCCGGGCCGCTTCGTCGCGCAGCCGCAGCGCGGCCGCATCGGTGCGGCCCTGCACTCGATAACCGCCCAGCTGGTGCACCGATTGCGGCGTAAGGCCGATGTGCGCGCACACCGGCACGCCGCGCTCGACCAGGAAGGACACGGTGTCGACCATTGCGACCCCGCCTTCGATCTTCACCATCTGGGCGCCGGCCGCCATCAGCAGCGCCGCGTTCTCGAAGGCCTGCTGCGGGCTGACCTGGAAGCTGCCGAACGGCATGTCCGCGACCACGAAGGCACGGCGAGCGGCTCGGGCCACGCATTCGGTGTGGTAGATCATGTCGCGCATCGACACGGCGAGCGTGGAGTCGCGGCCCTGGATCACCATGCCGAGCGAATCGCCGACGAGGATGGTCTCGACGCCAGCGCGTTCCAGCAACGCGGTGAAACTGGCGTCGTAGCTGGTCAGCATCGCGATCCGGTCTCCGGCCTGCGCCATCTTCTGCAACGTGTGCAGCGTGACGCGGGCGAGTCGTGGTGTATCGGCGGCGTTTCCGTAGGTCATCGCGCGGTCAGGACCCTGTCGACAACAGGCAGTGGGGACGGGAGTATCGTCCCGGCCGCGCGCGGATGCAAACGCCCCGGCCGTGCGGGCGGAACAGCGCCCGTCCCGGCATGCCGTGCGTGAATGCCACGCGATGTCGGGTCGTCATGCCCCGCCCCGGCTGATGAATTCGCGCGGGCCGCGCATGTCGTTGATACAGCGCAGCAGCAGTTCGAAATCGGCGGGCTCGTCGGCGAAGTTCAGGTTGTCGCTGTTGACGATCAGCACCGGTGCCGAATCGTACCGGTAGAAGAACTGGCTGTAGCTCGCGGCGAGCCGTTCCAGGTACTCCTCACCGATCCGCCGCTCCTTCCCGATACCGCGCCGGCGCACGCGCTCGACCAGGCGTTCGGTCGACGCCTGCAGGTAGATCACGAGGTCGGGGGCGACGATCTCGGGCCTGACCTGGCCGTACACCTGCTGGTAGAGGCGGTACTCGTCATCGTCGAGCGTGAGCCGTGCGAACAACGGATCTTTCTCGAGCATGAAGTCGGCGACCGTCACCGAACCGAACAGGTCGCGCTGCGCCACCGCGCGCAACTGCCCGATGCGCTGGAACAGGAAGAAAAGCTGCGTCGGCAGCGCATGGCGCCGCGGGTCTTCGTAGAAACCGGCCAGGAACGGATTGTCGTCTGGCTTCTCGAACAGTTCCTGGCCACCGGTGCGCGCGACGAGCAGGCGCGCGAGGGTCGTCTTGCCGGCGCCGATGGGCCCTTCGACTACGATGTATCGGAAGCGCGGGGGAAGCATCGCAGGGGCCTCTCGCGCAAGGTCAGCCGGGAGCCAGCACGCCGATGCGCTCGATCGGCTGGGCCGAGACCGCACCGGCAAGCACCGACAACGCCCCGGCGCCGGGAACCACGCAGCCCGGATCGAGTTCGGCCAGCGGCAGGAGTACGAAGGCCCGGTCGACCATCCGCGGATGCGGTACGGTCAGGTCGGGTTCATCGACCACGCGGTCACCGTGGAGCAGCAGGTCGAGGTCGATCAGGCGCGGCGCATTGCGGAACTCGCGCGTGCGCCCGCCCTCTTGCTCGATGGCCAGCAGCGCGGCGAGCAGCGCCTGCGGCGACAGCCCCGTGTCGAGTGCCACGACCGCATTGCAGAAATCCGGCTGCTCGAGGTAGCCCACGGGCGCACTGCGGTACACCGAGCTGACGCCGACCACGGTGGTGGCCGGCAAATGCCCGAGCGCGGCCACAGCGGCACGCATCTGCACCATCGGATCGCCGAGGTTCGCGCCGAGCCCGACATAGGCACGGGCGACTGCCCCGGGCGCATCAGTCACCGCCCGCTCCCGTGCCCGCGGGCGCAGGAGCGCCGCCCTCGGGCGCAACGCCTTCCGCGTGCGAACCACCGCGTCCGCCACGGCTGCGCCTGCGCCTGGGCTTGCCAGCCGATGCTTCCGGCAACAGCATCTCTTCACGCTCCGCTTCCCCGGCACGCTGGAAGCGCGTCCACCATTCGCCCACCTCGGCATCCACTTCACCGCTCTCGCAGCGAAGCAGCAGGAAGTCATAACCGGAGCGGAACCGTTCCTGCTCGAGCAGCCGGAACGGGCGCCGGCCGAAGCGCTGCTCGAAGCGCGGCTGCAGGAACCAGATCTCGCGCATCTGCGCGGTGAAGCGGCGCGGGATCGCGAGTTGCTCGACCTGGCGCGAGATCACCGAATCCATCGCCTCGGCGAGCGCGATCATCGGCGGCTTGCCGCGTCCGCCCGGCGGCGCATCGGCGCCGCGCCTGCACTGCGCGAGCACTTCGTGCCAGAGCAGCGAGGCGAACAGGAAGGCCGGTGACACGCTCTTTCCGGCGTTGATGCGCGCATCGGTATTGGCCAGCGCGAGCATCACGAACTTCTCGCCCATCGGCTGTTCGAGGATCACGTCGAGCATCGGCATCAGGCCATGGTGCAACCCGTCCTCGCGCAGCCGGTTCACGCAGGCGACAGCACCGCCGGACAGCAGCAGTTTCAGCATCTCGTCGAACAGCCGCGCCGGCGGGACATTCGACAGCAACGGCGCGAGTTCGCGGATCGGCGCCCCGGTGGAGGCCTCGATCTCGAAACCGATCGACGACGCGAATCGCACCGCACGCAGCATGCGCACCGGATCTTCGCGGTAGCGCGTGGCCGGATCGCCGATCATCCGGATCTGCCGCTTGCGGAGGTCTTCGACGCCCTGGTGGTAGTCGACGATCTCCTCGGCCCTGGGGTCGTAGAACAGCGCGTTGACGGTGAAATCGCGGCGCGCGGCATCCTGCTGCTGGGTACCGAACACGTTGTCGCGGATCAGCCTTCCGTGCTGATCGGCCTGCCGCGTTCCGGGGCCGGTCTCGGTGCGCGGACGCGACGAGCGCGGGCCGCGGGCCGGCGGCGCCTCGGGTGCCTCGAAGGCATCCCCGGCGTCTTCAGCCGTCGCGTCGAGGTCGGCCTCGCCCGGCGGCGACCCGTCGCCGCGGAAGGTGGCGGTCTCGACCAGCTCCTGGCCGCACATCACGTGCACGAGCCTGAAACGACGGCCGATGATCCGCGAGCGGCGGAACAGCGCCGCTGCCTGTTCCGGCGTCGCGTCGGTCGCGACGTCGAAGTCTTTCGGCTTGCGCCCGATCAGCAGGTCACGCACCGCGCCACCGACCACGAAGGCCTTGTAGCCGTTGTCCTGCAACGTCGAGGTCACGCGCAGTGCGCAGGGGCTGATGCGGTCGCGGCCGATGCCGTGCCGATCGCGGGGGATGATCTCGGGAACCTTGCGAACTTCGGGCCGCGCGCCGCGGCTGCCGAAGACGCGCCGCAGGAAGGAGCGAATCATGAAGGAAGGCTGTGGCCTTCGTTAGGCAAGGGGCGCCGAGTATACAACGCGGCCTCCGCCGCGGGCCGCGACCCGCGCCGCGCGATGCGTGCCCTCCGGCCGCGCCTGCTCATGCGTGCAGGCCGATGATCGGCCACCCGCGTTGCGTGGCGACCGCGCGCAGGCGGTCGTCCGGATCCACCGCGACCGGGTGCGTCGCCCATTCGAGCAGCGGCAGGTCGTTGGCGGAGTCGCTGTAGAACCACCTTTCGTCGAAGTCGGAGGACTCGTGGTCGAGCCCGGCCAGCCAGGCCTGTACCCGGGACACCTTGCCTTCGCGAAAGCAGGGAATGCCCGCGACGCGCCCGGTGAACCGGCCGAGCCCGTCCTGCTCGGGCTCGGTTGCCACCAGGTGCCCGATGCCGAACGCCCGCACGATCGGCGCGGTCACGAACGAGTTGGTCGCGGTGACCACGGCGCAGAGGTCCCCGGCATGGCGTGCGACCAGCGCGCGCGCCGCATCGTGCATCATGGGCGCTATCTTCCGCTGCATGAACCCGGCATGCCAGGCGTCGAGCGTCGCACGCGGATGGCTGGCCAGCGGCGCCAGGGCGAACGCGAGGAACTCCATGATATCCAGCGTACCGGCCTTGTACTGGTCGTAGAAACCCTTGTTTCGCGACTCGTATTGCCCGCGGTCGAGCACGCCGGTCTCGATCAGGAACTGACCCCATTCATAGTCGCTGTCCCCGGCCAGCAGGGTGTTGTCGAGGTCGAACAGCACGAGTTTCATCGATGCACCTTGATGGAATGTGGGCGTCAGCCCAGGCTGCGCAGCCATTCGCGCGCCAATGGCAGGGTCACCGGGCGCTTGGCCGCGAGCGAATGACCGTCGAGCGAGTCGACCACCGCGAGCAGCGTCGGAAGATCGCGCGGCATCGTCTGCAGCAGCCATTCGACGACCTCGCTGCCGATGACCGCGCCGCGCGAGCGGGCGTGCGCCGACATCGCGCAGGCTTTCTGCGCATCGGTCAGCGTGTGCACCTGGTAGGTGAGCCCCCATGACAACCGGGTCACCAGGTCGGCACGCAATGCCAGGCCAGCCGGTGGACGCGGCCCGGACACCAGCAGGCTGCACCCGGGATACTCCTGCCTGACCGTGTTGTAGAGGTTGAACAACCGCTGCTCGCCCCCGGCATCGAGCGCATCGACGTTGTCGAGCGCGAGCCGGGCGACCGGCCGGCCGTGGCTGTCGGCCAGCAGTTCGATGCCCAGGGGTGCATCGGGCTCGCGCAGGTCCATGTACCGGCCGATGCCGCCTGCGCCATCGGCGGCACCGGAATCGGCAACGGGCGCATCGCCGGCGCCCGCCTCGGGGCTGCCTGTGGCCGCATGCAGCAGGTGGCTGCGGCCGGAGCCCGGCGAGCCCCAGAGGTAGAAGAAGCGCGCTGCGACAGCCGCCGCCTCGCCGCGCAGCAATGCGACCAGTTCGGCGTTGTCGCCGACGATGAAGTTGGCGAAGGACTGGCGCGGCCGCGGTATCAGGTCGAGCACGCCCTGCGGATGGCTCGGCGCCAGCCGCCCGCCCGGGCCGTCGGCCGGCCTGTCGTCGTTGCAGCCGAAAGGCAGCGGTCCGACCGGCGCACCGGCGGGTTTCGGCGATACCGTCATCTCAGGCGCGGTACAGCGGGCTCGCGAGGTAGCATCCCCGCAGGTAGCGGAGCCATACCAGCAACGCCGCGCTGGCAGGCAGTGCCAGCAGCACGCCGAAGAATCCGAACAGTTGCCCGAACGCGAGCAGCGCGAAGATCACCACCACCGGGTGCAGGCCGATCCGGTCTCCGACCAGCTTCGGCACCACGATGTAGCCCTCGACCATCTGCCCGGCGAAGAAGACGCCCCACACCCAGAGCAGCGGACCGATCGCCTGGAACTGCATCACCGCGACGACCGTGCCGAGCGTGATGCCGAACAGCGCGCCCAGGTAGGGAATGAACGTGATCAGGCCGGTGAGCAGGCCGATGGCCACCGCGTACTCGACGCCGACCAGCGACAGCGCGATCGCATAGAACGCTGCCATCACCAGCATCACCGCGAGCTGTCCGCGCAGGAACTCGCCCAGCACGGCGTCGATCTCGCGCGCCAGCCGGCCGATGACCGCGTGCTGGGCACGCGGCAGCATGTGGTCGATCTCGGTGACGATGTCGCTCCAGTCGCGCAGGAAGTAGAACAGCACCACCGGAATCAGCAACAGGTTCACGAAGAAGCCCACCAGCGCCAGCCCGCCGCTGGTCAGCGACGGCAAGACCCAGCCGGCGACGGTCTGCGGCGACGGCAGCTGCTCGAGGACCAGCGCGCGCAGGTGGTCCAGTTCGATCTCCAGGCCCAGGTGCTGCTCGATCATCGGTTCGACGGTGGTACGCGCCCATTCGAAGAAACGCGGCATCGTCTCGGTGATGCGCGCGAGCTGCTGCTGCAGCAGCGGCAGCAGGATCAGCACCATCGCCACGGCGGCCAGGATGATCAGCAGCAGCACGATTGCGGCCGCCGTGCTGCGCGACAGCCCGCGCGCGGCGAGCCTGGCGACCACCTTCTCGAAGATGTAGGCGATCATCAGCGCAAGAAGGAACGGCGTGAGCACCGGCCCGAGCAGGTAGAACAGGTAGCCGGTCAGCGCGACCAGCACCAGCCAGAAGGCGCGCGTGCCGACCTCCGCAGTAGCGCCCCCCGGCGGCGGCGGCTTCGTCATGCCATCGGGCCGCAACGGGCGGCGGGCAGTGCCGGGCACCCTGCAGCGAACGAGCGCAGCCTGCCGGCAACCCCTTCGACGGGGTCCGATCCACGGGCGGAACAGGGACAGGAGCAGGGGCCGGGTTGCGGCTTTGATAGAATCACCAGCGGACTTTATCTGTGCCGCCCCCGGAACTCAACTGCGAGCTGCCCCTTGAACGAGAAACATCCTGTAACACCCGGCGGCGCGGCGATGCCAGCGCACGGCACGGCAGCGGGCGCGTCCCACGCCGGGTCGGCGGGCATGACCTACCGCGACGCCGGCGTGGACATCGATGCAGGCGATGCACTGGTGGAAAACATCAAGCCGCTCGCCGCCCGTACCCGTCGCGACGGCGTGCTCGCCGGCATCGGCGGCTTCGGCGCGCTGTTCGAAGTGCCGAAGCGCTACCGCGAGCCGGTGCTGGTCTCCGGCACCGACGGCGTCGGCACCAAGCTGAAGCTCGCCTTCATGCTCGGCCGCCATGACACGATCGGAATCGACCTGGTCGCGATGAGCGTCAACGACGTGCTCGTGCAAGGGGCCGAACCGCTGTTCTTCCTCGACTACTACGCGACCGGCAGGCTCGAGGTCGAGGTAGCGACCGAGGTGGTGCGCGGCATCGCACGCGGCTGCGAGCAGGCCGGCTGCGCACTGATCGGCGGCGAGACCGCCGAGATGCCGGGCATGTATGTCGCCGGCGAATACGACCTCGCAGGGTTCTGCGTCGGCGTGGTCGAGAAATCGAAGATCATCGACGGGTCGAGCGTTGCCGCGGGCGACGTGATCCTCGGCCTCGGTTCCAGCGGCCTGCATTCGAACGGCTACTCGCTGGCGCGGCGCATCGTCGAACACGCCTGCGCAGACCTGGGCGCCGACTTCCACGGGCGGCCGCTAGCCGATGCCCTGCTCGAGCCCACGCGCATCTACGTTAAGCCGGTGCTGGCGCTGATGGCGGCACTGCCGGTGAAGGCCCTGGCGCATATCACCGGTGGCGGCCTGCCGGGAAACGTGCCGCGGGTGCTGCCCGACGGCGTGGTCGCGGACATCGACGGCGCGAGTTGGCCCCGCCCCCCCCTGTTCGGCTGGCTGCAGTCCGAGGGCCAGGTTGCCGACGACGAGATGTACCGCACCTTCAACTGCGGCATCGGGATGATCCTGGTGGTCGCGGCGGCCGATGCCGCGCGCGCGATCGAACACCTGAGCGATGCCGGCGAGACAGTGAGCCGCATCGGCACGATCCGCGCGCGCCAGGGCGGCGAAGCGCAGGCCGTGATCCGCTGATGCAGGCCGGCCGCACGCGGGCATGACGCTGCACCCAGCGATGGCAACCGCGCCCCGCCCGTCCATCGTCGTGCTGATTTCCGGGCGCGGCAGCAACCTGCGCGCGATCGTCGAGTCCGCACCGCCCTGCCGTATCGCGGCGGTCATCAGCAACCGGCCGGCGGCGGACGGCCTCGCGTTCGCACGGGCGCATGGCATCACGACCGAGGTGGTCGACCACACCGCGTTCGCCGGCGCAGCCGACCCGCGCACCGCCTTCGATGCGGCACTGATGCAGGCGATCGACCAGCACCGGCCGGGACTGGTGGTGCTCGCCGGCTTCATGCGCATCCTGACCGCCGGCTTCGTCGACCATTACGCCGGGCGAATGATCAACATCCATCCGTCGCTGCTGCCAGCGTATCCCGGCCTGCACACGCATCGGCGCGCGCTCGACGACGGCGTGCGGCTGCACGGCTGCACGGTCCATTTCGTCACCTCGACCCTGGACAGCGGCCCCATCGTCGTGCAGGCAGCCGTACCGGTCCACGCTGACGACTCCGAAGACACGCTGTCGGCGCGCGTACTCGAACAGGAACACAGGCTCTACCCGCAGGCGGTGCGCTGGTTTGCCGAAGGCCGGCTGGTGATCGACGGCACCAGGGTGCGCGTGCTGCCGGCGCCTGATTCGAGTGCAGCCGCGGCTGCGGCCGCGAACCATCGCGTGCTGGTCGCCCCGGCGCTCGACCTGTAGGAGGACGCTGCGATGGATGCACGCTGCACCGGAATCTCGCCCCTCAGGCGCACGGCGCTCAGATCGGCACTGGCCGGCGTGCTGCTCGGCAGCCTTCCACCGGGGGCCGTACAGGCTGCGGAGGCTGTGAACGGCCTGCCGGCGAAGCTGACACTCGTTTATTCGCTGCTGCGCAGCGGGCTGGAGATCGCCCGGGTCGAGGAATCGTTCGAACGCAACGGCAACGGCTACCGGCTGCTGAGCGAAGCGCGTGCGGTGGGCCTGGCGGCGCTGCTGGCGCGTGGCCAGGGATGGCGCCGGGAAAGCCGTGGCACGGTGTCAGCCACAGGGCTGCGCCCCGACCAGTTCACCGACCAGCGCGGTGCGAATCCGGTCCAGCGGGCGCGTTTCGACTGGACGACGAACCAGGTCCGCTTCGATCGCCTCGGCACCGATGCCACCGAAGGCGACGGCGAAGCGCTGCCGCCAGGTACCACCGACCGGCTGAGCTTCCCGTACGCGCTCGCGCAGCGCGCGACGCAGCCGCAGGGCCTGCCGGGCGGCGAATGGGATGCACCGATGACCGACGGGCGGCGCGTCACACGCTACCGGTTCACCGTGTCCGGCCGGGAGACGGTGGCCACGCCTGCCGGGACCTTCGAGGCGATCCGCGTGAGCCGGGTGCGCGAGAAGGACGACAATGCAACCGAGGTATGGCTGGCAGCCACACGCGGGATGATCCCGGTGCGGATCCTGGTGACTGAACCCGACGGCGCGACGTTCGACCAGGTGCTGGCGCAGATCGGCGGTCAGTGAAGCGCATGGCCGCCCGGCCTTCCCGGCGCGGTTTGGTCTGGGCACTCGCCGCCTCGCTGGCACTGCACGCGCTCACGCTCTCACTGGAACCGATCCGTCCCGGCGAGCCGCCGTCGCAGCCTGCGCCCCCGATCCCGCCACGACTGGCGGTGCAACTGTTGCCGCCCGCCGCCGCGCCC
>CAIQON010000298.1 GCA_903873475.1 uncultured bacterium
CATTTCGGCGATGGACGCGCCATCCATCCACTTCAGCGCCTCGATGCCACCGGTGTCGTTGCCGCGCAGGATGCGGTCGATCACGCCGGTGGCCCGCTCGGTGCCGAGCGCCTTGGTCAGCACGGACCGGATGTAGTTGTCCGAGTTCAGCCCGATGTTGGTCTTGACCCCGGCCTGCTCGCGGAAGTCCCGCAGCACGCCCTCGACCTGCTCGCGCTCGACGTTCTGCAGCTCGGCCATCGCTGCACCGAGCTTCTGCACCTCGCGCGGGGACAGGTACTTGAATACCTCCACCGCCTGATCCTCGCCGATGGACATCAGCAGGATCGCGCTTTTCCGGATACCGTCTTCGCTCATGGCGTGATGATACTTGTCCCGGCCGCCCCGGGGCCGAAGGTCGTCCGGCCGCCGCTGGCGTTCATTCCCGGCCGACCCAGTCCTTGACCACGTTGGCGACGATCTGCGGCTCCTGCTTCGCCAGGTCCTTCACCGCCTGCAGGTCAGCCTCGAACCCCCGGGCGCCGGTGCGGATCGGCTGCGCAGAGCCGGGGCCACCCGCCCCTGCGGCGGCAGCTTCACCGCTGCCAGCCGCGGCCGCCATCGCCTGCGCATAGGCTTCCTGGGCCGCCAGGTCCCGCTCGCCCGCCCGCGCGAGGTCGCGCAGCACAGGCCGCAGCACCATCAGGTAGACGAACAGCGCAGCCACGATGGCTGCCAGCGTCCAGAGCAACGTGTTGAGGTTGCCGAGCAGCCGCTGGGTGACTTCGGCGACCACGGTCGGCCCCTCCACTTCGACGCGCTCGGCTTCGTTGAACGCGGCATTGACCAGGTTGACGGTGTCTCCGCGCTTCTCGTTGAAGCCGATCGCCTGCCGCACGAGGTTGTTCAGTTGCGCGATTTCGGCTTCCGGCAGCGCAGTGGCCTCGGACTTGCCTTCCTTCACCTCGCGGCGGTGGTTGACCACCACCGCCGCCGAAAGCCGCCGCACGGCTCCGACCTCGGCCCGGGTATGCGTGATGGTCTTGTCGAGCTCGTAATTGGTGGTGGCTTCGCGGTGCGAACTGCCTGGCGACGGCGGTTCTGCCGGCGCCCCCTTTGCCGCGCCCTTGGCCGGGGCATTGAGCGGTGCGGTCGCCGAGCCGGGCGGCTGGTTCGACAGCGCACCGGGGACGCCGCTCGCGTCGCGTGGATTGTCGCCGAGGGTCTCGACCGTCTGCTGGCTGCGGATCGCCTGCTCGGGGGACGGATTCGCCTTGTAGGTCTCGGCGGTCTGCTCGACGGTCGAGAAGTCGAGTTCAGCCGTGACCTGCGCACGCACGTTGCCCGGGCCGACGATGGGCGTGAGGATCGCCTCGATCCTGCGCACGAAATTCTGTTCGACCGCCTGCAAGTACTTGAGCTGTCCGGCGTCAAGCCCGGCATTGGCCTCGCGCGCGCCCGGACTCTGCGTCAGCAGGTTGCCGGCCTGGTCGACGATGGTCACGGCCGACGGAGCCAGTTCCGGCACGCTGCTGGCGACCAGGTGGGTGATCCCGGCCAGTTGCGCCGGATCGAGCGTGCGACCGGGAAACAGGCTCACCAGCACCGACGCGCTGGGCTTCTGCTGGTCACGGACGAACACGCTCGGCCGCGGGATCGCCAGATGGACACGCGCCCCCTGTACCGAACCGAGCGCCTGCACGGTACGCGCCAGTTCGCCCTCGAGCGCCCGCTGGAAATTGACCTGTTCCACGAACTGGCTGGTGCCGATCCGCTGGTTCTCGAGCAGTTCGAAGCCGATCGAGCCACCGCGCGGCAGGCCCTGTTGGGCCAGCCTCAGCCTGGATTCATAGACGCGATCGGAGGGAACGAGGATCGCGCCTCCCCCTTCGGACATGCGGTAGGGCACGTTGATCTGCTGGAGGGCGGAGATGATCGCGCCGCCGTCGCGATCGGTGACGTTACTGAACAGCACCTTGTAGTCGGGCATGCGCGCCCATGACACGAAGGCCACAGCGACCGCGACTGCGGCCGCGACACCCACCAGCAGCACGACCTTCTGGACATTGGTGAGTCGGAAGAACCCCTGCAGGAGAGGGGTCGAGGCGGGCGTCGGGGCGGAGGGGGAAGGTGGAGCCTGCGCCATCGCCTAGCTTCGGTCGGAACCCACTATACCTGCGTGCTCATGATGTCCTGGTAGGCGGTAACCAGACGGTTTCGGACCTGGACCATCGTCTGGAAGGACAGGCTGGCCTTCTGCATCGCAACCACGACTTCCTGCAGGTTGGCCTCGGGCGCGTCTGCATCGAAGGCCTGCTGGACTTTCTGGGCATCCTGCTGGGCTGCATTCACGCTGTCGATCGACGAGCGGAGCATCGTGGCGAAGTCGGGCGCACCGGCGGGCGCAGCCGCATCGCCACCATCGCGCGCGCCACCGCCTGCCTGGGCAGCCGCGGAGCGCAGTTCACGCAACATCTGGTCGATACCGGAAGTGCTCATCGGGAGGGGCTCGCTGCCGGGTTCACCGGCTCGGTTGGATCAGGATCGGAACACCGTATGCCGGAGGCTACAGCAATGCCCGTGCCAGCGGTTGTCCAGACGTTCATTCATGCGCCCGAGCCATCGTCATCGTCCTGCATCGCGCCGTCGAGCCAACCGGCGGCGCGGTACTGCGCCAGTTTGTACCGCAACGTCCGCTCGCTCATCTGCAAGCGCGACGCTGCCTTCCGCCTCGAACCGCCAGCCAAGGCCAGTGCCTCGAGGATATGCCTGCGTTCCAGCGACTTGATGTCCAGCGTTTCAGTCGACGCAACCGCCGCGCCACTGCCGCCCTGCCCCGCAGCATCGACAACCGCCGCTGGCAGCGGAAGCGAACCCGACGGCAACGGCAGCGGCAATTCCTGCCGCCCGACGGCAACCCCTGCCGCCGGCGCGGCGGCGGGCAGGTGCAGATCGCCGGGCTCGACCACCGTCCCGTGCGCCAGGATCAGCGCACGCTGCAGGACGTTTTCGAGCTCCCGGATGTTACCGGCCCACCTGTGGGTGGTCAACGAACGCTCGGCCGCAGGCGACAGGCCGATCTCTCGCCCGGCAGCGAACCGCGCGATCACCTCCTGTGCGAGCGGCAGGATGTCGAGCGGGCGTTCACGCAAGGGCGGCAGTTCGATCGGGAACACGTTCAGCCGGTAGTAGAGATCTTCCCGGAAACGCCCGGATCGCACCTCGGCCGCCATGTCCCGGTTGGACGTCGCCAGCACGCGGATGTCGAGGAGCACCGGCCGGCGCCCACCCACGCGCTCGACCTCGCGCTCCTGCAGCACGCGCAGCAGCTTGGCCTGCAGCGGCAGCGGCATCTCGGACACCTCGTCGAGCAGCAGGGTACCGCCCTGCGCCTGCTCGAACTTGCCGGCCGTGGCCTGGCTCGCCCCGGTGAACGCACCCTTCTCGTACCCGAACAACGTCGCCTCGAGCAGGTTCTCGGGAATCGCGGCACAGTTGATCGCGACGAACGGAGCCGCCGCACGCCGGGAATGCCGGTGGATGAAGCGCGCGAACACCTCCTTGCCGGTACCGGATTCGCCGGTGATCAGCACCGTCGCGTCGGTCGCGCTGACTCGCCGCGCAAGGTCGAGCACCGCGCGGGTGGACGGATCGCGCGCGACCACGCCATCGGTGCCGGCACGGCGCTGCCGCCCGGACGCCGCCGCAGGCGCAGGCCGCATGTTGCAGGCGACCTCTTCCAGCAGGCGCCCCGGTTCGAACGGCTTTGTCAGGTAATTGACGGCACCGGCACGCATCGCTGACACGGCCTTGTCGATCATCCCGTACGCAGTCATCAGGATGACTGGCACATCCGGGTATTCGCTGCGCGCACGCGCCAGCAGCGCGTGGCCGTCCATCGGCTTCATCTGCACATCGCTGATCAGCAACCCGACCGGTTCGCGCGCCAGCGCGGCCAGCGCACTCTCGCCATCGATGGCCTCGATGACCGTGTAACCGCTCAACTGCAGCGTCGCCGACAGCGCCTCGCGCAGGTCATCATCGTCTTCGGCGATCAGCACCGGCATCAGCTTCATCCTGCCACCTCCCTCGCGCTCGCCGGCAGCCTCAGCGTGAAGCGGGTGCCTTCGCCCGGCCGACTCTGCACCAGCGCCTCACCGCCATGGGCGGTCGCCACCCCGCGCACGATCGCCAGGCCCAGCCCGGTACCGTCCGCCCGGGTCGTGAAGAAAGGCTCGAACAACCTGTCCATCACGGCGGGATCGATCCCGCGCCCGGTGTCTTCGACCGAAAACGCCATCGCACGCGCATCGGGCCCTGCAGCGAGCGTTACACGGCCGCCGCCATCGCTCGCCTGCAGCGCATTCTCGAGCAGGTTCAGCAGCGCTCCGGCGACCGCCTTGCGGTTACCCTGGATCTGCCGCCCCTCGCTGCGATCGACGATTTCGAAGTCCACTCCCCGCCGCGCCATCTGCGGCTCGATCACCTGCGCCAGTTCCCGCAACAGTTCGCCCACGGCAAAGGGCTCGAACTCGTCTTCATAGCCGCGGACGAAACGCAGCATATCCTGAATCATGCGCTCCACCCTGCGCAGGCTGTCCACGGTGCGATCGGCAAAACGGCTGCGCTCGGCCTCCGGGAGCGTGGTGCGGCCGAGGTTGCCGGCGTAGAGCAGCGCGGTGGCCAGCGGCGTGCGCAGGTTGTGCGCGAGCCTCGCGGCCATCTCCCCCATCGCGGACAGCCGGCGGGCGCGCTCGAGTTGCCCGGTCAGGGCATGCGCGGCGGTGATGTCGTTCACCAGGGCGATCGATCCGCCATCAGGCAGTTCGCTCACGGACAGGCGCACCCGCCGGGTACTGCGGGTATCCCCCGGCTCTGTCGTCGTTCCTGGCGCAGCCGCCAGCGGCGCTGCTTCGAACTCATCCGGTGCGGCGGTCGGACGCAGCACCCGGGCAATCAGTTCATCCCACGCCTGGCCGAGGTCCATCGGCCCGAGCAGGTGGTTGGCCGCCGGATTCGTGTCGGTAACGCGGCGCCCGGCGTCCAGTACGACTACCCTACACCCGGAGAGAGTTTGAAGCGCAAAGG
>CAIQON010000299.1 GCA_903873475.1 uncultured bacterium
GCAGCTACGCCCAGCTGCGGCTGCGTTCCGGCGAGATCCGCAAGGTACACGTCGATTGCCGTGCAACCATCGGTGAAGTCGGCAACTCCGAGCACAACCTGCGTTCGATCGGCAAGGCCGGTGCGATGCGCTGGCGTGGCGTCAGGCCGACGGTGCGTGGCGTGGCGATGAACCCGGTCGACCACCCGCACGGTGGTGGCGAGGGCAAGACGGCCGCCGGCCGCCACCCGGTGAGCCCGTGGGGTCAGTTGACCAAGGGCTACAAGACCCGCAAGAACAAGCGCACGAGCAGCATGATCGTGCGGCGGCGCAACTCGACCAAGGGGTAAAGCGAGATGGCACGTTCAGTAAAGAAAGGCCCCTTCGTCGATCATCACCTGTTCGGCAAGGTGGAAAAAGCGCGTTCGAACAACGACAAGCGACCGATCAAGACCTGGTCGCGTCGTTCGACGATCCTCCCGGATTTCGTCGGTCTGACCATCGCCGTGCACAACGGGCGCCAGCACATCCCGGTTTTCGTCTCGGAGAACATGGTCGGGCACAAGCTGGGCGAGTTCGCGCACACGCGCACGTTCAAGGGACACTCTGGCGACCGCAAGGCCGCCAAGGGCCCGGGCAGGTAAGGAGCCATACACATGCAGACCAAGGCCACATTGCGTGGTGTACGCCTCTCGGCACAGAAGGGCCGCCTGGTCGCCGACCAGATTCGCGGCCTGCCGGTGGAGCGTGCGCTCAACCTGCTCACCTTCAGCCCGAAGCGTGGCGCCGTCATCATCAAGAAGGTGCTCGAGTCGGCCATCGCCAACGCCGAGCACAACGATGCGGCGGACATCGACGAGCTGAAGGTCACGCTCATCCACGTCGAGCGCGGCACCAGCCTGAAGCGTTTCATGCCGCGCGCCAAGGGGCGTGCGTCCAGCATCACCAAACCGACCTGCCACGTCTATCTGGCAGTGGGCGACGGCAAGTAGCCGTCGCTTCCATGGACTGAACGACAGACGGGGCAAAGAGGGCACATATGGGACAGAAGATCCATCCGATCGGCTTTCGGCTCGCGGTCCAGCGCAACTGGACCTCGCGCTGGTACGCCAATCACAAGAATTTCGCCGGGATGCTGGCGGAAGACATCAAGGTGCGCGAGTTCCTCAAGCAGAAACTCGCCCACGCAGCCGTCGGCCGCGTGCTCATCGAGCGGCCCGCACGCGACGCGAAGATCACGATCTTCTGCGCGCGCCCGGGCGTGGTGATCGGCTAGAAGGGCGAGGACATCGAGGCGCTGCGCTGCGCGCTGCGCAAGTTCATGGGCGTGCAGAACGTCCACGTGAACATCGAAGAGATCCGCAAGCCGGAGATCGACGCGCAACTCATCGCCGACTCGATCTCCTCCCAGCTCGAGAAGCGCATCATGTTCCGCCGCGCAATGAAGCGCGCGATGCAGAACGCGATGCGCCTGGGCGCGCAGGGCATCAAGATCATGAGCTCGGGGCGCCTGAACGGCATCGAGATCGCCCGTCGCGAGTGGTACCGCGAAGGTCGCGTCCCGCTGCACACGCTGCGCGCCAACATCGAGTACGGCGTGTCGGAAGCCAAGACGACCTATGGTGTCATCGGCATCAAGGTCTGGGTCTACAAGGGCGATGTCGTCGGCAAGAACGAGGTGGCACCGGAAGTCCCGGCCGCCCCCGCGGTCGAGCCGGAACGCAAGCCGCGCAAGTCCGGAGTGAGAAATGCTGCAGCCAGCTAGAAGCAAATACCGTAAGCAGCAGAAGGGCCGCAACCGCGGCATCGCCACCCGTGGCAACAAGGTGAGCTTCGGCGAATTCGGCCTGAAGGCACTTGACCGCGGCCGCCTGACTGCACGCCAGATCGAAGCGGCCCGGCGGGCGATGACGCGCCACATCAAGCGTGGCGGTCGCATCTGGATCCGCATTTTCCCGGACAAGCCGATCTCGCAGAAGCCCGCCGAAGTACGGATGGGTAACGGCAAGGGCAACCCCGAGTACTTCGTCGCCGAGATCCAGCCCGGCAAGATGCTGTACGAGATGGACGGGGTCGATGAGACGCTGGCCCGCGAGGCATTCCGCCTGGCATCGGCCAAGCTGCCGCTGCGCACGGCCTTCGTCGCGCGCCAGGTGGGAGGTTGAGATGAAAACCAGTGAACTTCGCGAACGCACGCCGGCAGAACTCGGCGATGAAGTGAAAAGCCTGCTGCGGGCCCAGTTCGGGCTTCGCATGCAGCACGCGACGCAGCAGCTCGGCAAGACCAGCGAGCTGCGCAAGGTCAAGCGTGACATCGCCCGCGTGCGTACGATCGCAACCGAACTCGCCAACGCCGCGCCGGCTGCCAAGCCGTCGGGCAAGGCCTGAAACCAATTCCAGGGACAGTTCCCATGACCGAAGCCGAAACGTCGTCTGCACGCGTCCTCACGGGCCGTGTGGTCAGCGACAAGATGGACAAGACGGTCACCGTGCTGGTCGAGCGCAAGGTCAAGCACCCGCTCTACGGCAAGGTGATGGTCCGTTCGAAGAAGTACCACGCGCACGACGAGACCAACGAAGTCGCCGAAGGCGACCTGGTCGAGATCTCCGAGACACGCCCGATATCGAAGACCAAGGCGTGGAAGGTTGCACGGCTGGTCGAGAAGGCGCGTACGGCCTGATGTTCGCTTGCCGGCGATTTATCGCTTGGCAGGAGTTCGGTTAGCGTGCATACTCGAAGGCTATCCTGATTTCGGGCTGCGTGATTTGAAATCAGGGACCGGTAGCGGCGTGCCGATCGGCGCGGCGCAATCCGGGGTGTTGGTCGCATCGTTGCGATCGAAGCCTCCGGAATCCGGGCGGCACTCCCCGCGAGGCGGGGTCCAAGACTGACCGTGAGGTGGCACGCACGGGCCCGGTGGAAGCCGGGCACTGTGGCGGTAGCCGGTGAAGGCCGGCGTTGCCCGCGGTAAAAGTTGGAATGCAGTGTGCGAGGCGGCGTCGAGCCGGCTCGGTCGAACAGGAGCACGGAAGCGGCAGCCCTCAGGGGCGGTGCTTCGGCAGTCAGATTTGGTCCGCCCGGACAGTCCCGGACGGGCCTGGCGAATCCCCGGCCGCACGACGCGGCCCGGTCGGACAGGAGAATGAGATGATCCAGATGCAGTCGGTCCTCGACGTGGCCGACAACACCGGTGCACGGTCGGTCATGTGCATCAAGGTGCTCGGTGGCTCGAAGCGGCGTTATGCCGGCATCGGTGACGTGATCAAGGTCAGCATCAAGGATGCTGCACCGCGCGGGCGCGTGAAGAAGGGCGAGGTCTACAGCGCCGTCGTCGTGCGCACCGCCCACGGCGTGCGTCGCCAGGACGGGTCGCGCGTGCGCTTCGACAAGAACGCTGCCGTTCTGCTGAATGCGAAACTGGAGCCGATCGGTACCCGTATCTTCGGACCGGTCACCCGCGAACTGCGCACCGAGCGATTCATGAAGATCGTCTCGCTCGCGCCGGAAGTCATCTAGGACGTTCGGTCAGGAG
The DNA here is from genome assembly GCA_903873475.1 of uncultured bacterium. Lineage (GTDB taxonomy): Bacteria > Pseudomonadota > Gammaproteobacteria > Burkholderiales > CAIKXV01 > CAIKXV01. Next base: position 3,513 of record CAIQON010000299.1, read on the forward strand.
ACCCAGCGATGAACAAGATCAAGAAAGGTGACGACGTCATTGTGCTAACGGGCCGCGATCGCGGCAAGCGGGGCACCGTGCTCAAGGTGCTCGCAGAGCACGTCGTCGTCGAAGGCATCAACCGCGTCAAGAAGCACCAGAAGCCGAATCCCATGAAGGGGACCACCGGCGGCATCGTCGAGAAGGAAATGCCGATCAATGCATCGAACGTCGCGGTATTCAATCCCGCGACCAAGAAGGCTGATCGCGTCGGCTTCCGTGTCCTGGAAGACGGCCGCAAGGTTCGGTTCTACAAGTCCAACGGCGAACTGGTAAGCGCCTGATCCACGGGATCCACGGGCGCGCTGCGCCCGCCGTGATCCGTCCCCGAAGAGGTTTTGCGAAAAATGGCCCGGCTCAAAGAACACTACCGCGAGAAAGTAGTCCCCGACCTGACTGCGAAGTTCGGCTACAAGACGCAGATGCAGGTCCCGCGGATTCTCAAGATCACGCTCAACATGGGCGTGGGCGAGGCCGTAGCGGACAAGAAAGTCCTCGAGAATGCGATTGGCGACATGCAGAAGATCGCCGGCCAGAAGCCGGTCGCGACGAAGTCGCGCAAGTCGATCGCCGGGTTCAAGATCCGCGAGGGTTATCCCATCGGCTGCATGGTGACGCTGCGTGGCGAACGCATGTATGAATTCCTGGACCGCCTGGTGTCGATCGCGATGCCGCGTATCCGCGACTTCCGCGGTATTTCCGGGAAGGCGTTCGACGGCCGCGGCAACTACAACATGGGCGTGCGTGAACAGATCATCTTCCCCGAAATCGACTACGACAAGGTCGATGCGGTGCGCGGGATGAACATCACGATCACCACCACGGCACGCACAGACGAGGAAGGGCGCGCGCTGCTGGCTGCCTTCCAATTTCCGTTCCGGAACTGAGGACCAAGAGATGGCAAAGCAGTCCCTCATCAATCGCAATCAGAAGCGTATCGAGACGGTCGCGAAGTTTGCCGCCAGGCGCAAGGAACTGATTGCGCAGACGCGTGACCCGCAACTGTCCGATGAAGAGCGCATGGCCGCGCGCGAGAAACTGCAGCGCCTGCCGCGCGATGCATCCCCGGTGCGCGTGCGCAACCGGTGTGCGCTGACCGGACGTCCGCGCGGCGTGTACAGCAAGTTCGGCCTCGGCCGCAACAAGCTTCGTGAAATCGCCATGCGCGGAGAAGTTCCGGGCGTGACCAAGGCAAGCTGGTAGGAGCTTTCGTATGAGCATGAGTGATCCGATCGCCGACATGCTGACGCGCATTCGCAACGCGCAGATGGCGGAGAAGACGTCCGTTGAGATGCCGTCGAGCAAGCTCAAGGTTTCGATTGCCAAGGTCTTGAAGGACGAGGGCTATATCGATGACTTTGCGGTTCGCCCGAACGACGGCAAGCCGGTGCTGGACATCGCGTTGCGTTACTACGCAGGCGAACCGGTCATCGAGAAGATCGAGCGCGTGAGTCGTCCAGGGCTGCGCGTGTACCGCGGCACCAACGACCTGCCGCGCGTGATGAACAACCTCGGGGTAGCCATCGTGTCCACGTCCAAGGGCGTGATGACCGATCGCCAGGCGCGCCAGCACGGTATTGGCGGCGAAGTCCTGTGCGTTGTGCACTGACCCTGATAGAGCGGACGGAGTCGGCAAATGTCTCGAATCGGTAAGTCTCCTGTCGTGGTGCCTGCTGGCGTCGAAGTCGCCATCGCGCCAGACTCGATCAGCATCAAGGGGCCGCTGGGCACCGCGCAGCAGGCGGTGACGGGCGGCGTGGCGGTGGAGCAGGAAGGTGGCGAGCTGCGCATCAAGGTGCTCGACGACTCGACCAAGGCTGCCGC
>CAIQON010000300.1 GCA_903873475.1 uncultured bacterium
AGTTCCTTCACCGTCTTCGCCGGCACGGACGGGTGCACGACGATGATGTTGGCCGTGGTGCTCACCAGAGACACGGGCGAGAAATCCTTCACCGGATCGTACGGCAGCTTCGCATAGAGCGCGGGGTTCACGCCGTGGGTCGAGATGTTCGCGAGCAGCAGCGTGTAGCCGTCGTTCGGCGACTTCGCGGTGATCTCCGCGCCCAGCGAGCCGCCAGCGCCGGGGCGCACGTCGACGACCACCGGCTGGCCGAGCAGTTCACTCCAGCGCGGCGTGAAGATGCGCGCGATCACGTCGGTCGCACTGCCCGCTGCCTGGGCGACGACCAGTCGGACAGGCTTGGCCGGAAAGGCCTGGGCTGCGCCGATCGATGGCAGCGCTAGCAACGCCGCGGCACCGGTTGCGTGCAGGGCGGCCGCCATGGCCGTCGCGCCGCGCGCGCGGGCGCTGCCATCTTGCACGATGCAGGACTTCTTTTTCATGTGCTCCTCCAGGGGGTGGGTCGTGTGGTGGACGGCTGCCTCTGCCGGGCTGCTCGGTATCGGATGGGTGGTGGTGCTCGATCAGCCGGCCAGCAGCCGGCGCGTGGCGGCGGCTGCCGCGCGCGCGACCTCGGCTGGCGACCGGGCCCAGAGCGCCGGGTTGGGCGCCTCGAAGCTCAGGTAGCCGTCATAGCCCTTCTCGCGCAGCAGGTCGAACACCGCCTGCCACTGCACGATGCCCTCGCCGGGCAGCAGCCTGTCGGTCGGTCGCCGCTGGCCGGGCGGCGGGCCCGCGGGGACGTCGCTGTACTGGAAGGTGAAGATCTCTTCCGGTGCGACATGTTCGAAGCCGCGGCCCGGCGAGCCGCTGCGCTGCAGGTGGTACGCGTCGATCAGCAGCCCGGCGGCCGGATGCGCGGCCTTCGCGATGATCTCGCGTGCGACCTCGATATGGTTGATCACGTCATGCTGAGAGTTGAACTCGAGTGCGAGCCTCAGGCCGTGGTCTGCGGCGACCTGTGCGGCTTCGCGCAGCGACAGTGCCGCCTGCGCGACGGTACCGTTGTTCTGGCCGGGTGCGGTCATGATCATCGGGCAACCCATGGCGACCGCGTTGCTGCAGGTCAGGGCGAACACGTCGAACAGCCGTTGCCGCTCGGCACCCTCGGCGAACAGCAGGCCGTATTCGGTACCGAGGACGGCGACATGCATGCCGCTCGCCCTGACCAGGTCGAGCACCTGGGCATTGCTCATTCCCGCCTCGAGGCAGCGCGTGAAGTCGATCCGGCGCAGTTCCATTGCATCGAAGCCGCCAGCGCGCGCCGCCGCCAGCGCCTCTGCGAGCGGCGTCGTGTCGAGCGACCAGGTGTGCAGCGCGAGACGTCGGGCGAGATCGGTCATAGAGGGGTACGGCAGGTGATGGATGCCTCGCATCATACCTGTGCGGTTCGACAGGTTGCGCGGGCGCCATGCCGGCCGCGGTGCGGGAACCCTGCCGGGTGTGTCGATTTGCCGGTACGCTAGCGGAAATCCTCTCCGGGCGAGGTCCCAGATGAATGCACCGACAGCCGCCAGCACCATCGCTTCCACCACCCGCGACCCGATCGCGTTCGAGCTTTTCAAGAACTCGGTCGCGGCGATCGCCGACGAGATGGCGGTCACCGTCCACCGCACCAGCTACACCTCGGTGGTGAAGAACAACATGGACTTCTCCACCGCGTTCGCCGATGGCGACGGGGTGATCGTCGCGCAGGGGCTGAC
>CAIQON010000301.1 GCA_903873475.1 uncultured bacterium
CGCACGGTTCATGCGTGATCGTACCAAACGCCCGGCACTGGCCGCGCATCCGCCGCGCCGACCGGGCTGAAGTTTTTCCCAAGGCTGCCGTAACAGGGTATGGGAAGCCGGCGCCCCGCGCTTGTCCGACTGCCCACTGCGCACTGCGCATTGCCCACGCTGTGCGGTCGTTTCCGCCATGCCCCGTTCCCGACAGGCCAGCCCGATCGCATCCAGATGCTTCGCCCCGTCGAAATCAAGCCCGAGCTGCTGGGACAGCCGCTGCCCTGGGACGTCTACGACCGCTACGGCGTGCTGCTGCTGGCCAAGGGGGCGATGCTCGACGACGCAGCGCAGGCCGCCCGCCTGAACGCCCGCAAGCTGTTCGCGCGCGCCGAAGATCTCGGTGACCTGGAGGTGTCGGAAATCCTGTCGCCGTTCACGGCCCTGGCCGAGGTGGTCGCGACGCTGGCCGGGGCGTTCGAGGCCGGCGCCGGGCAAGACGTGGCACCGCAGGTGCTGCGCATGGCCGACACGGTGCGGGCAGTGGTTGCGACCGACCAGGACGCCTGCCTCGGCTGGATCGCGCTCGACCGCAGCGCATCCTATTGCGTGCGCCACAGCATCGCGGTCGCCCTGGTCTGCGAGCTGATTGCGAACGAACTGGGCCTGCCGCCGGTCGAGCAGCGATCGATGCTCGGCGCCGCGCTGACGATGAATGTCGGCATGCGCGCCCTGCAGGACCGGCTGACCGGTCGCAGCGCCCAGCTCGACCCGGGGGAGCGCGCGGCGATCGCCGCGCATCCGGAACGCAGCCGTGCGTGGCTGCAGGCGCGCGGGGTGGTCGATGACGTCTGGCTGGCCGCGGTCGCCGACCACCATGAACTGCTGGACGGCAGCGGCTATCCGCGCGGCCTGGCTGCCTCGACGATCGCCCTGCCTGCCCGGCTGATCGCGCTCGCGGACATCTATTGCGCGAAGACCGGGGAGCGCTTCTATCGGCCGCCGAAGCTGCCCTCGGCAGCCGCGCAGGACATCCTCCGCGGACGGCGCAGCGGCGTCGACCCGATGCTCGCTGGCATCCTGTTCCGCCTCCTGGGCGCGCATCCCCCGGGCACGCTGGTGCGCCTGGCCAACCGCGAGGTCGCCGTGATCACGCACAATGCGCCCGGTGGCCAGCCGCGGGTGGTCAGCGTGCTCAACCCCGGCGATGAGCCGCTGCCGCAGCCCACGGCGCGCGAGACATCGAAGCTCGCGACCGCCGTGCGCGGCTTCGTGACGTTCGATCCTGCGGTCCACCGCTTCGACCTCGAGCGGATCTGGGGCTACGCACCCTGAACCGTTACGCAGTGCCCCGAAGCCCGTGCTCGTGGGGGCTGCGCGGCGTCATCCCAGCCGTGCGAGCTGGGCGCTGACTTTCTCCAGCGTCGCGGTGAATCCGGCCAGACGCGCCTTCTCCTGTTCGAGCACCTGGGCCGGCGCACGCGCCACGAAGTTCTCGTTGGCGAGCTTGCCGTGCGCCTTCGCGATCTCGTTCTCGAGCCTGGCGGCCTCCTTGCCGAGGCGTTCGCGCTCGGCGGCGATGTCGACCTCGACCTTCAGCACCAGGCGCGTGGTGCCGACCACGGCGACCGGCGCGTCCGCGGCACCCTCGTCGGTCGCGGTACCCGCGGACGTATCATCGGCAACGGTGACCGTGGACAGCCGGGCGAGCGGCACCAGGTAGCGCCCGAAGCGCGCGACCGTACCGTCGTCGCCGAAGGCCACCAGCGGCACCTTCTGCGCCGGCGACAGGTTGAGTTCGCCGCGCAGCTGGCGGCAGGCATTGACCAGGGCCTTCAGCCGCTCGATCGCGGCGTCGCTTGCCGGATCGATGCGTTCGGGCTGCGACTGCGGATAGGGCTGGACCATGATGCTGGAGCTCTCGTCCTCGCGTCGCTTGCCGGCGGCGACCGACACCGTCTGCCACAGCGCTTCGGTGATGAAAGGGATCACCGGGTGAGCCAGCCGCAGGGTGGCCTCGAGCACCCGCAGCAGCGTGCGGCGGGTGCCGCGCTGCGCCGCCGGGTCTTCGTCCTGCAGTTGCACCTTCGCCAGTTCGACGTACCAGTCGCAGTACTCGTCCCAGGCGAAGCGGTAGATCGCCTGCGCGACGTTGTCGAGGCGGTAGTCGGCGAAGCCGCGCGCGACCTCGGCTTCCACCCGCTGAAGTTCGCCGATGATCCAGCGGTCGGCCTCGGACAGCACGACTGCGGCCTGTTCGTCCAGCCCGCAGTCCTGGCCTTCGGTATTCATCAGCACGAAGCGCGTGGCATTCCAGAGCTTGTTGCAGAAGTTGCGATAGCCCTCGCAGCGCTTGAAGTCGAAATTGACGTTGCGGCCGAGGGTCGCGTAGGCGGCCATCGTGAAGCGCAGGGCATCGGCGCCGTAGGGCGGGATGCCGGTGGGAAACTCTTTCTTCGTGCGCGCGGCGACCTTGGGCGCGGTCTCGGGACGGCGCAGGCCGGTCGTGCGCTTCTCGAGCAGGGGCTCGATCGCGATGCCCTCGATCAGGTCGACCGGGTCGATCGTGTTGCCTTCGGACTTCGACATCTTCTTGCCCTCGGCATCGCGCACGATGCCGTGGATGTAGACATCCCGGAACGGGATGCGGCCGGTGAAGTGCAGGGTCATCATCACCATGCGCGCCACCCAGAAGAAGATGATCTCGTAGCCGGTGACCAGCACCGACGAGGGCAGGTAGAGGTCGTAGGCCGCCGTCTGCGCCGGCGCTGCGGCGGGCCTGGCTGCATCCGGCCAGCCGAGCGTCGAAAAGCACACCAGCGCCGACGAATACCAGGTGTCGAGCACGTCCGGGTCGCGCGTGAGCGGACCCTCGCTGCCGCGCGCGCGCGCCTGCGCCAGGGCGTCGGCCTCGCTGCGTGCGACGTAGACATGGCCGTCGGTACCGTACCAGGCGGGGATCTGGTGGCCCC
>CAIQON010000302.1 GCA_903873475.1 uncultured bacterium
CATGTCGGGCTGCAGCAGCGCTGAAGGTCCCAGGCCGCGCCCCCATCCCTTACCCGAAAGAAGACCGTGACTGCCCATGTGATCGCCTACGACACCGCCAACCCCGGCGATGTCAGTGACTTCAGCCGTAACCTCGCCCGCTTCGAGCCGGCGCGCATCCGCAAGCTCGCGCTGCTGGTGAAGACCGAGGGCAACTCCGACGTCAACGACTTCTCGCGCGAGTTCGCACTGCTCAGCCTCACCGCCGCGATCGAGGCACATGGCGGCGAGGCACTCGCCGAACGGTCGACCTTCCTGATCTCGACTGGCTGCGAAGGCGCGATGACGCCGTTCGGCTACCTGTTCGTCGACCTGGAAGACGACGCTGCGGCACTGCCGGCGAAGGCAGGGCAGGGCAGCGCGCTGGCCTTCGGCTGTGCACGCAGCCGCTCGCTCACGCCAGAGGAGATCGGCACCCCGGCGCATGCGGTGATCGTGGCCGAAACGGTGGAAGCCGCGATGCGCGAGGCGGGCGTGAAGGCAGACGATGTCGCGCTGGTGATCGTGAAGACCCCGGTCACCAGCCATATCCCCGCCACTGCAGGCGCGGTGCGCAACACCCGCGTCACCTCCGCGCATTCGAAAGCGGTCGGCGCGCTCGGCGCCGGGCTGGCGCTGGGCGAAGTACCGCGCGGGAAGATCGTGCAGGAGGCGTTCAACACCGACCACAGCCTGTATGCGAAACGCGCGATGGTGTTCTCCGGGGCGGAGCTGGACTGCGTCGAGATCATGCTGCTCGCCAACCGGCCCGGCGCCGCCGGCGACCTGAGCGTGCACACCGGGTTCCTGCGCGATGTGCTTGATGCCAAGGGCCTGCGCGACATGTACACCGCCGCGGGCTGCAGCTTCGATGCAGACGGGCAGGTCGCGGATGCTGGGCGCGTGGTCGCGACCCTGATCAAGGCCGGATCGGCGCCCGACGGAAAGGTGCGCGGCGTGCGTACCACGATGAAGAGCAGCCACCTCGACATGGACAAGCACGTACGCGCCGCAATGAGCGGCATCATCGGCTCGATCCTCGGTTCCACCCGCACTTTCATCTCGGCCAATACCGTCCACCAGGCGCCGCCGGGTGGCGGCCTGTGTGCGTGCATCGTGCGCAAGGTGTCCTGACCATGGGCGAACTACGCATCCTCTCCGAAGCCGACGTACGTTCGGTGCTCGACACGACGATCGCCCTCGACCTCGCGCGCCGTACGCTGATCGACCAGGCTGCAGGGCACAGTCTGCTGTCCTCGCCGTCGGCGATGACGCTGGATGCGCGGCCGGTCGGTGGCCCGAAGTTCAAGTTCAAGGCGGCCGCTGTCGGCCACCTGAAGGCGTCGGGCATCCGGCTGCTGTCGCATCCCGGTCCGACGGCGATGAACACCAACTACTGTGCGGTGTACGACCATGCCGGCTACCAGATCTCCGGGCTGGTCTCCGACCACTGGCTGAGCCGGCTGCGCACCGCTGCGTTCGGCGCGGTCTCGGTGCAGGCGCTGGTCAACCCCGGCCCGCTGGTCGTGGCGCTGTTCGGCACGGGCGGGATCGCGAGTGAAATCGTGCCGATGCTGGCGCAGGCACTCGACGTGAAGGAACTGCGGGTCAACTCGCGCCAGATGAAGAACATGGATGCGTTCATCGCGGCGCAGGCAGCCACGGTACGGATTCCGATGCGTGCCGAGCCCGACGGCCGTAAGGCTGTCGAAGGTGCCGACCTCGTGGTCACGCTGACGGAATCGCCGTCACCGCTGGTGTTCGGCGGCACGCTGAAGCCCGGCGCGGTGGTCTGCTCGATGGGCAGCTACAACGAGGTCGACTTCCCGGTGCTGGCCGAAGCCGACCGCCTGATCGTCGATGATGTCGACTTCGCCGCCGAGATGGGCGATGGCGGTGCCTGGATCGACCAGGGACACCTGACCCGCGAGACGTTCCAGGCGCGCGTAGACGCGCTCGCCTGCGAGGTGCTGTCGAGCGCGAAGCCCGGCCGGCGTACGCCATCGGACCGCATCGTGGCGCTGATCCAGGGCATGGCGATCGGTGATGTCGCGTTCGCTGCCCATGCGCTGAAGGAAGGCACACGGCGCAACCTGGGTCGCACCGTGCCACTGGATTGAAGCCAGCCTCGACGGCTGGCGCTGCGCGCGCCAGCCGTGTCCGTCACTGCTCGATCTTGATGTTCGCCCGCTTCACGATGTCGGCATAACGGGTGTTTTCCGCGCGCAGGAACTTGCCGAACTGGGCCGAGTCCATCGGCATCGGGTTCATGCCCTGCTTGGCCAGTGCCGCGCGGAACTCCGGGGTCCCGACGCTTTCCACCACCAGCTTCGATATGCGGTCGACCGCTTCCCTCGGGGCCTTGGCCGGCATCAGCATTCCGTACCACAGCCGGATGTCGAGGCCGGGGATGCCGCCTTCGGCGAACGTCTGCATGCCGGGGAACTCGGGATCGCGCGCGGTACCGGTGACCGCGACCGGCTTCACCTTGCCCGACTTGAATACCGGGTTCATCGACGCCATCGAGCCGAAATACATGTTCACATGGCCACCGAGCAGCGCGGCCATCGCATCGCCGCCCCCCTTGTAGGGCACCGGCGTCATCTTCACGCCGGTGATCAGGGTGAACAGTTCACCGGCCAGGTGCTGGTTGCCTCCGATCTGGGTCGTGGCGTAGGTCAGCGGCTGCGGCAGCGACTTGCCCCAGGCAATGAACTCCTTGAGGTTCGAGGCCGGTACCGACGGATGCACGCCCATGCCCAGTTCCGCGACTGACATCGCCGCCACCGGCGCGAAGTCCCTGATCGAATCGTAGGGCAGCTTCATGAGGGCGCCGGCGATCGCATGCGTGGTCAGGACGGACAGCAGGGTGTGGCCGTCCGGGTTGGCATTGGCGACGTATTGCGTGCCGATGCGGCCATCGGCGCCGGGACGATTGTCTACCAGCACCGGCTGCTTGAGCGCGTCGGACAGGCGCGGCGCCAGCAGGCGCGCGGCGACATCGGACGACCCGCCCGAGTAGGGCACGACGATGCGGATCGGGCGATTCGGATATTGGATGTCGGGCTGGGCGGCCTGTGCGACGAGCGGTGACAGCAACGCCGACAGGACAACCACGCGGGTAGCCGAAGCTTGAAACTTGGTCACGAATACTGCTCCCTGGATAGATGTCGTCCCGAGAGTCTTGCAAATTCCGTGCCGTTGCGCCATCCCGGCGATCGGTTTCGTGATCACAGCGCCGGCAGGGCGGGCAGGGCCGGAAGGCCGCCTTCGACGATACGCGCGAGCGCCAGCAGCGTCCGCTCATCGCCACCCGGCGCGGTCAGGTGCACGCCGGCGGGCACGCGTGCACCAGGATAGAGCCCCATCGGCAACGAGATTGCGCAGGCATCGATCGCGTTGGCCGCGCGCACGAAGCAATTGCGATGGGGGTCGATCGGTATCGTCCGTCCGCGCACGACCAGCGACTGGGTGTCCAGGCCTGGCGCCGCGAACGGCCAGGTCGGCGTGAGCACGGCGCTGGCACCCGCGGATTGCAGCGTTGCCGGCAACGATCGGCGCAGGGCTGCGCAGGCAGCGCGCGCCGCATCCAGCGTGGCCGCGTCGAGCCGGGCGGCATTGGCCGCGCGCAGCCGGATGCCTTCGCTCCCCAGCGACAGATCCATGTGGGCGAGTGCCTGCCCCGATTCGAACAGCGAGACGATGCCGGCCGCGTGTTCGCCGGCCATCCATCCCGGCACGTCGCCGTCGACGAGTTCGAAGCCCGCGTCCATGAGATGGCGGCATGCCGCGGCAAACAGTTCAAGCGTGTCGTCATCGCACATCGTATCGATGAGTTCACGCAGCACCAGGAGGCGCCGCCGTGGCGCCTCGACGCGCGTGCCGGGGCTGTCGGCCAGTACGTTCCAGGCAGCCTCGACATCGACTACGCAGCGCCCGATCAGCCCGACGCTGGACAGGCTCGGCGTATGGTTCGCCTTGCCCTCTGTCGACAGCCCGCCGATCCTCGGCATGAAGCCGACCACCCCGCAATGGCACGCCGGGTTGCGGATCGAGCCACCGCTGTCGGTACCGATGTTCACCGGCGTGATGCCCAGCGCGCAGGCGACACCGGCACCGGTGGATGAACCGCCGGCCGTGCGCGAGGGATCCCAGGGGTTGAGCGCCATCGGCTCGAACGCATTGGTGACGCCGTACATCGCGAGTTCGGACAACGTGGTCGTACCGAGCACGATGCCGCCGGCCGCGCGTACCCGCTGCACGATACCGGCATCGCGTGGCGCCATCCGCGACGCATGGATGCGCGTGCCTTCGGTCCAGGGCAGGCCGGCGACCGGGATGTTGCCCTTCACGCTCACCGGCAGACCGTGCAGTGCGCCCCGGCCGTGGCCGGCGTCCCACTCGGCCTGCAACGCACTGGCCTGCACCATCGCATCGGCCGAAAGATGGGAGAAGGCCCGATACGTCGGGTTCAGCCGTGCGATGGCATCGAGCGAGTCGGTGACCAGCGACGGGATGCGCAGCCGGCCATCGGCCAGGCGGTCATGCAGTACTGGGATCGTTGCGAAGGGGGGCATGGTCACTGCGGATGGCCTCGAGCAGGCGAAACTTCAGCGGCGAGTATGCCGCGAACCTCGCACTGACGCGTTGCGGTTGCCTGTCAGGCAGGCGCTGCCGATGTCACCCGGTTACGACCCGCGTTCTTGGACGCATAGAGCGCTTCGTCCGCCTGGTGCATCAGCAGTTCGAAGTTGCCGATGGTGGCATTCAGCGCGCTGACCCCGAAGCTGGCGGTCACGCGCAGTCCGGTCGGTTTGCGCACGGACGCACCGGCGGTAAGTTCGATCGCCTCGCGCAGGCGCTCGGCTATCGCCAGTGCGGTGGTCAGGTCGGCACCCGGCAGCACGATGCAGAACTCCTCGCCACCGTAGCGCGCGAGCACGTCTCGGTCGCGCAGCCCATTGGCGATTACACGCGTGACCGCGCGCAGCACTTCATCACCGGTGGCATGGCCGTGCGTGTCGTTGAATCTCTTGAAATGATCGATGTCGAGCATGATGCAGCACAGTGGCTGGCCTTGCGAACGCGCCTCGGCAAAAAGGGTTCCGAAGCGATCGAACAGTGCACGGCTGTTGAATGCCCCGGTAAGCGCGTCGCGAGTGGCAAGCCGGGTGAGTTCCTCGTTCATCTCTTCGATGTTTCGCTGGGAGCGCAGCAGTTCCGCATTGGACCGCTCGAGCTGCTCGTTGAGATCGACAATCGAGCTGATGTCCTCGAAGCTGATCAGGCAGCCGCGCACCTGGCCATCTCCGTCGTCGATGGGTGCGCTGTTGACCAGCAACCTGCGCAGGGAACCGTCAGCGTGCCGGATGTCCAGCCGGGCACCGCTCAGGGTCTCGCCGGTGCTCATGGCGAGCGCCCATGGATCACCTTCCCTGTTGACCGAAAGCGCCTCGGCAAACATCGGCAATCGATGCAGTGCCATCCCGGTCAGCGCTTCACCGGACGCCGCGCTCGCAAGCATCCTGAAGCGTTCATTCGCCAGCAGGATCGCCGCACTGTGGTCGACCACCACGATGCCGCTGGAAAACACGTCGAACGCCTGGCGGATACGCTCGGGCACGACCGATGACGGGTCAAGGTGACTCAATACGCGACGCAGATACAGCGCAAAGGCCACGAAGCAGACGATGCCGAGTCCGGCGATCAGTTGCACCAGTGGGCTGTTCAGAAAGATCGATAGCTGCGACTCGTTGCTATCCCGGTGCCAGACGGTCAGGCGTCCCCAGAGGCCATCGCGGGTCATCAGCGGCACCTGGTAGGCTGTTCGCATGTCGCGCGATTGCGTCGGCGCAAGCCCGGGCGCGCGCATGTCGACCACGGCGGTCTCGTCCTTGCGCTCGAGCCGGATCCGGGTGATGTCCGCGTCGCTGGCAAGGGCAAGTTCGACCGCGCGCGCGATCGACGCCTCCTGGCCGAGTTCGAGCATCACGATCGACTGCAGCGCGAACTGTTCCGCGCTGCGCGCGCGCTGCGCCGAAAGCGCCACGGATGGATTCGGAAATACGTTGAAGACGATGTCGATGATCAGCAACAGCGTGATCACGAGCGCGGTCAGGCCCAGCCCGATACGCACGGCAGGACCCAGCCTCGGGCGGCGTGCCCACGCCATGCCTGTCCTGTTCAACATGCCTTGGCTCCAGGGCATGCGTGGATTGCACGGTTGATCATCGGTCATCTCCGTCCATCGAGACGACCAGGCGGCCCGCCGCCTGCCAGGCCGCGGGCACCACCACCGGCGGCATGTCATCGCCGTGCTCGTCGGTCGCCTTGCCTCCTGCAGGATCGGCGGGCAGGATGTACAGTGGATCGAGGTTGCGCCAGATGGGCACCGAGGCCAGCAGCGCAAACGTCAGCCCGGCGCTGCGTGCCACCCAGATCGTCAGGCCAGCGGTGGCGACCAGGCCGGTGATCTGGGCGGCGTCGGCCGGACCGAGCGTCATGCCGATGGGCGCTGTGATCCCGGCCGGACGCGGCTGCGTCACCGGATCGATGAAAAGCGCCGACCGGCTCGACGGCGCGAAGCCGATGAACTCCGGGGCAACCGCCTGCTCGCGTATTCGCCGCAGAAGATCCGCCAGTTCGGAACGCCCGCCGAACGTGTCGACCAAAGGCGGCGACACCAGCGACTTCTGAGTCGGTACGCCGATGCGCAGCAGCCCGGCGTCACTGGTCGCGATGGCATCCGGTCCGATGACTGCGGACGGGCCATGGTGCGATTCGCTCGCGTGTGCAAATACACGCGCGCCGGAGCCCGGGGCGCCAGCCTCCAGCCCTGGCACGGGTCCGGAGCTGCCGGTGATATCGGGGCGCGCGGCGGTACCAGTGCCAGTCGAAGGCGTGGGGGCCGGTGCCGACGGCACCGGGGTGGAGGATCCGGTGCCGCTGTCAGGCTGGGCGGCATCCCCCGAAGAGGGCAACCCCGGCGACGGCTGGATTGGACTGGCCGGGGCATCGCCACCGGGGGATACCGGCGTCGCAGGCGCACCGCCGACGGGCGGATCTACCGCAGGCGGTGGCGAATCGTTACCGTTGCCCACGGTCACCTTGAAAACATCCGAGGCCGTCGCGCCATCCCTGTCGCGGACGGTGACACGCAGGTCCACGCTGCCGATATCGGAGTCGCCTGGTGTGAAGGTGAGTGCGGGTCCGTCGGTCGTGACCGTTACCCACGCCGGGATATCGGAGCCATCCGCCTGATCGAAGGACCAATCGAGCGTGTCGCCTTCATCGACGTCGATGAAGGTATCGGGCGGAACGCTATAGAAAAACGGGCTGTCCGCAGTGACCGAAAGATCGGGGATCGGTGTGACCAGCACCGGCGCGTCGTTGACGTTGGCTACGGTCAGGTCGAAGGTGTCCGAGGCCGTCGCCCCAGCCGCGTCGGTGACGGTGACGCGCAGGCTCACGCTGCCGACATCGGCATTGCCCGGCGTGCCGCTGAGCGCTCGCGTCGCAGGATCGAAGGACAGCCAGCCCGGCAGCACGGAACCATCCACCCTGTTGGCCGACCATGTGAGCGTGTCGCCGGCATCGATGTCGGTGAAGCTGCCGGCCGGGACGGTGTAGCTGAACGGCGTGTCTTCGGTAGCCGACTGGTCGGGGCTCGGCGTGGCCAGCACCGGCGCGTCGTTGACGTTGGCTACGGTCAGGTCGAAGGTGTCCGAGGCCGTAGCGCCAGCGCCATCGGTGACGGTGACGCGCAGGCTCACGCTGCCGACATCAGTGTTGCCCGGCGTGCCGCTGAGGATTCGCGTCGCGGCGTCGAAAGACAGCCAGGCCGGCAGCGCCGAGCCATCCGTGCGGGTGACCGACCACGTGAGCGTGTCGCCGGCATCGATGTCGGTGAAGCTGCCGGCCGGGACGGTGTAGCTGAACAGCGTGTCTTCAGTAGCCGACTGATCGGGGATCGGCGTGGCCAGCACCGGCGCGTTGTTCGCCGCGGTGATGACCACGGTCACGCTGCCGGCGGCGGTGAGTGCGCCGCCGCTGCCCTGTGCCCCACCGTTGGCGTCGCTGAAGGTCCAGTCGACCAGCACCGAAGCGGGCGGTGCATCGCTGCTGTTCGCATAGGCGATCTGCTGCATCGCCGAGTTGACGAGGGCTTCGGTCGCGGCCGCGTCGAAGGTGATCCGTAGCGTGCCAGCGCTGTTTCCGGTGACGGTGCCGATGGTGCTGCCACCGACGGTCAGCGCGGCGCCTTCGGTAAGGGGGCCGAGCGTGCCGGTACCCGAGAACAGGTCCTGGGCGCTGGCGCTGCCGTTGCGCGATAGCACCAGCGTGGCGCCGGCATAAGCGTTTGCAGCGGCGAGTTCGGCGTCGCGTATCTGCACGTCGGCGTCGAGTACCACCGGGCTGCCGCCTTCGGCATAGCCGACCGTGCCACCCAGCGTGCCAGCCACATCGAAGCTCGCGTCCAGAGAACCGTCCGCGTTGTAGCGAGCCACAACCATGTCGGCCACACCCTCTATGACCGCATGGCCGGCAACCACGATTCGCCCGTCGGGCTGGAAGCTCACGCTTCGCACCGCGCCATTGGTCCAGGTAGAAGCGGTGGTCACGATACCGCCCGCGCCGAAGGACAGGTCGAGCGAACCATCGGCTTGGTAGCGTGCGAGCGCCACGTCGATCCCCCCTTCGACGTTGGCAGACCCTGCGAGTACGATCCGGCCGTCTGGCGCAACGCTGATGCCATTGACCTCGCTGCTGCCGATTCCGACGTCGGTGATGACCTTTCCGCCGGTGCCGAACGTGGTGTCGAGCGCACCAGCCGAGGTATAGCGGATCAGGGCGAACTCGGCCCTGTCACCCACGAGTGTGTAACCGCCCACCAGCACGCGGCCGTCGGGCTGCAGCGCCAGCGCCCTGCCATAGTCCGTGAGGGCACCGAGCGCAGTCGTCACCTTGCCAGCGTCCCCGAAGGTCGTGTCGAGCGATCCGTCGACGTTGTACCGGGCGACAGCGAAATCAAACCTGCCGTCACGCTGCGTAGCGCCCCCGAGCAGGATCCTTCCATCGGCCTGGATCGCAAGACTGTAGGCAGCGTCGATACCGGACCCGAAGCTGGTCGCGACCTTGCCGTCGAGGCCGAAACCCGCGTCAAGCGAGCCGTTGGCCTGGTAGCGCACAAGGACGAAGTCGAACGTGTTGCTGAAATCAGCGTAGCCGCCAAGCACGATCCGACCGTCGGTCTGCACGGCCATGTCCCAGGCGTCCATGTTCGCGCCGAACGGCGTGATCGCAAAGCCGTTCGTTCCGAAGCTGGTGTCGAGCGACCCGTCCGTCTGGAAGCGAACGAGCGCGAAGGCGCGCACACCGGTCGACGTGGTGACACCACCCAGCAGGATTCGCCCATCCGCCTGCAGGGCGACACGAGTGCCGTATTCAGCGCCGCCCCCGATCCCGACGGTGACCTTTCCGCCCGCACCGAAGGCGGTGTCGAGTGATCCGTCGGCGTTGTAGCGCACCAGCGTGAAGTCTTCAGAGCCTGCGACAGTGGCGAAGCCTCCGAGCAGGATCTTTCCGTCCGGTTGAACGACGCCGCTGTAGGCGAAGTCGTGCGCTGTGCCCACGCTCGTGGTGACGATACCGTCACCGCGCTGGAAGTTCGGTGCGTCGTTGACCGGGGTGACGGTGATCGAGGCGGTGTCGGTCGCCGTGCTGAAGGCAGTCGTGCCGCCGGTGGCAGTGATCACCACGTACTGCCCTTCGCTGCCAGCGGTCTGGTCCCAGGCGCGGAAGGTGACGGCGCTGGCAAGCGAGCCGTTCAGGTCGCCGAACGGGAGCAGGCGCAGCTGGGCGGTGGGCCCGAGCAGCAGCGCGAGTTCGTTGGTCTGGCTGTTGATCTTCTCCGCGTCGATGGTCAGCCAGTTCGTGCCGCCGTTCAGGCTGTATTGCCAGCTGCCCAGGCGGGTATCGAGCGCGGTGATGGCGATCGCCTCCACCGCCGAACCATCGGGATCGGTGATGCTGACATCGACGACCAGCGCGGCGACCGTGACGCCGCCCGGATTCGTCGCGCCCTCGAGCACCGTGCCCAGCGTCGGGCTGGCGGCGGGGTCGAGCACCGGCGCGTCGTTGACTGCGGTGACGCTGATGGTGCTGGTGGCCGAGCTGGAGACGCTGCCGTCGGAGACGCTGGTGGTGAGGGTGCGCGCGGCGGTGCTGTTCGGGGCGCTCGTGTAGGTGATGCTGCCGGCGGTGGTGAAGTAGGTGTTGAGGTCGGCGACGGCGCCGCTGAA
>CAIQON010000303.1 GCA_903873475.1 uncultured bacterium
CGCTGCCGGCCCGGGCACCGCCGCGCGCGGCGGTCGAGCCGATGGGCCGGGTGGGATTGCGCCTCGAACGTTCCATTGCGGGTAAACTCTTCGTCGAAATTCAACCGATCATCATATCTGCAAAGCCATCATGAACTCGCCCGCAACGCCGTCGTTTCTCGCCGAAGTGTCCATGGCCCCGCGCGACCCCATCCTCGGGGTGACGGAGGCCTACAACGCCGACAAGAATCCGAAGAAGGTCAATCTCGGGGTCGGTGTCTACTATGACGAGGACGGCAAGGTGCCGCTGCTCGAGTGCGTTCGCCAGGCCGAGCACCGTATGGAAGCGTCGCCCGCCCCGCATGTCTACCTGCAGGGTGACGGCTTCGCCGACTACAACCGCGCGGTGCGCGATCTCGTGTTCGGCGCGGCCAGCCCGGTGGTGACCGAGGGGCGCGTCGTGACCGTGCAGTCGCTCGGCGGTACCGGCGGCCTGAAGATCGGCGCCGACTTCCTGAAGCGCTGCGCCCCCGGCGCGAAGGTGTACATCAGCGACCCGAGCTGGGAAAACCACCGCGGCCTGTTCGAGGCCGCCGGCTTCCAGGTCGAGAATTACGCGTACTACGACGTCGCCACCCGTGGCGTGGCCTTCGACCGGATGATGGCCGATCTCGAGCGCATGCCTGCCGGCTCGATCGTCGTGCTGCATGCCTGCTGCCACAACCCGACCGGGGCTGACCTCGGCCGCGACCAATGGACATCGGTCATCGACGTGGTGACGCGGCGTGGCCTTATCCCCTTCCTCGACATCGCCTACCAGGGCTTCGGCGACGGGCTGGATGCCGATGGCGAAGTCGTCCGGCGATTTGCCGAGACCGGCCGGCCATCGGTCGTCGCCAATTCGTTCTCGAAGTCCTTTTCGCTGTACGGCGAGCGTATCGGTGCGCTGTCGGTGGTGACCACGTCGAAGGACGAGGCCGCCCGCGTGCTGAGCCAGCTCAAGCGCGTGATACGCACCAACTACTCGAATCCTGCCGCGTTCGGAGCCAGGATCGTGGCCAGCGTGCTCAATTCCGGCGACGGTCGTGCGCTGTGGGAGAGCGAACTCGCCCACATGCGCGACCGTATCAAGTCGTTGCGTCGGCAACTGGTCGAGAAACTCAAGGCACGGGTACCTGGCGCCGACTTCGACTTCGTGATCGAGCAACGCGGCATGTTCTCGTATTCGGGGCTCACCGCCGAGCAGGTTGGCCGGCTGCGCGATGAGTATTCGATCTATGCGATCGACACCGGACGCATCTGCGTAGCGGCGCTCAACAGCCGCAACCTGGATTACGTCGCCGACGCGGTAGCCGCCGTGCTCGACAGATAGCTTTTGTGTCACATGTGATGCGAAGTGCATTGACCACCCGCGGCCGGTTCGCTATATTCGCGGGCTTGCCTGTTCCCCGATAGCTCAGTCGGTAGAGCGACGGACTGTTAATCCGCAGGTCCCTGGTTCGAGCCCAGGTCGGGGAGCCAAGAACAAGTAGACAAGTAATTCCGCCCAGCCCGTGTGCTGGGCTTCTACTTTCATGATCCCCGCGTTGCCCCGTCCAGGCTCCCTCGACGCGGGCCGCGACTCCCGGACTGCACATGTGCAGTCCGTGGCGGTGGGACATGGAACGACAGGGAATCGCATTGCGCCGTCGCGGCGTTCCTTCCGGCGACACTCGCTCGTTTCGGCGCCCACGCGCTTCCGAGGTGAACGACGGCTACGCCGACATCCGGAAAATGTCCGGCCCGTTACAGATATTCTTTCCAGTTGCAGATGCTCTCTGTCCGATGCATTTCGAAACGAAGGATTGCCATGAAAATGATCGTCTGCGCGTCCGCGCTCAGCCTGTTGCTCGTCGGCGGGTGCGGCAGCAAGGCCGACGGGACCTATGCCATCGACGTCGGCGCCACCAAGGCGACGCCGGATTTCATCGAAAAGGACCGGCAGACGCGCGGTGCCGCTGCCCTGGGTCTGCAGGTGTTCAGTCAACTGGCACCCACCCTCATGATCAAGGGCTCCGCATTCCGACTGGTGACGCTGGATTGCAAACTGAACGCTGACCTGACGAAAGCCGAGTGCAAGGACGGGGGCAACCCCTCCGCGCCGGTCAGCACGCTGGGCTTCTCGCTGGCCGACGGTGTGGCCAAGATCATGGATCCGAGCAACGGCTACCCTATTGCCTACCGGAACACCAAGGGTGCAGCCACTTCGACGTCCTCGCGCAAGCCGTAGCAGAACACAGGGGAGGGGCTTCGGCGACAATGCCGCATGGTCCGTTCCGATCCCTTGTTGCATTACCTCGCAGGCTACCCGCCCGACCTGCTCGCCAGCGCCGCCTCACTGCTGCAGCAGGGCATCGTTCTCGATACCCTGTCCCGGCGCTACGGGCCGCCCCACGAGTTGCGGACCGACGGTGCGCTGTACGGATACGTGATGCAGATCAGGGGCCGCTACCTGCGCAGCGCCGATCCGCTGTCGCGGGTGGCGTACGACAACCGCCTGCATGTCGTGCGCAACGCGCTCGGCATGCACACCACCGTCTCGCGCGTGCAGGGCGGCAGGCTCAAGGCCAAGCGCGAGATTCGCGTGGCAGGCTTGTTCAGGCAGGTGCCGGAACCGTTGCTGCGGATGATCGTGGTGCACGAACTCGCCCACCTGAAAGAGCGCTCGCACGACAAGGCCTTCTACGCGCTCTGCCGGCACATGGAGCCGGCCTATCATCAACTGGAGTTCGACGCCCGCCTCTGGCTCACCGCCATCGAGCACCGGCCTTGACCTTGACGCGCGCCTGAGCATCAGCGCGCGGCAGGACCCAGCGCGCGCAGGATGCGGTAGCGCCCCTCCTCGATCTGTGCGGCGGTCACGATACCGTTGCGGCTGCTGCCACCGTCCAGGCCCAGGCGGTCGTGCATGAAGCAATGGGGATCGTCCTGGCGGGTGAGTTCGAAATGACGTACCGGCGGGGTGTGTCCATGCACTACCCGCAGGCCGCCGAAGCCACCCTTCCATTGCAGGAAGTCCGCCATGATCCAGGCCCATTCGGCCTCCCGGAACCGCGTCCAGGCGTGCGACAGGTAGGCCGTCGCGTCGACCATGGGCCTCAGGCCGCCATGCACGAACAGCACGTTTCCCAGCCGCAGGTGCGTCTCCATCGACTGCAGGCAGTTCGTCACCTTGCCGCCCATGGTCTCTGCCAGCAGCGAGTGGTCGAGGACTGCATCCGGGCGCCCTGCCCGCGCGCGCATCTCGGCCAGCACCGCGCCGCCGCCCATGTGTTCGCCCAGCCAGAGCTGGCGTGCGGCCGGCGCATGGGGGCCGTCGCCGATCGCGAGCAGCAGCGACATCTCGTGGTTGCCCATCAGGCGATGGATACGATCGACGCCGCGCGCCGGTGTGTCCGCCGCCCACAGGTCGAGCACACCAAGGCTGTCCGGTCCCCGGTCGATCAGGTCGCCGAGAAAGACCAGCCGCGAGGGCGCTGCCACGGTGCGGGCGATGCCGGCCACCGTATCGAGGAGCACACCCAGCTGTGCGGCGCAGCCATGCACGTCGCCCACGGCGAACACGCATTCGCCGCCGGGGGCGAACGGCGCCTCTCGCCAGCCGGAAATGTCGATGCTGATCGGGTAGCCGCCAGAAGGGTTGTTCATGGCGGCAACACCACCTTGCCGGGTACCGTTCCGGCCTCGAGCAGCCGCATGAAGCCCGCGCCGCCGGTGGCTTCGACCATGATCGTTTCCACACTGCGCCCCCCACCGTTGGTGCGCCGTATATTAGCCTCGATCAGTCGTCCATCGACGCCCGGTGGCGCCGGCTTCCGGGCGGCCGCGCCCTATAATCGGTCCGCGCCCTGGACGACCCCTGGAATGACGAATGAAGACCGTGAATGGCTACCTTGAATAGCGACTGGCAGGCCTTCCTGAGCGCCCGGGGAGCCCGGGCAGGCGATGCATCCGAAGACATCGAGACCTTCGGCGATCCTGCCGCCGAGCGTGCGGCGGCCCGCGAAGGCGCCGTGCTGTGCGACCTGTCGCATCTCGGGCTGATCGGGTTTGCCGGAAGCGATGCACAGGTGTTCCTGCAAGGGCAGCTGACCTGCGACGTGCGCGAAGCATCCACCGTGGCCAGCCGGCCCGGGGCGCTGTGCACGCCGAAAGGCCGTGCGCTGGCGACCTTCAGGCTGTGGCAGGACGCCGACGGTTACTGCATGCAGCTGCCTGTCGGCCAGCTCGAACCGATTCGCAAGCGGCTGTCGATGTACGTGCTCCGATCGAAGGTGTCAGTGTCCGACCGCAGCGGCCAGTGCGTGCGTATCGGGGTAGCCGGGCCTCAGGCCGGCGCGCGACTGGCAGCCGCGCTTGGCGCCGCGCCAGAGGCGCTGCCAGCCGCTGGCGCGATCGTGCAGTCCGACGGCATGCAGTGGCTCGCCCTGGAAGGCGGTCGCTTCGAACTGGTAGTGCAGCCCGACGCCGCAGCTGCCCTCTGGACGACGCTGGCGGGGACGATCACGCCCGCCGGTGAACCTGTCTGGCGCTGGGCGGCGATCCACGCCGGTGAAGCAACGCTGCACGAGGCGACGCGCGAGCAGTTTGTGCCGCAGATGCTCGACCTCGACCTGGCCGGCGGCATCGGCTTCAGCAAGGGTTGCTACACGGGACAGGAGATCGTGGCCCGCACGCAGTACCTGGGCCGATTGAAGCAACGCCTTTACCGCGCGCATCTGGACGGCTCGGCAATGCTCCCGGCGCCTGGTGCGCCCCTGTACAGCGCCGACCTCGAAGGGCAGGCGACGGGCATGGTCGTCGAGGCCGCCTGGGCGCCGGCCGGCGGCATCGACCTGCTGGCCGTGGTTCGCACCGACAGCGCAGCGGCCCATCCCCTGCATCTGTCCGCCATCGACGGACCGCCACTGCAGTCGCTTGTCCCCGTCCATCCAGAAGCGGTTTCCGATGGTGGGCACTGAGGTCCGACCGACGTGTGCCTGATACTGTTCGCGGTCGATGCGCATCCCGACTACCGCCTGCTCGTGGCGGCCAATCGCGATGAACACTTCGCGCGCCCGTCCGCTCCGGCCGACTACTGGGCGGATGCGCCGCATGTGCTTGCCGGCCGCGACCTCGACCGAGGAGGCACCTGGTTCGGCGTCGGCCTCGACGGACGCTTCGCCGCGGTGACGAACTACCGCGGAGCGCCGCCGGTTCCCGGCGGGCCGTCGCGTGGTGCGCTCGTGGCGGACTACCTGCAGGGCGACCTGCCCCCGCCCGCGTTCATCGAGGGCCTGGCGCAACGTGCAGGCGACTACCAGGGGTTCAACGTGCTGTTCGGCGACGCGACATCCCTGCACTATTACTCGAACCGGCTCGAGAGGGGGGGCGCGCGAGGCATGCAGATCGGCGCCGGAGTCCATGGCCTGAGCAACCACCTGCTCGATACCCCGTGGCCGAAGGTCGTGCGTGGTCGACGGGCGCTGGAAGACGCGCTGTCCCTCGATCCTGCCGCCCGAGAGGCGGCACTCATGGCCGCGCTCTCGGACCGCCGCCCGCCGGAGGATCACGACCTGCCCGTGCAGGGGGCGTCGCTCTCGTTCGAACGTGCGCTGGCCGCGCCATTCATCCACGCGCCCGAGCGCGATTACGGCACGCGCTGTTCGACGCTGCTGTCGGTCGCTCGCAGCGGCGAGGTGGAGTTCATCGAACACACCTGGGACCGACACGCAAAGCCTTCGGGCCGCGTGCACCATCGCTTCACGATCGGCTGACCGCGCTTGCCGGCACGCTGCCGCACGCAGCGTCGGCCTGTCGCGTCAGTTGGCGCTTCAGTTGGCGCGTCAGTTGGCACGTCAGTGGCAGGGTACGCGGCAGGGTCAGTGGTCCTGCAGCGCAAGCTGCATCGCGCGATGCGCAATGCCGGCGTCGTCGAACACGTCCCCGCAGGCCTGGAAGCCCTCGCGCGCGTAGAAGCCGAGCGCCTGTACCTGTGCATTGAGCCGCACCATGGCGAACCCGGATGCCGCGGCCTGCGCGAGCATCGCCCGGAGCAGCGCGCGGCCGACGCCGCGGCCGCGCCACGGCGCGAGTACCGCCATGCGACCGATGTGACCGTCTGGGAGCAGCCGCGCGCATCCGATCGGCCGCCCATGGGCATCCTCGGCCAGCAGGTGCCGGCAGCCCGGATCGAGGCCGTCCCATTCGAGGTCGACGGGCACGTCCTGTTCCGCCACGAACACGGTTTCGCGGACTGCCCGCAGCGCAGAGAAGTCCTCCGCCCAGGTGGCCGTGCGTACCCTGAATGCCGCGCCGGTGCTTTCCATCCCGCGATGATAACGGCGGCCATGGCTCATTTGTCACCGTCAGCCCCCCGGCGTAAACTCGGGTCGGGCGTCAGAACAACACAAGCTTCGGCCGCATCGGCGGCGGGCCCGCCCGTGCGACGAACGAAGTCGCAGACACAGACAGCGCGAGAGAGAAGATCGCGCGCAGTTCGGAGGATCGTGATGCGTAACCCTGTCGCGGCATGCGGTGCCGCCCTCGCGCTGGCCTGCGTCGCCGGCGTCCCGCCCGTTGCGCTCGCGCAGCCGGCCTGGCCAGCCAAGTCGATGCGCGTGGTGATCCCGTTCCCGCCGGGCGGTCCGACCGACATCATCGGGCGAGCGGCGGCGCGCAAGCTCGAGGAGGCCTACGGCCACGCCGCGGTCATCGAGAATCGCGGCGGCGCTGGCGGCACCATCGGCGCCGAATTCGTCGCCCGCTCGCCGGCGGACGGCTACACGATGCTGGTCGGCTCGCTGTCCACGCATGGCATCGCGCAGTCGCTGTACCCGAAGCTCGGCTACGATGTGTTGAAAGACTTCCACCATGTCACGCTGCTTGCGATGGTGGACAATTTTCTGGTCGTGCATCCGGCCGTACCCGCGAAGAACCTGAAAGACCTGATCGGTCTGGCGCGCAGGAATCCCGGCCGCCTGAACTACGGCTCGGTCGGCATCGGCGGCGCATCGCACCTGATGGCGGAGATGGTCAACAGCATGGCCGGCATCCGTACCGTCCATGTGCCCTACAAGGGTGCGGCACCGGCCACGGCCGCGCTGCTTGGTGGCGAGATCGATTTCCTGCTCAGCGGCATCCCTGCCCTGCTGCCGCACGTGAAGGCTGGCCGGGTGCGGGCCCTCGCGACCACCCTCGAGAAGCGGTCGCGGCTTGCGCCCGAGGTGCCGACGATGGTCGAGTCCGGCCTGCCGGGCTACGTGGTGAGCACGTGGTACGTGCTGTCGGCGCCAGCGGGTACGCCGCGCGAGATCGTGAACCGCGCGAACAGCGTGGTCGTGAAGGGGCTCAAGGCACCCGACACGGTCGAGAGCTTCACCCAGATGGGTGCCGAGGCGATGGGTACCACGCCGGAGCAGACCGTCGAGTTCCTGCGCGGCGAACTCGCCAGGTGGGCCAAGGTGGTACGCGACTCCGGCGCCAGGCCCGAGTAGCGACCGCGGCGCACCCTCGCGCCAGGCGGTCAACCGGCATGGGCGGCCGATCGTGCCCCCACGCCCGCATCGAACACACGGGAGAAGCGTGATGGGAATGATGGATGGCAAGGTCGTGGTGGTCACCGGAGCCGGTCGTGGCGTCGGGCGCGGCGTCGCCCTGCTGATGGCTGCCGAGGGCGCGCAGGTGGTGGTGAACGACATCGGCGCGGCGCTCGACGGCTCGGGTGGCGAGCAGACGCCGGCACAGGAAGTGGTCGACGAGATCGAGGCCGCGGGCGGCGAGGCCATCGCCAGCTATGACAGCGTGTCCGACTGGAACAGCGCCGAGAAGATCATCCAGTGCGCGCTCGATTCGTTCGGCCGCATCGATGCGGTGGTGAACAACGCCGGCATCCTGCGCGATGTCATCTTCCACAAGATGACCGAATCCGACTTCGACGCGGTCGTGAACGTGATGCTGAAGGGCTCGTTCAACGTGTCGCGCCATGCCGCGAACCATTTCCGCAAGCAGGAAGCCGGCGCCTTCGTGCACATGACCTCGACCGCCGGGCTGATCGGCGCGATCGGACAGGCCAACTATGCGGCGGCGAAGCTGGGCATCGTCGGTCTGTCGAACAGCATCGCGCGCGACATGGAGAAATACCGGGTGCGCTCCAATTGCCTGGCACCCTCGGGCTGGACTCGGATGATCGCATCGATCCCGACGGACAACCCGGCGCAGCAGAAGCGCGTGGCGCAGCGCATGACGGTGAAGGCGGAGATGAACGCCCCGCTGACGGTATTCCTGTGCAGCGACGCTGCGGCCGAAGTCAGCGGACAGGTGTTTTCGGTGCGCAAGAACGAACTGTTCCTTTACAGCCAGCACCGGCCCGTGCGCGGCGTCCACCGCAGCGAAGGCTGGACGCCAGCCACCATCGCCGAACACGCACTGCCCAGCTTCCGACCCAGCCTCACGCCGCTCGAACGGACGGTGAACGTGTTCCCGTACGACGCGATCTGACAGCCCCCCTGCCATGACCATCCACTACGAAACCCTCAAGAACTGGCAGATCCCGGATCTTCCTTTCGAACTGTCGAAGAAGGACACCATCCTGTATGCGCTGGGGCTCGGCCTCGGCGCGGACCCGATGGACCTCCACCAGTTGCGCTTCGTCTACGAGCAGGGGCTGCAGGCGCTGCCGATGATGTCGGTCGTGCTGTGCCAGCCGATGGGCTGGGCGGGCGACCCGCGCACCGGCGTCGACCGAACGAAGGTGGTCCATGGCGAACAGGGCTTCCGGCTGCACCGGCCGTTGCCGGCCGAAGCCAGCCTGCGCGGCGAGACGCGCGTGGTCGACGTCATCGACAAGGGTGAAGGCAAGGGCGCGCTGATCCTCACCGAGACGCGCATCCTCGATGCGAAGACCGGCGAGTGCATCGCCACTACCGATTCGACCAGCTTCGCCCGGGCCAACGGTGGCTTCGGCGGCCCGTCGGCTTCGCCGAAGGTGCCGCGTACCCTGCCCGCGCGCGCGCCTGACCTGACCGACGACTGGCCGGTCATCCCCCAGCTCGCCCTCATCTATCGTCTGTCGGGCGACTACAACCCGCTGCACGCCGATCCGGCGTTCGCCGCGAAGGCTGGCTTCAGCCAGCCCATCCTGCACGGCCGGGCCACTTTCGGCATCGCCGGCATCGCGCTGCTGCGGCAGCTCTGCGAATGGAACCCGGAGCGGCTGACCGCGATGGAGGCGCGCTTTTCCGCGCCGGTGTATCCGGGCGACACCATCCGCACCGAGATCTGGCGTGAGCCGGGCGAGGTCTTCTTCCGCTGCACGGTGCCCGCGCGCAACGCGGTGGTCCTCAACAACGGCTGGGCCGAGGTTGCGGGATGAACGATGGCGGCGCGGCCGACCAGCGGCGGATGCTGGCCGACAGCGTCGAGGACTACTGCCGCCGATCCGATCCGCTGCGCAGGGCGCGCGCGCTGCGCGATACCGATCCCGGGTTCGACCGCGCCGCATGGCAGGCGATGGCCGACCTCGGCTGGACCGGGCTCGTGGTACCCGAAGCCTGCGGCGGGCTGGGGCTGTCGGTGGCCGAACATGCGATCCTGGCCAGGGGCACGGCGGCCGTGCTGATGCCAGAGCCATTGACCGCAGCGATGATCGCCACGCGCGCGATCGCCGGCTGCGGCCAGGGTGCGCTGAAGGCTTCCCTGCTGTCGAGCATCGCCTCGGGCGAGATCATCCCTGCCCTTGCCTGGCAGGAAGACGTCGGCGACCTGGACCCGATGAACGTCGCCTTGACCGCTTCGCCGCAGCCTGCATCCGACGGCGCGGCCCGGGTGTTGCTGCAAGGCGCCAAGCGATTCGTCGTCGGTGCCGCCGGCGCCGACGGCTACGTGGTTTCGGTGCGCGAGTGCGCGCAGGCAGCGCTCTACTGGGTTCCCGCGGCAAAGGCCGGCATCCGCTGCGTCGCGAATCGGCTTGCCGATGGTCGTCCCGTGGCCGACCTGTATTTCGACGGCGTCGAACTGCCGGCCGACAATCGGCTCGCACTGGGGGATGACGCTGTGCGCACGGTCGCCGCGGCCGTCGACGACGGCAACCTCGCGCTCGCCGCCGAACTGCTGGGCCTGTCCGGCCGCCTGCTGGACGTGACGCTGGACTACCTGCGTACCCGCACGCAGTTCGGGCGCCCGATCGGCGCATTCCAGGCGTTGCAGCACCGCGCGGTCGATCTCTACATCCACCAGCGCATCGGCGATGCCACGCTCGACCACGCGCTGCGCACGGCCACGGCGCTGGACGACGGGCCGCTGCGCAGCGCGGCCGCCAGCCGCGCCAAGGCGCGTGCCTGCGAGACCGCGCGGCGAGTCACGCGCGAGGCCGTCCAGATGCATGGTGCGATCGGCTTTACCGACGACTGCGATGTCGGCCTGTACGTGAAGCGCGCGCTGGTACTGTCGGCCTGGCTCGGCAATGCACGGCTGCACCGCAGCCGGTATGCGGCGCTGGTGCCGCTGGACGCGGCCGCAGACTGAGGACGCCTCATGAACGATCCGCGAAACGATACCGCCGGCGATACGCGCCTCGACTGGGACGCACTGGCCGACGAAGTGTTCCGCACGGAGGTGCGTGCCTGGCTGCAGGCCAACTGCCCGGAGCGTGTGCGCTTCCCCGCCGGCCGCATGCACTGGCACGAGTGCCGCGACTGGTGGGACATGCTCTACCGCAAGGGCTGGATCGCACCGGCATGGCCGACCGCCCTCGGCGGCATGGGGCTGTCGCCGTTCAAGCAGATCATCATGGTCGAAGAACTCGAGCGGCACGGTTGCGGCCGCATGCCCGACCAGGGCATCACCCAGGTCGGGCCGATCCTCATCCGTTACGGTACGCCGGCCCAGAAGGCGTGGTTCCTGCCGCGCACGTTGTCCGGCGAGGCGATCTGGTGCCAGGGCTACTCCGAACCGAACGCTGGATCAGACCTCGCCAGCCTGCAGACCACGGCGGTGGAGGATGGCGACGACTACGTGATCGACGGCAGCAAGATCTGGACGACGCTCGCGATGGACGCCACGCACATGTACCTGCTCGCGCGCACCGACCGCGGCGGGAGGAAGCAGGAAGGCATCAGTTTCCTGCTGCTCGACATGAGGGCACCTGGCATCACCGTGCGGCCGATCCGCAACATCGCCGGCGACGACGAGTTCTGCCAGGTGTTCTTCGATGGGGTGCGCACGCCGAAGGACAACCTGGTCGGCGTGCCCGGCCAGGGCTGGACGATCGCGAAGTCGCTGCTCGGCTTCGAGCGGCTCGGTATCGGCAGCCCGCGACGCCCGCAACTGGCGTTCGCGCGCCTCGAGAAGCTGGCGCGCGCCCGCGGGCTGTTCGCCGATCCGGTGTTCATGGAGCGGTTCACCGCGCTGCGCCTGGACATCGTCGACCTGTCGGCAGCCTACGAGGTGTTCGTCGAGCAGGTCCGCCGCAGCGAGCCGCTCGGCCCCGACGTCTCGCTGCTCAAGATATGGGCGACCGAGACGATGCAGCGTTGCTCCGAGTTGATGCTTGACGCGGGCGACGAGTACGGCGCGCTCGGTGGCGACATCGATGTCGATGGCACGCCGATGAACGTGCTCGCACCGTTCTACAGTTCGCGCCCGGGCACCATCTACGGCGGCTCGAACGAGATCCAGCGCAACATCCTGGCCAAGGCCGTGCTCGGCCTGCCCCAATAGCATGGATACCGCGACCATCCTGGGCAACGTGGTGCAGGTGCCCGAACCGGCTTCGGGCGGCTGGACGCCCGCGACCTTCGAGCAGGCCCTGGACGCCGCTGCCGTACGCTGGCCGGCGCAGGAAGCCCTGGTGATCGACGGCGTGCGCTGGACATTCGAACGGCTGCAGCAGGAAGCACGGCGCGTGGCCTGCGCCCTGGTCGCGCACGGCGTGCGCCCTGGCGACCATGTCGGCATCTGCACCGGCAACCGGGTGGAATGGGTGGCCTTCTTCCTCGGGGCAGGACTGGCCGGCGCGGTGACCGTTCCGGTCAACACCCGCTTCAAGTCGGACGAACTGCGCTACTGCCTGTCGCAGGCCGACGTCACCGTGCTCGCGGTGGCCGACCGCTTCCTGAAGGTCGACTTCATCGGCATGCTGCGCGGGATCGAGCCGGCGATCGATGGCGCACTGCCAGGCACCGCACTGCCACGATTGCGCCATGTCGCGGTACTGGGCGAGGACATCCCGGGTGGCGCCTGCCGATGGGATGACTTCCTCGCCGCGGGCGACGGCCAGCCGGTGCCGACCGGCCGTGCCGCACCGGATGACGTCGTGCTGATCCAGTACACCTCGGGCAGCACCTCGTTCCCGAAGGGCGTGCAGTTGAGCCACGACAACATGCTGCGCAATGCCGACGCGATCGCGCGCCGGATCGGCCTGGGGCCCGGCGAACGCTACTTCAGCGCGCGGCCTTTCTTCCACGTGGCCGGGACCACCCTTTCGATCCTGGCCGCGTTGTCGCAGGGCGCGTGCCTCGTATCCACACCGGTGTTCGACGCAGGCACCTCGCTCGATGCCATCGAGGCCGAGCGCTGCACCTTCCTGTCCGGCAACGACCCGATGTTCCAGATGATGCTGAGCCACCCGTCGCTGGGGGCGCGGCGGCTCGCGCTGCGCGGCGGCTGGGGGTCGTGCACGCCGCAGATGATGCAGGCGGCCGAAGAGACCTTTGGCATGGCAATCTGCCACGCCTACGGATTGTCCGAAGCCTCGCCGAACGTCTGCATGTCCGACTGGCGCGATCCGCCCGAGAAACGCTGGAACAGCTTCGCGCTTCCGCTGGCTGGCCTGTCGGTGCGCATGGCCGACCCGGAGTCGGGCGAGGCGGTGCCGCCGGGCGCGACCGGGGAGATCCAGGTGCGCGGCTGGAGCCTGATGAAGGGCTACTACGGGATGCCCGAGCAGACTGCGCAGACCTTCACCGCCGACGGCTGGCTGCGTACCGGCGACCTCGGTACCTTCGACGACCAGGGGCGGATGCACTTCATCGGCCGCATCAAGGAGGTGTTCCGCGTCGGCGGCGAGAACGTCGCCCCGGCCGAGGTGGAAGACCTGTTGCTGCGGCATCCGGCGGTGGCGCAGGCGCAGGTCGTCGGGGTGCCCGACGCCCGCCTGGGCGAGGTGGGTGCCGCCTATGTCGTACTCAGGGAAGGTGCGTCGCTGGAGCCAGCCGCACTGATCGAATGGACACGCCCGCGCATCGCGGGCTTCAAGGTGCCGCGCTACGCGAAGATCGTCGACGGCTTCGAGGCGATCGGAATGACGGCCAGCGTCAAGGTGCAGAAGAACCGGCTGCGCGAACACGCGCTGCGCGATTTCGGGCTGGCCTGATCGTCAGGCGCGGCGCTGATACCAAAGGAACGAAGATGACGGTACGGATGGAACAATCGGATGGCATCGCGACGCTCACGCTCGACCGCCCCGACAAGCTCAATGCGATGTCCGACGAGATGTACGACCTGCTGCACGATCACGCGCACCAGCTGTCGGCGGATCCAGCGGTGCGCGCGATCATCCTGACTGGCAGCGGCAAGGGTTTCTGCTCAGGGGGCGACATCGGCAACATGGCGAAGACCGATCTCACCGGCTCGCGCGCACGGTCGAAGTCGCGCCACCGCACCTTCCTCGCGCTGGCCGCGATCGAGAAACCGGTGATCGCCGCGGTGCACGGCCCGGTCTACGGCATCGGCACCAGCCTGATGTTCGCCTGCGACCTGATCGTGGCCGCGCAGAGCACGACGCTGGCCTTGTCGTTCAAGCGCGTCGGCGTGGTACCCGATGGTGGCGCGATCTTCTTCCTGTCGCAGTACCTCGGCATCGCCAAGGCGAAGGAACTGGTCTACACCGGACGCAAGGTCGGCGCAGATGAACTCGCCGCGCTGAACATCGCGATGAAGGTGGTGCCCGACGCCGCGCTGCAGGCCGAGGCCCGGGCGCTGGCGGCCGAGATGGCGGCGTCGGCGACGTGGATGCTCGGTCTCACCAAGAAGATGTTCCAGTTCATGTACACGCCGACCCTGGAACAGCTGCTCGACTACGAGGCGCTGATGCAGACGCACGTTCGCCTCTCCGAAGACCACAAGGAAGGGGTGGCGGCGTTCAAGGAAAAGCGCGCGCCGCGCTTCCAGGGACGCTGAGCGATGGGCACGGATGTCCTGCTCGTTGAGACCCGAGGCGCGGTCCGGCTGCTCACGCTGAACCGCCCCGACAAGCTCAACGCGATGAACACGGTACTGATCGAAGCGCTGATCGCCGCGTTGCAGTCGGCCGACGCGGACGAGGCGATCGGTGCGATCGTCCTGGCCGGTGCCGGTCGCGCCTTCTCGGCGGGCGCCGACATGGCGGAGTTCCGGGATGTCCCGCCCGGGGAACGCCTGGGCGTCGAACGGCGCAGCGCCCTCACCGCCTCGCTCCAGCTGCTGCTGCCCGGCCTTGCAAAGCCGGTGGTCGCCGCCACCCGGGGTCACGTGCTCGGCGGTGGCTGCGCGCTCGCGATTGCCTGCGACATGGTGGCGGCTGCCCGCAGCTCCCGTTTCGGCTATCCCGAGGTCAGGCGGGGCATCCTGGCCGCGTCGGTGACGCCGAACCTGGCGCGCCAGGTGGGCACCAAGGCCGCGTTCGAACTGCTCGCCACCGGACGCTCGATCGAGCCTGCGCGTGCGCTCGAACTCGGCCTGATCAACCAGGTGGTCGAAGACGGTGCAGAAGTGGACGCGGCGCTGGCGCTCGCGGCCGAACTGGCAGCGCTACCCGGGCCTGCGCTGCAGGCGACCAAGCGCCTTTTCTATCGCGCGCTCGACGCCGAGTTCGCGCGGGCGATGCAGCTCGCGCACGAGTCCCACGCCGAGTTGCAGGCCGCGACCCGGCGCCCTGCCGACTGAACGCTTCGCAGAGGATCCACTGAATGAACCCGACATCGAAGACCCTTCCGTTCATCGCCGTGCTCGGCGCGGCGTCCCTGCTGGCGATGCCCGTGGCGCTGGCGCAGGCGCCCAGGAGCGGCGGCGACGACTGGCCCGCGCGGCCGGTTCGCTTCATCGTGCCTTTTGCACCGGGCGCGGCGAACGATCTCATCGCGCGTGCGGTCGGCTCGAAGCTGGCCGATATCTGGGGCCAGAGCGTCCTGGTCGACAACCGTCCGGGCGGTGGCACGGTGATCGGCAGCGACCTGGTCGCCCGATCGCCCGCCGACGGCTACACGCTGCTGCAGATCGGCCTGGCGCATGCGGTCAATCCGAGCGTGATCGCGAAGCTGCCCTACGATTCGCTGCGCGACTTCACGATGGTCGCGCAGACGGGCGAGTCGCCGTTCGTCATGGTCTCGAACGTGTCGCTGCCGGTGAAGAACGTACGCGAACTGGTTGCCATGGCCAAGGCGAAGCCGGGCACGCTCGCCTACGGGTCGACCGGCTCCGGCGGCACCTCGCACCTGATGGGCGAACTGCTCAAGAGCATGGCCGGCATCGACGTGATCCACGTGCCCTACAAGGGATTGTCGCCGGCACTGACCGAGGTGATCGGTGGCCAGATCCAGTACAGCTTCGGTAGCTGGTCGACCGTGGGCCCGTTCGTGAAGGCAGGCAAGCTGCGTGCCCTCGCCGTGACCAGCGCCAAGCGCAGCCCGGTCACGCCCGACCTGCCGACGATCGCGGAGGAAGGGTACAAGGGCTACGACGCGACGCCGTGGTGGGGCATCGCCGGGCCCGGTGGCATCCCGCGCCCGCTGCTCGCGCGCATCAACACCGGCGTACGCACCGCGATGGCGTCGGCCGAAATGAAGGAACGCTTCGCCATCCAGGGCATCGAGATCGCCACCGGTACCCCGGAGGCATTCCTGGCGCTGGTCAGGGCGGAAATTGACCGCTGGGCGAAGATCGTCAGGACGGCCGGCATAAAGGCGGACTGACATGGCGGCGGATTTCTCCCGACTGATCGAGCCACGCGGTGTCGCGGTGATCGGCGCCACCGAGGACGCGCGCAAGATCGGTGGCCAGCCTATGCGGTTCCTCACCGAGTTCGGCTACGAGGGCGCGGTCTATCCTGTGAATCCGCGCTACCAGACGGTGCGCGGGTTGCGCTGCTACGCAAGCGCGGCCGAACTGCCCCAGCCGTGCGACATCGGACTGATCGCCGTGCCGGGCGCCTCGGTGCCGCAGGCCATCCGTGACCTCGGCCGCGCCGGCGTACCGCATGCGATCGTGCTGTCCGCGGGGTTCCGCGAGCTGGGCGAGCGCGGCATGGAACTCCAGCGCGCGCTCGACAGCGCACTGGCCGACACCGGCATCCGCATCATCGGCCCGAACTGCCAGGGCGTGATGAACCTGCGCGCACGCGCCTACCTTGGCTTCGGCCACTCGTTCGCCAATCCCGCGCTGAAGGCAGGGCCGGTCTCGATGGTCACGCAGAGCGGCGGCTTCGGCTATTCGGTGGTCTCCGCCGCGCAGCGCGAAGGCATCGGTTTCAGCTACGTGTTCTCGACTGGCAACGAGGCAAACATCAGCTCGCTCGAGATGATGGCCTGCCTGATCGAGCGCCCGGAGGTCGAGGTGCTGGTCACCTACATGGAAGGACTGACCGATGGGCGTGCACTGCTCGCGCTGGGCGAACGCGCGCTGCAGCTGGGCAAGCCGATCCTCGTCTGGAAGGTCGGCAACACTGTCGCGGGCCGGCGTGCCGTGGCCTCGCACACCGCCAACCTGACCGCCAGCGCCGAGCTGTACCGCACGGCGTTCGAGCGTGGCGGCTTCGTGCAGATCCGCGACATCGACGACCTGATCGACACGCTGCATGTCTTCCTCGGTGGCCGCCTGCCCAAGGGCAAGGGCGTGACCATCCTGACCACCTCTGGTGGTGCCGGCGTGCTGATGGCCGACCGCTGCGAGGAGGCCGGGCTGGAACTGCCGCTGCCCGGGCAGGCCTCGATCGATGCGATCCGGCCGGTCGCGCCCGACTTCGCGTCGATCGGCAATCCGGTCGACGTGACCGCACATTTCTCGGCGGCCTGGCAGGAATACAACCAGATCATCCGCACGCTGCTCGCCGACCCGTCGGTCGACCTGCTGATCCCGCGCTCGATCGGCGGCGCCAATGCCGAGCCCTGGTGCGCTGAACTGCTCGAGATCCTGAAGGGTACCGACAAGCCGGTGATCATCAGCCAGAACGAGCCGCCCGAGCGTATCCAGTCGATGATCGCGATGCTGCGGGAGGCGCGCGTGCCGCTGATATCGACCCCTGCACGCTGTGCGGTCGCAGCCGGGGCGCTGTCGGGCTTCGCGGCACGGCTGAGGGCCCATGCGCTTCGCCCCGCGCCGCAGCCGCGCGGCGTCGAGCCGGTGCTGCTCGACCTGCCCGCCGAGGGCGGCACGCTCGGCGAGCATCGTTCCAAGGCCATCCTGGCCGCGTACGGAATCCCCGTCACACGCGAGGTCCTGCTCTCGCCCGCCGAGGTCGGCAGGCTGTCGGCGCTGCCGTTCGACGCGCCGTGGGCGGTGAAGATCGAATCGCCGGACATTCCGCACAAGACCGAAGCCGGGTGCGTGCGCCTCGGCGTCGCCGGCCTCCTGGGACTGAAGGCGGCAGCGCGGGAGGTCGAGGACAACGCCCGCCGGCATCACCCGGAGGCACGGATCGACGGCATCCTCGTGACCGAGATGGCGCGCGGCACCGAAGTGATCGTCGGCGCGGTGGTCGATCCCGTGTTCGGCCCGGTGGTGATGTTCGGGCTCGGCGGCGTCGCGGCCGAACTGCTGCGCGACGTCACCCACGAATTCGCGCCGTTCGATATCCGGACGGCGCGTGCAATGATCGGGCGCATCCGAGCCGCGCCGCTGCTGACCGGCTATCGTGGTCGTCCACCCCTCGATGTGGACGCGCTCGCCGACTTGCTGTCGCGGCTGTCGTGGCTGGTGGCGGACCATGCCGGGCGGATCGCGGAGATCGACCTGAACCCGCTGTTTCTCGGCGAACGCGGCATCGTCGCCGCCGATGCGCTGGTGGCACTGAAGCCGGCGCCGTGAGCGCCGCCCAGCCTTGCATGCAAGAATCCTTCATCGACCAGAGAGGACGCACCGGACCATGGACCTGAAGCAGCAATCCCCGCTCGGCAAGTTCATCGAGTACCTCAAGGCTGGCGAGTTCGCCTACCAGTACAGCGCCGCCGACGGCAAGGCGTTCTTCTACCCGCGCGTGGTCGCGCCAGTCAGCGGCAGTGCGCTCGAATGGAAAGTGTCCAAGGGTCTGGGCACCGTGTATTCGACCACCTGGATCCCGGTGAAGGACGGCCAACCGTACAACGTCGCGCTGATCGACATGGACGAGGGCTTCCGCCTGATGAGCCGTGTCGAGGACATAGGTGCGAAGGACGTGACGATCGGCATGCGCGTGAAGTTCCGTACCCACCCGGGCGACAAGCCGGAAGACCCGCCCTACCCCGTGTTCACCGCCGTGGAGGGCGCATGATGCAGAACCTGTTGAAGCGAGGCAGTGCCGCGATCGTCGGCGTGGCGGAGTCCGACCTCGGCCTGGTGGCACCGCATACCAGCCCGATCGACCTGATGGCGCAGGGCGTGATGCGCGCGCTCGATGATTGCGGGCTGCAGTTGTCCGACGTCGATGCGCTGTTCGCGGCTACCTCGCAGGCCCGGTTCTCGACGATGATGCTGAAGGAATACCTCGGCCTGAACCCGACCTGGAACGACAACACGCAGATCGGTGGCTCGTCGTTCGAGGCGCATGTCGCCCATGCATGGGCGGCCATCCAGCTCGGGCAATGCGAAGTCGCGGTGATCACGTATGGCAGCACCCAGCGTTCGGTGTCGCGGGCCGCCGCCAGCCCGCGCGAATACAATTATTACGAAGCGCCGTTCAAGCCGTTCATGCCGCCGACTGCATACGCGATGGCCACCGCGCGCCACATGCATCAGTACGGCACCACGCGCGAGCAGCTCGCAGAGGTCGCCGTCGCTGCCCGCCAGTGGGCGCTGATGAATCCGGCCGCCTGGGAGAAAGAGCCGCTGAACATCGAGCAGGTGCTCGCCTCGCGCATGGTCAGCCATCCGCTGTCGGTGCGCGACTGCTGCCTGGTGACCGATGGCGGCGGCGCGATCGTGATGACCTCGGGCGAACGGGCGAAGACCCTGAAGAAGCAGCCGGTCTACCCCATCGGCTATGGCGAAGGCATCTCGCACAACAGCATCGCGAACATGGCAGACCTCACCGTCACCGGTGCCGCCGTGTCAGGGCCGCGCGCCTACGCGATGGCCGGCCTGGGGCCGAAAGACATCGACGTGGTCGAGCTGTACGACGCGTTCACGATAACGCCGATCCTGTTCCTCGAGGACCTCGGGTTCTGCCCGAAGGGCGAAGGTGGCCGGTTCGTGTCGGGCGGGCGCATCGCACCGGGCGGCGAGCTGCCGGTCGACACCAACGGCGGCGGGCTGTCCTACTGCCATCCCGGCATGTACGGCCTGTTCATCCTGATCGAGGCGGTGCGGCAGTTGCGCGGCGAGTGCGGCCCGCGCCAGGTGAAGGGCGCCGAGACGGCGATCGTCCACGGCAATGGCGGCGTGCTGTCGAGCCAGATCACCTGCATCCTGGGTGGCCCATCGACGGTATGACCCGATGTTGAGCGGCCTGCGCACCCGGTGCGCGGCGGCTGCGTTGCTGGCAGCGGCATTCGCGCCGCTGCCAGCCGGCTTGCCAGCAGCAGTGGCGGCCGGGTTCGGCGTGGAACGGGCCTCCAGCTCGCAGGGGCTCGACCGCACGATCCGCAAGATCAGCCTGTCGCACCATGTCATGCGGATTCGCGGCCTGGCAGCGATCTGCGTGCAATCGAAACGCGTGCTTTCGATGAACGTGCGATACGCCGACCTCGACGGCGACAATGCCGAGGAAGCGGTGGTGGAGGCGACCACCTGTCAATCCACGGACGGTACGGCCGATCTGATCGGCGTCTACAAGTACCAGCATCCCGACAGCGTGCGGGAACTGCCCACCGAGCATGCGGTGCGCTCGAACGACCCGGTGTTCAACGGCATGACCGGGCCGCTGCGGCTGGAACTGATCAACGGTCGCCTGGTGCGCTGGTTTGCCGTGGCGGGGGCACCCTGCCCGTCCGGCAAGGTACGCAACAACGGGCGCCGCTCGCTCGTCTACCGTTGGGCAGGCGAGCGTTTCGTGGTTGAGCGGGTCGACGAGACGCCGCCGGGAAGTTGCTGAGGCGGGTGCGCCAGCAGCCATCGCGCGGACACGGGATAATCCACCTTTCCGATCCGTGCGAGGTGCATATGTCCTCAGTTCCGTCCGGGCCCAGCCAGGCCCTCTCCTCCCTGCATCGGCTGTCGATCGCGGAGGCGTCTTCCCTGATCCAGGCCAGGCGGCTGTCTTCGGTGGAATACACCCAGGCCCTGGTGCAACGCATCGACACCTTCGAGCCACAGATCAACGCGTTCATCACGCCCACCCCGACGCTGGCGCTCGAGCAGGCCCGTGCGGCCGATGCCGACATCGCAGCCGGGCGCTGGAAGGGGCCGCTGCACGGCGTGCCCTTCGCGCTGAAGGACATCTACGACACGGCTGGCATCCTCACCTCCGGCCATTCGCGCGTGTGCATCGACCGCATCCCTGCTCGAGACTCGACCACCACGCGCAAGCTCTACGAAGCGGGCGCGACCCTGCTGGGCAAGCTGGCTACCCACGAGTTCGCGCACGGCGGGCCGTCTTTCGACCTGCCCTGGCCGCCGGCACGCAATCCGTGGAATACCGCCTGCTTCACCGGCGGGTCGAGCAGCGGCTCCGGCGCGGCGCTGGCCGCCGGCTTCGTGCCGGCCGCCCTGGGCTCCGACACCGGCGGGTCGATCCGCGGCCCGGCTTCGTGGTGCGGCGTCTCCGGGCTGATGCCGACCTTCGGCCTGGTCTCGCGTGCCGGCGTGATCCCCAACTCCTTCTCGTTCGACCACTGCGGGCCGATGGCGCGATCGGTCGAAGACTGCGCGATCCTGCTGCAGGCGCTCGCCGGTTTCGACCCGGCCGACAGCGGCTCGGTGCGCGCGCGCATTCCGGACTACCGCGCCGCGCTGACTTCCGACCTGAAGGGCCTGCGTATCGGCGTGCTGCGCCACTACTGGGAGGAAGACCAGCCCGCGCCAGCCGACCTGGTCGCCGCGCTGGATGACGCGATCGGCGTGTTCCGCAGCCTGGGTGCGGTGGTCGAGGACGCCCGCGTGCGCCCGCTGAAGGAATCGTTCGACATCAAGGTGATCATCGCCGAGACCGAGATCTTCACCATCCACCTGAAGGCCCTGCAGGAGCGGCCGGGCGATTTCGGCTGGGATTTCCTGCAGCGCGCGCTGCCGGCCTGCCTGTTCTCGGCCAGCGACTACTTCCGCGCCACGCGCGAACATCGCCGCACGGTGTCGCAGATGATGGGCATCTTCGACCAGTACGACGTGCTGCTCACCATCGGCCAGGGGGCTGCGCCGCGCCTGGACCACCATGACCCGCTGAACTTCTGGAAGAAGCCCAACCTGTTCACGCCGTCGAACGTCGCCGCCGGACCTGCGCTGGTGGTGTGCAGCGGCTTCTCGGCCAGCGGGCTGCCGCTGGGCATGCAGGTGATCGGACGCCCGTTCGATGAATCCACCGTGCTGCGCGTGGGCCATGCGTTCCAGCTGGCGACCGACTTCCACACGCGCGAGCCGGCATTGGTGGCCGGCGCGGCCCAGCCAGCCCTGGCGGCGATCCCGGTGCCGACCGACGCCCCTGATACCGACGCGAAGACGCGCGCGCTGTGCGATACGATGGCCGAGCGGGCCGGGCTGCGGTTGAACGATTCGCAGCGCATCCTGCTCTACCGCGCCGCCCCGTTCGCGCTCGAGATGGTGCAGCGCCTGAAGGGCGACCATGGCTTCGAGGAGTCGCCCGCCAACGTGTTCCAGTTCCCCGATGCCATCCTGTCGCGGGCACGCGGTTGAAATCGGTCCGATCCATCACGGACGCAACTGCGTCCGCCCTTTCTGAAGGAAACACGCAATGATCCGAGCCGCCATCATCGGCCTCGGCCGCTGGGGCCAGAACATGGTCACCTGCGCCCGCGGCAGCAACCAGATCAGGTTCGTCGCCGGTGCCACCCGCACCCCTGAGAAGGCCCAGGCGTTCGCCGACGAGCACGGCTTCCCGCTGCACGGAGACCTCGACGCGGTCCTCGACGATCCGAACGTCGATGCGGTGGTGATCACCACGCCGCACAAGAGCCATGTCGACGTGATCACGCGCGCGGCGAAGGCCGGCAAGCACGTTTTCGTCGAGAAACCGTTCACGCTGAACAAGAAGGACGCGCTGGTCGCGATCGAGGCCTGCAGGGCGGGCGGCGTCACGCTGTCGCTCGGTTTCAACTGGCGTTTCCAGCCGGCGATGCTCGAGATCAAGCGCATGTTCGAGGACGGCACGCTCGGGCAGCTGCTGCATGTCGAAGGCAACTTCAACGGCCCGAGCGTGTTCCGGTATGCGCCCGACCACTGGCGCCCCGACCGCACCGAAAGCCCTGGCGGCGGTCTCACCGGCCGTGGCGTGCACAACATGGACGCGATGATCTTCCTGGCAGGACCGATCGAGCAGGTCTACGCGCAGAGCTTCCGGCAGGTGCTCGACCGCGGCGTCGACGACACCACGTCGGTGCTCTACCGTTTCCGCAGCGGCGCGACCGCCTACCTCGGCATGGTGCTGGCCAGCGCGGAATGCTGGCGCATGCAGTTCTTCGGCACCAAGGGCATGGCCGAAGTGGGCGCGATCGAGCACCTGCCCACCTGGGACCTCACGCTGCAGATGATCGACCAGCCGCGCGAAGTGCGGAAGTTCTCCGCCGAGCGCACCGAGAAGCTGGAACTGGAGGCCTTCGCGCGTGCGATCGAGGCCGGCCAGCCTTACGTGATGCCGGTCGAGGACATCCTGGCTGGCGTATGCGGGCTCGAGGCGATCCTGCAATCGATCGAATCGGGTCAGCCGGTAAAGGTAGCGCAATGAGCGGGGCTCCGGGCACGACGCCTCTCTGGGCGAACGAGACCGAGGGTCGCAGCTTCCATCGGCTGCCGGTCACCACCATGCTCAACGGCGCAGACCTGACGGTACCGCTGCACGTGGTGACCGGGGCCAAACCCGGGCCGACGCTGGGCATCATCACCAACCAGCATGGCGACGAATTCCTGCCGACGATGGTGATCCGGCAGTGGCTGGCTGGCCTGGACACCGGCAGGCTGTCCGGGCGCATCGTCGTGGTGTCGGTGGGCAATCCGCTCGCGACCGCCGCCTGCCAGCGGCTCACGCCCGAGCCGCACGGCCGCACCGACCTGCATGAAGCCTTCCCGGGTAACGCCCGCGGCAACACGACGCAGATGATCGCAGCGGTGATCACGGCCCAGGTCCTGGACCACATCGATTTCCACTGCGACTTCCATGCCGGCGGGACCGGCGGCCGGCTGCAGGGCCGAGTCGACTACAACGGCAAGGCGTCGGCCGAGGTGAAGCAGCGCTGCTTCGAGATGGCACGTGCGTTCGGCCAGCCGTTCGTGCACGAGAACGACCTGACCGGAACGTCCGCGCACTACGTGACGACGAAGCGCGGTATCCCGAGTTGCAACCCGGAAGTGGGTGGCACCTTCCTCGGGCCGGACAGCACGGCCACCTACACGAAGCAGTCGATGGACGGGCTGAACCGGCTGGCCGCGCACCTCGGGCTGGTCGATGCGCCGGTGCCCGCGGTGAAGCAGATCCATTTCGACCTGGTGGCCCGGCGAGAACTGCGACCGCACAACAGCGGCTACCTCGAGTCGCTGTTCGAGCGTCCGGAGCAGATCGGGCAGCCGATCGCCGCCGGAACGCTGCTCGGCCGCGTGATCGATCTGTACAGCTACGCGGTGCTCGAAGAGATCGTGGCGCCGTTCGACGGGTTCCTGTTCTTCTCGCGCTACAGCGGGACGGTGAGCGCGGGCACGCAGGCGTTCGCGCTGGCCGAGGCGGCGAAGAGCGAGCAGTTGTCCTGAATGCCGGATACGTGCGGTAGCGACCGTGGAGGGTAACCATGCAACTGAGTGATGAAGAGCTTGCGATGCAGCGCGGCGAGCGCGGCGCCGCGGTGAAGGAAGCGATCGACTTTCAGGTCGCAGTGGGCCGTTTCTTTGGTGCGAAGCGCTTCGTGCCGATCAGCAACGCGCACATGATGGGCGACATCGAGGTGATGGGCGATGCAGGCCTGTCGCGCCTGAAGCACATGGTCGAGGCCGGCACCCATTGCGCAGTGGGCATCACCACCAATGCGCGTTGCGTCGACTTCGCCCATGTGAAGCAGCTCGGGCAGGTCGAAGACGAGGTGGAGAAGGAGCGGCAGATCATCGCCCACCTGCGCCAGATGAACGTGATCACCGCCGACACCTGCATCAACTACCAGACCCTGTACCAGCCGCATCTGGGCGAACACGTGGCGTGGGGCGACACCGGCACGGTGATCTACGCCAACTCGGTGTTCGGTGCACGCACGAACTTCGAAGGCGGTCCGTCGGCGCTTGCCAGCGCGATCACCGGGCGCACGCCCGAGTACGGATTCCACCTCGACGAGGTGCGGCGCGGCAACTTCACGGTCGAACTCGACGTCGATCCGAGCGACCTTGCCGACTGGGGGGCGATCGGTCGCCTGGTCGGCGAGCCGCACCAGAGCTACTACGCGGTACCGGTTTTTTCCGGCCCGGGTGGCGCGCCGCTGCGCCGTGCGCCGTCCTCGGACGAACTCAAGCACCTGGGTGCATCGCTCGCGAGCTACGGCTCGCACGCCATGTT
The DNA here is from genome assembly GCA_903873475.1 of uncultured bacterium. Lineage (GTDB taxonomy): Bacteria > Pseudomonadota > Gammaproteobacteria > Burkholderiales > CAIKXV01 > CAIKXV01. The sequence continues at coordinate 24,863 of CAIQON010000303.1, forward strand.
CCACATGGTCGGTGTCACGCCGGAGGCGCCCTCGGTGGCCGTGGCGCTCGGGGGCAATCGTCCCACAGACCACATGCGCATCACGCGCGCCGACATCGATCGCCTGTACGCGGGTTACGACATCCAGGACGGGCGCTGCAACCTGGTCGTGTTCTCCGCGCCACAACTGTCCCTGTTCGAACTGAAGCGGATCTCCGAACTGCTCGACGGACGGAAGGTCGCCACCGGCTCGAAGCTGTTCGTGACCACCAGCAACGCGATGAAGCACAGCGCGACGGAACTGGGCTACATCGGCCGTATCGAGGCCGCAGGCGGGATCGTGCTCGAAGGGGTCTGCTTCTACATCCTGCAGGACCTCACG
>CAIQON010000304.1 GCA_903873475.1 uncultured bacterium
AGCGCGAGCAGCGGCAGCAGGTTGGGTTCGTCACAGGCGCCGCTGTAGCTCGGCAGCACCACCGGCAGCACCGACTCGTGCACGCGCTCCAGGCGCGCGACGCGCGTGGCCAGCGCACGACCGAAGCCCAGCAGTTCGCTGGCCGACTCGCCTTTCTGGTGAAGCATGGCGAGGATCGCCCCGAGTTCGAGTTCCGGCACGCCGCCATCGAGCATCGCCGCGAACACGGACTCTGCCTCCCACTCTGCCATGTCGCGCGGCAGGTCGGCTTCACCGGCCATCTGTTTCAAGCATTCGCTGTAGTTCATCTCGACCACTTCATCATTCATTGCGAAAGACCAGACTTGCGAGTGGCACCCCCGGCCGCGCCGCTTGCATCGCCACGACCGTTCTCCGGGTCACTCAGGGGCTTTTCCTCCGGGTCGACATCGCCCTGCCATGGTGCTTGCAAACCCCATGCCAACACCCTGCCCATGGCCGCAAGGCCATTCATGCCTCGGGCGTGTGCACGTTGCAGGGCGTCGCGCTCCCGCCGCAGACGTTCAGTGCCTGCCTGCAGTGCGGCCTGCCGTCGCTGCGCCCGTTACAGGTGCGCCCGAGTCACCCGGCGGCGCCCATCGTCATCCAGGCGGCCTGTCGGGCCACCGGACGGTCAGAAACGCTCAGGGCTGTAAGGCGCGGGATCGATGTACGGTGGCCGTCCGGCGACCAGGTCGGCGATCAGCCGGCCGGTCGGCGCGCCGCCGCACAGGCCGGTATGGCCGTGGCCGAAGGCAAAGTAGACGTTGCCGAATTGCCGCGCACGTCCGATCACCGGCAGCGAATCGGGGGTGCAGGGCCGATGGCCCATCCAGGTGCTCATGCCGTCCAGGTGCGCGCCCGGGTACATGCGCTTCGTATGGCGCACCAGCGCGTCGATGCGGGCCTGGGTCGGCGGCGCATCGAGGCCGGCGATCTCGACCGTGCCGGCGTTGCGCAGGCCATCGGCCATCGGCGTGGTGAAGAACTTGAATTCGCCGGACATCACCGGGGTGCGCGGGGAGATGCCGGGCTCCGGGAAATGGACATGGTAGCCGCGCTGCGATTCGAGCGGCACATGCGTACCGAGCCGGGCCGCCAGCCGCGCCGAGAACACGCCGGCCGCCAGCACGACCCGGTCGACCGGAAGCGTGCCACCGGTCGTGGCCAGCGCATCGACCCGGCCATCGGACACTTGCAGGCCGGTGACGTCACGCTGCAGGTAATCGCCCCCGGACGCGATGAAATGGTCGAACAGCCGGCGGGTCAGCCACAGCGGATTCGCGACATGGCCCTGTTCGGGCAGCAGCACGCCGCGCACGTAGATCGGCGCCAGGTCGGGGTCGTGCTCACGGATCTGCGCCGCGTCGAGTTCGACCACCTTCACACCGCGGTCGCGCCTCAACTGCCATGCAAGCGCATCGGCCCGGTAGGCAGCTTCGGTCTCGTACACCGCGATGTAGCCCGACTGGTTGATCAGGTCGGTACAGCCAGCCGCGTGCGTCAGCGTGCGGTATGCCTCGAAGGTCTGCCCGAGCAGCGGACGCAGTGCGTCGGCGATCTCCTCGACTCGCTCGCGCCGGCTCGAGCGGATGAAGCGCCACAACCAGGGCGCCGCCTGCGGCAGGTAGCCCCACTTGACCGACAGCGGCGCAGCCGGGTCGGTGAGCCACTGGGGCACCTTCCTGAGAATCCCCGGCATGCCGACCGGCACCACCGAACCCGGGCTCAGGATGCCGGCATTACCCATCGACGTGAACTCGCCCGGGGGACCGCGATCGACCAGCGTGACCGCATGGCCGTCGCGCTGCAGGTAGCTCGCCACCGCGACGCCGACGATGCCCGCGCCGATCACCGTGATGCCCGGCGCGCTCAATGAAGGTCTCCGGGTGCGCCGCCGGCCCGATGGTCGTCCTGCGGCGAGACATCCGCACCGCAGTTCCAGCAGCAGCCGAAATTCGACGGGCTGTCCTCGCCGCAGGCACCGCAGTGAACGCTGCCGCTCGCTGAGCGCCGTGCAGCGTGCGCAGCGACGAGCGCGCGTGCACGTGCGAGGTCTCGCTCGTCGGCGATCCACACTTCCGGCCACGTCTCGCCGAACGGCAGGTCGCCCATCGCACCCATCGCGCTGGCATTGAACAGGTGCGTCCGGATGTGCGCGTCGGCGAGCGAATCGGCGAGCAGGCGCGCGTCGACGAGGTCGCTGGCCGAGTACACCCGCTTCACCTCGGCAGCCCCTGCGCTGGCCCGGCGCGCATCAGGCCGCCACGGCAGCCAGCGCCGACCGCTGCAGGTCGAACGCCTCGGCGATCAGTTCATACGAACGACGCCGGGTGGAATAGTCGCCGGTGATGGTGAGGATCATCAGTTCATCGGCACCGAACGTGTCGGCCAGCGCCAGCATTTCGCCCCGCAGCCGCTGCGGCGAGCCGATCAGCGTGCGGGCGCGGTTGCGCGCAACCACCGCACGCTCAGGTGCGCTGTAGGCATAGCCGTCGGCCTCGGCCTGCGAGGGAACCGGCAGGTTGATGCCCTGCTGCATGCGCAGCCGGCGCAGGTCGATCGACCCGGCGAGGCGATCGGCCTCGGCGTCGGTCGGCGCACAGACCGCGAACACGGTCAGCATCGCATGCGGCGCGGCCTCGCGCGGGGACGCCCGATAGCGCTCTCGATAGGCGTTCATCACTGCCTCGCCGCCGTGCGCGCTGATGAAGTGCGCGAACGAGAAGCGCAGCCCCAGGTGCGCGGCCAGCGCACCGCTGTAGTCGGAGGAACCGAGCAGCCACACCTCGGGCGAGCCTTCGCCCGCAGGCTGGGCAGTGACGCGCGCGAACGGATGGTCTGCGGGCAGGGTGCAGTCAAGGAAACCGACCAGGTCGACCACCTGCTGCGGGAATTCTTCGGCGGTGGGATAGCGCCCGCCACCGACGGCGATCGCCGTGCGCTGGTCGCTGCCGGGCGCACGCCCGATGCCCAGGTCGATCCGTCCGGGGAACAATGCCTCGAGCATGCGGAACTGTTCGGCGACCTTCAGTGCGCTGTAATAGGGCAGTAGCACCCCGCCGGTGCCGACGCGGATCGTCGAGGTCGCCGCCGCCACCCGCCCGACCAGTATCTCGGGGCAGGGGTCGGCGAGCGCCTTCGTCGAATGATGTTCGGCCAGCCAGTAGCGCGAATAGCCCAGCGACTCGGCCGCCCGGGCGAGGGCGATCGTCTCGGCGATGGCCTGCGCCGGCGTGCAGCCGCTGATGATCGGGGACTGGTCGAGGACGGAGAGTCTCATCCCGGCATTGTAATGCCAGCCCGTGCTGCCGAGGCCTGCCGCGCCCGGCCGTCTGCACGGCCACTGCACCCGGCCATCACCCCGGAAGCACTCACGGCCGGCCGAGGTAAAGGTAGAACGAGCTGTTGCCGTCGCGCGCCCGCCCCCACGCCAGGTACACCGGACCGAGCAAGGTATCCATCGCGACGAACACCGAGCCCGACACGAGCAGGCCGCTCGGCGACTCCACGAACTGCGTGCCGCGGATCTTTCCGGCCTCGAGCGATGTGCCGACATAGGCGCCATCGAGCAGCCCGCGCTTGATCAGCTGGTTGAGGTAGGTGACGCGCCCGTAGTCGAGCCCCTGGCCGAGCAACTGCCCGGCACGATAGCCCGACTGCTGCTGGAAACCGCCCCACTGCACCAGGTCGTTCAGTGGCAGCGGCGCGCTGCCGGCCGCCCCGCTGCTGCGCAGGCCCACCTGGAAGGTATGTGCCCCGTCCGAGGTCGCACCCAGCAGGTCGACATCGAATCGCGTGTAGCCGGCATCGGCGCCAAGCGCTGTACGCGAGCCGAACAGGTTCACCGCCGCGCTGTAGCCACTGCGCGTGAAGCGCGCGTTGTCCAGCCGGTCGACCAGTATGCGGCCCGTGAACGCGCCTTCGTTGACCGCGCTCAGCGACGGTGGCAGCAGGATCGCACCGGTGTCCACGGCCAGCTGTTTCTGCCCGGCCAGCACGCCGATCCGGGCTTCTGCATGGCGGCTGAACTGGCTGCCGACGTCCAGGGCCACGCGCTCCACCGACTCGTCGAGGCGTCCTACGCGGATGTCGCCGCGGAACAGCGGCACCGGCCGCCGGGTGACCTCCACGCGCGGCGCGACGAACAGCGACTGTTCGACGGTCAGCGGCTGATAGAACTCGGACACGAAGCGGTTGTCGTGGCCCAGCTGGACATCGGTGCGCCATTCCGCACCGAGCGCGTTGATCCATTCCCGGCGATAGCTGGCGAGCAGGTTGAAATAGCTTTCGCCCCGCAGGTCGCTGGACAGGCCCAGGCCGAAGCGCAGGTACTGCGGCCCCCACGACCGCTCCGGCGCGCGAATCGACAGCACCCGCCGGCCGGGCTCGTCCAGCAGGCTGTAGCGGACGTGCTCGAACTCGCCCCGTCCGAACACGCGCCGCAGGTCGGCGTCGAGTACCGCCTGGTCGACTGGCTGGCCCACCTTGGTATCGAGCGCATTGGCAACCACCACCGGGTTCACGCGCGACAGGCCCTCGACCCGGATCTCGTCGATCGGCCGGCGGTCGACCAGCACCTGCACCGACTGCGCCCTGCGCAGCGCGGCATAGGCCTGCGGCGACAGTGCCAGGGCCTGCAGGCGCGCCGCGGCAAGGCGTGCCGCAGCCACGCCGATCGGTACCGTCTTCTCCATGTTGTCGAAGTCGCCGGCGGAGTAGTCCCCCAGTGCAGGCTCGATCAGTATGTCCTGCGGGCGCAGTTCCGCCAGCGAGGCGCGCACGTTCTGCTCGGTCAGGATGTTCAGCATCTGCACGCTGACACCCAGCAGCCCATCGAGCTGGTCCCGGCGCAGCAGCGGCGTGCCCAGGTTGACCGCGATCACGATGTCGGCACCCATCGCCCGCACGACATCGACCGGAAGGTTGCGCGTGAGCCCGCCGTCGATCAGCAGGCGCCCGCCGATCTCGGCCGGGGCGACCAGCCCCGGCACGGCCATGCTCGCCCGCATGGCACCGACCAGTTCGCCGCCGGACAGCACCACGCGCTCGCCGTTCTCGATGTCGGTGGCGATCGCACGGAACGGGATCGGCAGCCGGTCGAACTGCTCGACACCGCGCACCCGGACCAGGCCGCGCAGAACGGCTTCCAGGGCCACGCCGGACACGGCACCGCGCGGCAGGCGCACCGAACCGCCCCGCACGCCGAACTCGGGCCCAATGTAAGGTGCGAAGTCGTCCCGGCGGCGCCGGATCGGCTGGTCGATCCGATCCGGGCGATCGACCAGCAGCGCAGCGGTGCTCAGCTTGCCCAGCACCACCTCCATCTCGGCCACGGGGGTGCCCGAGGCGTAGGCGCCACCGACGATCGAGCCCATGCTGGTGCCGGCGATATAGTCGATCGGGATGCGCAATTCCTCCAGCACCTTCAGCACCCCGACATGCGCGGCGCCGCGCGCGCCGCCGCCCGACAGCACCAGCCCGATCTTCGGGCGCGCCGCAACCGGTGCAACCGCTTCGGCTGCGTGCTGCGCGCCAGGCGCTGCACCAGCGAGGGCCTGGGCGCCGGTCCCCAACAGCGCGCACAGCAACAGGCCCGATGCCAGGCGCGTCGCGAAACCCGACCGCGCCGCGTCGGGCCGACTCATTCGCTGACTCATTCGCTGACTCATTCGTCGTTCCCGCGCAGGCGGTCTGTCTCGCGCCGGTCGCGCTTGGTGGGCCGGCCGGTGCGCCCGGCCCATTCGCCGGTGAACATCGCCTTGCGGTCTGCGGCCAGGGCAGCGCGGCGCGCGATGCTGTCGGGCGTTTCCGCGTAGAGCGTGCGCGCCAGGTCGGCCGAGCCGCGCTTGTCGGCGAGGGCGGTCACCTGCACCGACCAGTCATGCTCACCGATCCGGATTTCGACGGCATCGCCCGGCTTCACGTCCTTGGCCGGCTTGACCCGGTCGCCGTTCATCCGGATGCGGCCACCGGCCACCGCATCCTGCGCCAGCGTGCGGGTCTTGAAGAAGCGTGCGGCCCAGAGCCACTTGTCGATGCGCACACTCATCTGGGGTCCGTCGGGTTGCCGCAGGATGGGTCGGAGGCGCGGAGCATAGCAAATCCGTGCGCTGCAGTAGCCAGCATTCGCGGCGCGCGCTAAAGTGCCGGCCTGTGCGAGGGCAGGCTGACCTGCAGAGCAATCGGCAGACCCACCGGCGAACTCACCGGCAGACCAATCGCGGCGGGCTGCCGCCCGCCACGGCCAAGCCTCCGGGGCCGACCGGAGACCCCGTCTTCGCGAGCAGTGCGCCGGGCACGCCATCCAGGAGTTGCCGCATGTTCCGCCCGACTTCCGCCAGTTACCTGCCGCCCGCCCGCCCGATGCGAACCGCCCGGCCGATGGCGCCTGCCGCCGGCCGCGCGCTGCTCTGGCTGGCCTGCACGGCCGTCGCCGCGCCTGCCCATGCATGGCCGGACAGGCCGATCCGCATGGTTGCGGTGTCAGCCCCCGGCGGCAGCACCGACCTGCTGGCGCGGCTGTACGCGTCCAGGCTCGGACCCCTGCTCGGCCAGCAGATCCTGATCGACAACCGCGCCGGCGGCGGTGGCATGATCGCCTCCGAACTGGTCGCACGCTCGCCGGCAGATGGCCACACGCTGCTGTTCACGCACACCAGCCATTCGGTGCTGCCGAGCATGCACAGCCGACTGCCCTACGATCCGTTCGACGATTTCTCGCCGATCGGACTGGTCGCTCTGACACACAGCGTGTTGCTGGTGGCACCGGCCGTGACGGCGCGGTCGGTGAAGGAACTGATCGAACAGGCACGCGCCAGGCCCGGGCAGATGAACTACGGCGCCGGTTCGACCGGCGCCTCGGCGCACCTGGCCGGCGAACTGTTCAAGCTGATGGCCAGGGTCGACATCGTGCACGTACCTTACAAGGGTACGGGTGCGCAACTCGCTGCCCTCCTGGGCAACGAGATCCAGATGAGCTTCTCGACCGTGCCGGCCGCGCTGCCGCACATACAGGCCGGCCGCCTGCGCGCGCTCGGCATCGGCAGCCCGAGCCGTGCATCGGCGCTGCCGGACGTGCCCACGGTGTCCGAAGCAGGCCTGCCCGGCTTCGACGTCAGCGCCTGGAACGGCGTGCTGGGCCCGGCGCGCACCCCGGTGGCGATCGTCAACCGTCTCAACCGGGAACTGGCCGAGATCGCGAGGCAGCCAGACACGCGAGAGAAGGCAGCCGCCCAGGGCACCGACCTCGTCAGCGGTACGCCGCAGGAGTTCGCGGCCTACATCAAGTCGCAGATAGCCAAGTGGTCGAAGGTGGTCAGGGCGGCGGGCATACAGCCCGACTAGCGCGACCGCTCAGATCGGCGACTGCAGGGTCGTCGACGACTGCAGCGCCGTGCGCACCCAGGTTGCAAAGCGGTGGCAGTCGAACTCCTGAGGCATGAACACGCCCTGTTCGAACGGGCGCGCACGCAGGCCGCGCTG
>CAIQON010000305.1 GCA_903873475.1 uncultured bacterium
ATGCAGGTGGCCAACACCGGGCACCGGGGATCCCTCGCCACGCTGCACGCGAACGACGCGCTCGGGGCACTGAGCCGGCTCGAGACGCTGGTGCTGACCGCCGGTGTCCGCTGGCCGTTCGAGGCCGTGCAGCGCCAGATCGCCGAAGCCTTCGACCTGGTCGTGTTCCTGGCGCGAAGCCGCGGGACACGCTGCGTCACCGAGATCCTGCGCATCGACGGCTTCGACGGCACGCAGGGACGCTACCTCACCACGGTTCTGTTCAGGAAGGAGCACGGCGATGAGCTGCCCGTACATGCCCCGGCCGCGTGACCGCACCCCGGTGCTCGCGATGGCCGGCTGCTGCGCCCTCGCCGGGCTTGCGCTGGTCGCGCTGCCAGCCCTCGCGCAAGGTGTCGCCGCACCCTGGGAAGGACCGATCTGTGTCGTCGCCCGCAGCCTCTCGGGTCCGGTGGCCAAGGCGGTCGCCGTGATCGCGATCGTGATCACCGGCCTGATGATCGCGTTCGGCGAACTCGGCGGCGTCTTCAAGAGCCTGCTCGGGCTGGTGTTCGGCGTGTCGTTCGCACTGCTTGCCGACCAGTGGCTCGGGCTCATCCGCGCGGGGGCATCGACCGCCTGCTTCGGCACATGACGGGCTGGTCTATGACGTCCGATCAACCGGCACTGCTGCTGCGCAGCACGCCCGTGTACCGCTCGCTGCTCGAGATGAAGACCCTCGGTGGCGTCGAGGACCGGATCGCGATCTTCAATGCCACGCTTGCACTGGCGGTGGTGATGGGCACCGGGCTCTGGTACTGGCTGCTCGTGGCGACCGCACTCCACCTCGCGCTCGCGCGCATGACTCGCCATGACCCCTGGTTGCGGCAGGTCTACATCGGCTATGTGCGCCAGTGCGACCGCTACGATCCGTGGCCGCGCGCGGGCCTGCGCCAGGGGCGGCGTCCGGCCGGCTTCGGTGGCGACCTGCTGTGCTGAACCTGCGCCGCATCCTGCGCCGCCACCGCGGCGGCTCGCGCGGCTTTGCCGAGCTGCTGCCCTGGATGATCCTGCTGACGCCTGCGCTGGTGCTGAACAAGGACGGTTCGCTGCTCGCCCTGTACGAGGTCGGCGGCATCGATATCGAGGGCAGTCCGCCGGAGTCGGCAGACCGCCAGGTGCGGCTGCTCGAACGGGCGATACGCGACTTCGACGAGCGCCTCTCGCTGTGGTGGATCGTCGACCGCCGGCGCGCGCCGCAACCGCCGGCGGCCCGCTTCGGGCATGCGTTCTCCGCCTACCTCGACCGATTGTGGCGTGCCACGTTCAGCCGCGATCCGCACTACGTCAACCGGCATACGCTCGCGCTGACCTGGACGCCGGACCGCCCGCTGTCGGGCCGCTGGACGCTGTCGCGCCGCCAGGCGTTCGCCAGCCAAGCAGCGGGCCAGCAACTCGATTGCGAGCGCTTCGAGGAAGTACTGCGCGCGTTCGTCGAGACCGGCGCCGACCTGGGCCTGGACCGCCTGCGCGGGCCGCGCCTGCTCGCCGCGCTGCACGATCGGGCCTGCCCTGCTTCCGAGGGACAGCCGATCATCGAATCCGGCGAGTGTGCGTTGCTCGATGCCTGGCTTCCGGACAACGAACTGTCGGTGCAGGCCGACCGCCTGGTCTTCGACCATCTCGGTACGGTCGAGGTCGCGGCGCTTTCCGTGAAGGCATGGCCAGCGAGCACATGGCCCGGCGCACTCGACAGTCTGCTCGATGTGCCCGGCGAACTGTCGCTCGTTCTGGCATTCCGCTTCGAGCACCCGGCCCGGGCCGCGCGGCGTATCCGCGACATCCAGCGTCACCAGCGCAACCTGCAGAAGACGTTCGCCGGCTACCTGAAGGAGGCGATCACGCGGGAGCCGACCGCGCTGATCGACGAAGGGCGGCTGCACCTCGCGCAGGACGCGACCGATGCGCTTGCGCACCTCACCGCCGGCGGAGGCGCGTTCGGCCATTGTTCGATCGTCGTGCTTGCGCGCGGGCGCGACGCGGCTGATCTCGACGACACGTTGCGCGACGCGGCCGGACGCCTGCGCCGCCTCGGATATCCGGTGATCCGTGAACGCCTCAACCTGCTGGCGGCATTCAGCGTGTCGATTCCAGGGCAGTGGGCGATGTCACCGCGCTGGTTCTTCGTGTCGGGCGCGAACCTCGCCGACCTTGCGCCGATCCGTTCATGCCCTGCCGGCAGCCCGTCCAACGCCCACCTGAGCGAGCAGTGCGGGCACCTGCAGCCGGCGCTCACGCTGCTTCCGACCAACGCCCGCACGCCTTTCCACTTCGACCTGCATGTCGGCGACGTCGGCCACGCGCTGGTACTGGGCCCGAGTGGTTCGGGAAAGTCGGTGCTGATGAATTTCCTGCTCGCGCAGGGCCGCAAGTATCCCGGCTCGAAAGTGTTCATCTTCGACAAGGACCACTCCTGCCGAATCCCGACCCTGCTGCAGGGCGGACTGCACGTGGACGCAGGGAGCGGTCATCAACCGCTGCGCGTCAATCCGCTCGAGCGGCTGTGCGATCCGGCGGAGCGCGAATGGCTTGCCGGCTGGATGGAACTGCTGCTGACCGCGCGCGGCCATGCGATGGGGTCGGACGATGACCGCGCGCTGCGTGAAGCGCTCGACCTGCTGTCGGCGCAACCGCCCGGCGCATGGCGGCTGCGATCGCTGGTTCCGCTGTTGCCCGGCCGGCTGGCGGGAGAACTCGAGGCCTGGGTCGGCGACGGGGCGCTGGCGCGCTACTTCGACCATGCGGGGAACGGATGGCCAGCCTCGGGCGGCAGCGGCGAACACCTGCAGGCCGACCAGGACCCCGCGGTGCATCCCTCCGAGTTCACCTGCATCGAGATCGGCAGGCTGTTCGCGACGCCACGAGTCGCTGGCGCCTTCCTCGATTATGCGTTCCGGCGGGTCGAACGGTCGCTCGACGGCAGCCCGACCCTGATCTATGTCGAGGAGGCCTGGTTCATGATGTCAGAGCCGCTGTTCTGCCAGCGGCTCAACGACTGGCTGCGCACGATGCGCAAGCGCAATGCGGCGGTGGTGCTGGCGACGCAGTCGCTGGAGGAGATCCATGCCAGCCCGATCTTCGCCAGCGTGGTCGACAACATCCCTACCCGGATCTACCTCGCCAATCCGAATGCGGCTGCGCATGCCCGTCTCTACCTGGAGCGCTTCGGTCTCAACGCAGCCCAGCTCGACCGCATCCGGCAGGCCTGTCCGAAGCGCGACTACTACCTCACGCAGCCAGGTCGTTCGCGCCTCGCGAGTATCGTGTTCCCGCCGCGGCTGCTCGCGGCCCTGCGCTCCGATCCGCGCGCGCAGGCCGCGTTCGAACGCCATCGCGCAGGGGCAGCGCCAGGCTGGCAGCAGGATTACCTCGACGAGCTTGCCGGGCATGACGGCACGCCGGATACGGAGAGACCGAAATGATGGCCGGTGCAGTAATGGCCGGCGTGGCTCGTGTCGTCGTCTGCCTGCTGGTGGCGGGCGTCCATGCCGCCGGCGCCAGCGGCGGCATGCCAGCTACCGGAACGATCGTGCATGACCCGGTCTCGTACATCCAGCACGTGCGCAGCGTGCAGGCCGCGCTGGTGGCCGAGGCCCAGCGTGCCCGGCAGATCCAGCAGCAATGGGAGTCGCTGCTGCTGCAGGAACGGCAGCACGAGGCTTCGTTGCGCCAGCTGGCGCGGCTGCGGCCACAGGACCTCCAGTCGACGCGCATGGTGTCCGGCGAGCAGTTGCAGCGGGTCACCGAGTACCTGGGCCGGCTCGATCGCCTCGGTGGTTCGCTCGAGGCGTTGCGTACCGAGGCAGTCGTCACCCGGCAGGCACATGCGTTGTCGCGACTGACATGGCCGGAGTATGTCGAGCGCGAGCGCGCCCTGGCGCGCGACCGCATCGATCGGCAGCGCGAAGCATTCGCCGACGCGCGCCGGTCCATGGCCAGGGTCGAAGCCGACTTCGCCGAGGTGCGGGCGGTGCAGGCGCGTATCGTCGATACCGAGGGCACGCACCAGTCGCTGCAGATGCTGAACCAGCAGATGAGCCTTCTGGTTGCGCAGAATGCCGCGGCCCAGGCCCGGCTGGCCGAGTCCGATGCGCGCCGCGCGCATGATGCCGCACGCGATGAATCCATCGCGGCGCGCGTCAGGCGGCTCCATGAACTCGACCGCGAAGCGGCGGACCGGCGCGGTGCCGAGTCGCGCGCGGTCGCCGAGCGCATGCGTGCGCAGGCGGCGGCGGCCATCGAATCGCGCCGCCTGCCGCGGTAGCGACGCATGGTGGCGCGATGGCTCCCGATGGCCTGGGCATGCATGATCCTTTCGGCATCGCTCCTGGCAGCCGCACTGCCGCCCGCGCACGCCGCCGCGGTGCCCGGGCCCGTCGTTGAAGATCCGGCCGACCGCCGCCACGAAGGACCCGTGGTCGCGGGCAACCGCGATGATTTCGATCGCGCCCTGCGCGCACCAGTCGACGGCATGATCGAAGCGGCGGCGACGATCCATCGCCGCCTGCTGCCCTGGGGGCTCGACCTGCTGGCGCTGCTCGCCGGGTTGTCGCTGGTGTGGATGGGCCTGAAGGCGGCACTCGAACGACCGCCGCTGGGGCTGCTGGCCGGCGAGTTGCTGACGCTGTCGCTCACGGCCGGCATCCTGTTTGCCGTGCTCGACCACTGGGGTGCAGTCACCGACGCGATCGTCGGCGGGGCAGCGGTGGTGTCGCGCGCGGTGTCGGGCAACGTCCACGAAGGCCCTGCCGCGATCCAGGGTGTGCAGCGTATCCTCGATGCGGCCTTCATGCTGTGGGAGCATTCCGACGTCGGGATCGGTTCGATGCTCGAACCGGTCACCGTGCTCTGCACGCTGCTGTTCAAGCTCGCGGTGGCGTTGCTGCTGCTGCTTTGCGGATGCATCTACCTCGGCATCTACCTGATGTCGATGATCCTGCTGTCGATCGCCTTTGCCCTCGGGCCAGTGTTCCTGCCCTGGCTGCTGTTGCGGCCAGCCAGCTTCCTGTTTGACGCATGGCTTCGCTTCACGCTCGTCGCGGCGCTCTACCAGGTGGTCGGCATCCTCGTGGTCACGCTGGTATCGCGCATGCACGAGCCGATGATGGAGGGCATGGGCAGTGCGATCGACACGGCCTCCGGTACCTTCAATTTCTATTACTTCGCCGCAGCCTTCCTGCTGTCGGGCGTCTCGGCGATGCTGATGCTGCAGGTGCCGTCGATCGCGAATGCCCTGGTCAGCGGATCGATCGGCGCCCGCCTCAGCCCGGGTGCCACGATCGAAGCGGCCTCCGGTGGGTGGGCACGCCGCGACGGTCGTGGCAACGGCAGCGCCGCCGGCAATGGACGCGCGCCTGCCGGGTCCGGGCAGGGTGCCGGGCGCGAGGCGCCCGCACGCGATGCCGCGTCCGCGACCGCGGGCCGCCAGGACGCTGCCGCCGACCGCGGCGTCAGGCGCAGTTGAGCAGCAGCCGGAGCAGCACCCCGAGCAGCAACCCGAGCAGCGCCACGTTGAAACGCGGGCCGAGGGTTGCGTACAATCGGATTCCGAACTGCCGCAGGAACAGACGCCGAATGCGCAGCCGTCGAATGGATCGTGTGTTCCGCCGCTCCGCCTGTGTTCCCCTGCTGCTTGCGGGCACGCTGCTGGCCGGCTGCGACCAGGCGCAGGTGCCGCTGCGCGATCTCTATGCGCGCGACAGCGACTGCAAGCTCGATTGGGGCGACAACGGCCGCTGCGAAGAGACGTCGACGTCCAGCGGCGGACAGGGCTGGTACGGTCCGGTGTACAACTACGGCGCACGTGGCACGGGTGGCCGCGACAACCGTTTCGGTGTCATGGATACCCGCAACGGCAACATCGAGTACGGCCGGGGCAGCGCGCTGCGCCAGGACTGGAACGCCCGCGCGGCCGCCGCGCACGGGGGCAGCCAGGTGGCAGGCAACGGCAGCACGACGCGCAGCGGCTTCGGCACCAGCGCGCGCTCGAGCAGCGGCGGCTGAGCATGCGCCGCGAACGGTGCACGCCGCGCCCTGACTGGCAGGCGAAGTGCGAGGCGGTCGGCTTCACGTTCCACAGTGCCGACGGCGGCTACTGGGACGAATCGGCGTGCTACGCGTTCACCGCCGATGAGATCGACGTGCTCGAGGCTGCCACCGAGGCGGTGCACCGCTGCTGCCTGGAAGCCGTCGATCGGGTGGTGTCCACCCGGGACTTCGAACGCTTCCGCATACCCGACTTCGCCCATGCGATGGTGGCCGAGTCGTGGAAGCGTGCCGAGCCCAGCCTGTTCGGCCGGTTCGATTTCTCCTGGGACGGGCACGGCCAGCCGAAGATGCTGGAATACAACGCCGATACGCCGACCTCGCTGCTCGAGGCGGCGGTCGTGCAGTGGTACTGGCTGCAGGACACGCGCCCCGGCTGCGACCAGTTCAACTCCCTGCACGAGCAACTGGTCGAACGCTGGCGTGCGCTCGCGCTGCCCACCGCGCCGACGCTCGCCTGCACGATGCAGAACGACGAGGACGCCGACACGCTGCAGTACCTGCTCGATACGGCGCTGCAGGCCGGGCTCGAGCCGCGTACCATCGACGTCGAGTCGATCGGCTGGCGGCAGGATGCGTCCGGCTCCGGCGGCAGCTTCGTCGACCTCGACGGCCGCCCGATCGAGGCGCTGTTCAAGCTCTATCCCTGGGAGTGGATGCTGCGCGAGGCGTTCGGTCCCTGCATTCCCGGCTGCGGCACCCGCTTCATCGAGCCGCCCTGGAAGATGCTGCTGTCGAACAAGGCCATCCTGCCGGTGCTGTGGGAACTGTTCCCCGACCACCCTAACCTGCTGGCGGCGAGCTTCGATGGGCGCGGCCTGGGCGGCGACGGCTGGGCGTCGAGCCATGTGAAGAAGCCGCTGTATTCGCGCGAGGGTGCGAACGTCAGCATCCGGTCGGCGCAGGGCGAACATCACGAGGGGGGGCCGTATGGCGCCGAGGGTTGCATCTACCAGGCCTATGCACCACTGCCACGCTTCGATGGCCGCTATCCGGTGATCGGCTCGTGGATCGTCGGCGACCGGGCGGCCGGCATGGGCATCCGCGAGGACAGCTCACCGATCACCCGCAACAGCAGCCGCTTCATCCCGCACTGGTTCGAGTGAACCGGCCGGCGGCCGAATCAATCCGTCAACGAGGAAACCCGATGGGCGTGCTGTTCGAATCGATGCTGGGCGTACCGGCCTTCCTGACCTACTTCGCCGCGACCCTGGCGATGGTCGTGCTGTTCATCGCGATCTACATCAGGGTCACGCCGTATCCGGAACTGGTGCTGATCCGCGAAGGCAACGTGGCCGCCGCATGCAGCCTGGCCGGTGCACTGTTCGGCTTCGTGGTGCCGCTCGCGCGCTCGGTCGCCCAGAGCGTGAACCTGGTCGACATGCTGTCCTGGGGCGCGGTCGCGTTCGTGGTCCAGCTGCTGGTCTACCTGTGCGTGCGCATGGCAATGCCGGGCATCGTCACCGGCATCCCCGAGGGCAAGGTCGCGCACGGTCTGTTCCTTGGTTCGATGTCGCTCGCGGCGGGTCTGTTGAACGCGGCCTGCATGACCTATTGATCAGGGTTCCGGCGTGCCGGTATCGTCCGCGCCGCTGGCCAGTTCGGCGCGCGCGGCGCTCGCGAGGGCCTGGTAGCGCCGGCGGAACGCATCCAGTGCCTCTTCTTCCAGTTCCTCCAGGTCGAGCAGCGCATTGTGCGCGCCGCGGGTGGCGCGGATCAGCTCGTCGAGCTTCACCTGGATCGCCTCGGTGTCGCGGTTCTGCGTGTTCTGGATCAGGAACACCATCAGGAAGGTGATGATCGTCGTGCTGGTGTTGATCACCAGCTGCCAGGTGTCGCTGTAGTCGAACAGGGGTCCGGTGGCCATCCAGGCGAGGATGATCCCGACGGCGAGCGCGAACACCCTCGGGCGGCCGCAGAAATGCGAGGCCGACTTGGCGAAGCGGGAATACCATTTCGTGCGGGACATCGTGCGGCTCCTCGGGGACGGGTACGGGTGCAAGCATGCGCCCTGCCGGCACGATCCGTTCCCTGGCGCACGTTGGCCTGCACGTCACGCATGCCTGCCCGGGGCCGCCGCTCAGCGCTTCGCGACCGTCCTTCGCATCACCGACACCCGGGGCTCGAAGCCCTGCTTCTTCCACGCGGCCACGGCCCGGTCGTCACGCACCACCACCGCCAGCTCCAGCGTGGAGATGCGCTGCCGGCGGGCATGTTCGGAGGCATGCTGCATCAGCAGGCTGCTCAGGCCGCGCCTGCGGTAGGCCTCTTCGACATCGACATCGACGATGTACAGCACCGGCTCGTACTCGAAGGTGTCGCCGAACAGCGGGTCATCGAGCTGCACGCGCGCGGTGAGGTAGCCAGCGAGCTGCAGCCGCGACTGGCCTTCGGCGCGGGCGATCCAGCCGAGCAGCGTGCCGGCGGCGAGCGCGCGCTTCAGGCGCGCGGTCTTCTTCTGGGCCGTGAGCGCAGGGGTGAAGGTCGGGTCGACGCCGCCGCTGGTTTCGGCGAGGTGCCGGAACCAGAGGTCGGTGATCGCCGGGGCATCCTCGGGCCCGGCGCGGTTCACCACGAAGCCCGCTGGCCGGTTGGCCACGCTCAGCCGCCGCCCACGGTGAGCGAGATCATCCGCCAGGGGCCGGCGTTGGGAACCTTGCCGCGGCTGCGGGTGAAGCAGGCCCGCGCCTCGATCGCGCTGCGTACATGTTCGGAGGCCATGTAGCCGCCGCCGTTCTTCAGTACCACCTTCACCCAGCGCTGCGGCGACTTCACGTCGTCTTCGAGGTCCCAGTCTTCTACGCCGACGATCTGGTACGACAGCGTGGCGATGATCGGTGCCTGCGTCGACGGCTTCGCGAAGACCGGTGCGTCGGGCGTCACCACCGCGGCGAACAGGTAAGGGTCGATCGTCGGCGGGAAGGTCACCGCGACATACGGCAGGCAGAGCAGTCGCTCGCCGGTGGCCGATTCGAGCGGCGCGGCGCCGAAGCGCAGCATCGAGCGCATCTCGGTCCACAGCGGCGACTCCTTCGCCTTGGCGGCGGTGTCGAGATCCCACTGCTCGACGAAGGCCTTCACGCCGTCGGGTTTCTCGAAACTGTTGCGTACCTTCGGGTCGAGGATCGACAGCAGGAACTTCACGTCGCGCTGCTCGACGGCGGCCACCAGGCGCTTGTGGAACGGCGCCCAGGAAGGGTCTTTCGCGCCGGCATCCACCGGCGGCAACGGCGCTTCCTGGGCTGAAGCCGGAAGCACCTGCAGTGCCAGCGACAGGCCCGCCGCCAGGCACAGGGTCAGCAATGCACGCATCGGTCAGCGCCCCTTGAACTCGCCGCGGCGCTTCTCGAAGAACGCCTGCAGCGCCTCGGCATGGTCTTCGGTCTTGTGGCACAGCGCCTGGTAGCTCGAGCAGATGTCGAGGTACTCGGGCAGCGGCATGCGCTGCGACAGCTTGAGCAGCCGCTTCGCGTAGCGCAGCGCCTGCGGCGGCTTGTACGACATCCGGCGCGCCATGTCCTGGGCGCGGGCCAGCAGTTCTTCCGGCTGCACCACTTCCAGCACCAGCCCCAGGGCGAGTGCCTCGTCGGCCTTGACCAGCCGGCCCGAGAAGGTGAGTTCGGCCGCACGCTGGTAGCCCACCGCGCGGGTCAGGAACCAGGAGCCGCCATCGCCCGGGATGATGCCGAGGTTGACGAAGGTCTCGCCGAACTGGGCTTCGGTCGATGCGATGCGGATGTCGCACATCTGGGTGAGGTCGAAGCCGGCGCCGACGGCCGGGCCGTTCACCGCAGCGATCACCGGCAGTTCGCACTCGTGCAGCGCCATCGGGATGCGCTGGATGCCCGACTTGTAGTTCTGTTGCACCTCGTGCACCGGGACGTCGGTGCGCTGCTTCATGTTCTTCACGTTGCCGCCGGCGGAGAACGCCGAGCCCGCGCCAGTGAGCACCAGCACCGAGATATCCGGGCAGGCGCTGGCCCAGTTCACCACGCTGACCAGCTCGGTGCCGATCAGCGAACCCGACAGGGCGTTGCGGATGTCATCGCGGTTGAAGGTGAGGGTGGCGACCCGGCCATCGATCGCAAG
>CAIQON010000306.1 GCA_903873475.1 uncultured bacterium
GATGGCACAGGCGTTGCTTCTGTCCGCCCCGGGATCTTCCCTTCCACAAAGAGGAACGTGTCCAGATGAAAGCTCCGATCCGCAGTGCACTCGCAGGGCTGGCAGGGGGCGCGCTGGCGCTGGCTGCCGTGAGCCAGGCCGTGGCCCAGTCCTATCCGGAACGCTCGATCCGCTACGTGGTGGCCTTTGCCCCGGGCGGCATCAACGATCTGCTCGCACGGGTAGTCGCCCAGAAACTCACCGAGTCCTGGAAACAGCCGGTCATCGTCGACAACCGCCCGGGGGCTGGCGGCAACGTCGGTGCCGAGGTCGCCGCCCGTGCCGCGCCCGACGGCTATACGCTGCTCAACATCAGCACCGCGCACGTGATCGCGCAGTCGCTGTATCCGAAGCTTGGCTACAGCCTGGTGCGCGACCTGACGCCGGTCGTCTACCTGGGAAGCTCGCCGCTGATCACGGCGGTCAGCGGCACCCTGCAGATCAGGACCGTTCCCGAACTCATCGCGTGGGCGAAGCAGAACAAGATGGTCTACGGCTCGGGCGGCGTCGGTGCGATCAGCCACCTGTCGATGGAGATGCTGAAGGTGTCCGCCGGCATCGAGGGCGTGCACGTTCCCTACAAGGGCGCGGCGCCGGCGGCGGCTGACCTGATCGGCGGGCAGGTGCACGTGATCTCCAACGCGGTACCGGAACTGTGGCCGGCGGTGAAGACCGGCAAGGTACGGGTGATCGGTGCGATGTCCGAGAAGCGGCTGCAATGGATGCCGGACGTCCCGACCTTCGCCGAGCAGGGCGTCAAGGGATTCGTGCTGGGCAACTGGGTAGGCCTGATGACGGCGGCGGGTACGCCACCGGCGACCGTCCGCAAGCTCAGCGACGAGATCAGCCGCGTGCTCAGGCTCCCGGATGTCAGCGAGCGCCTGATCGGGCTCGGGTTCGAACCCGGCGGTGGGACGCCGGCGGAACTGGCGGCGCTTATCGCTGCCGAGACGGTCACCTTCGCAAAGGCGGTGAAGGCGTCGGGCGCCAAGGCAGAGTGACCCACGGCCCGGTGCAGGCGCGCGAATCGCGTCTGCACCGGGGGACGCTCCGTGTTCAGCGCGGGAACGCGTCGATCAATGCGCGCGCCGCGTCGGGTGCCGCTTCCAGCGTGTCGACCGCATCGGCCAGACGATCTGCAGCCGCGTCTCCAGCGTCCAGTCCGAAGCGCAGGCAACCGCGCAACTTCGCGCGCTGCTCGTCGCGCGTCATCGGCTCCTGCGGGCTGCCCTTGATGGTGTCGCTGCCGACCTCGATCACCTCGCCGCCGGCAAGCACCACCCTTACCCGCGCAGGTTCGATCGCCGTGGGATCGATGGACGGGTCATCGACGATCGTGGTCTTCGATGTGAGCACTCCGACCTCGGGTGCCGAGATCACCGACTTCAGGTAGGACTCGAGGCCGACCTGGCCATCCAGCAGCGCACGCGCGAAGCCATAGGCGATGTTGAACTGCGCATGGACCACGTCGTTGCGCGCGGGGTCGTAAGGCGTTCCGACGGTGAGCCAGTTCACGTGGCCGATACGGATCTCGATCGAAGCCACGTCCGCCGGACGGATGCCGCGCGCATGCAGGCCGATGCCCAGGCCGATCGCGGTGTGGTTGCAGCGGCAGCACGGGTAGGGCTTGAAGCTGTACTCGGGTACCCGCCAGCGTTCGCCGAGGCCGTCGGTGAGCAGTTGTGGATGCACGTCGTTGCCCTCGTACAGCGCGAACAGGCCGGCATTGCCCTCGAGCGTGCGGCGCGTGCCGGTCAGCCCGTCAGCGCCCAGGAAGGCGCCCAGCACCGCGGCGCGCGACGCGAAACCGGCGCCGATGCGCTTCGACAGTACGCCATCGCGCATGCTCTGCGCCGAGCCGCTGGCCTGGTGGTAGGCGAAGCCCAGCCCGTTGGCGATGTGTTCGCCATCGAGCCCGAGCAGCCGGCCGGCGGCGATCGATGCAGCTACGGTGCCCGAGACCATCGTCGGGTGCCAGCCGCGGCCGAGGCTGTTGTGGCAGGCCAGGCCGAGGCGCGCATGCAACTCGGCACCGATGGCAAAGGCGAGGATGAAGTCGCGGCCGCTCACTGGCGCGGCGTCCTCGGCGGTGGCGAGCAGCGCTGGCAACACCACGCAACTGGTGTGCACGCGCGCCGGGTCGTGCTGGTCGTCGAAGTCGAGCGCATGCGCGGCGGCACCGTTGGCGAGCGCGGCCGTCGGTGGCGAGAACCGGCGCAGGCCGATGAGGCCGGTCGCGCTGCCCGCCTGTTCCCAGCGCGACAGGCGTGCGAGCAGTTCCGGGATACCGGGCGCGTGCGACGCACCGGCGATCGCACCGAGGGTGTCCAGGATGAGCGCCTTGCTGGTCGAGACGACTTCCGGCGGAAGCCGGTCGTAGTTCCAGCCGGCGATCGTGTCGCACAATTCGCGCGTGTACCCATCGTGAAGGGGCAGCGCTGGCGCTGCGCCGGGCGGGTTGCTGTGATCGGGCATCGTGCATCTCCTGGCGGGGTAACGAGCAGTGGTTATGATAGCTTCCGCTCGAACGATGCGTCTTTTCACGTTGCCCGATTCCCGAAGGAAGACCGATGTCCGTCATCCCCGACAACAGTGCGACCGGCAGCGGCAGCCCCACGCTGGCCGTGCTCGATCCCGTCGCAGCGAGGCATGCAGCCGTCCACGCGCCAGCGGCACGGTTCACCGGATCGCTCGCCGGTGCGACGGTCGCCTTCATCGACAACTCCAAGCCCAATTTCTCGCTGCTCGCCGACGACCTCGAGCAACTGCTGCTGTCCAGGCATGGGGTGGCGCGGGTGCTGCGGCACCGCAAGCCGAACGCGTCGATCGGTGCCGACCCCTCGGTGCTCGACCGGATGGCGTCCGAAAGCATGGTGGTGATCAGCGGGTCTGGCGACTGAGGGTCCTGCGCGTCGTGGAGTGTCCACGACTCCGTCTCGATCGGCCGCCGCGGCGCGTTCGGAATCACCGTGTGCTCCACGGCATTCAGCGGCCTCGCTCGCGCCCAGGCCAAGGCGCTCGGTGCGCCAGACCAGCCACTGCTGATCATCGAGCATCCGTTCGGGTCGCGCTCGCGCGAAGAGGTCGCGGCGCTGGCGGCAACGCTGGTCGAGCGCATCGCCGAGACGGTACGCCTCGCTGCGGCCGCTGGCGCTGCACGGGCGGGGGCGGATACCGCCGCTGCGCCAGCGGCCGGTGCCGCCGATGGCAGGCTGATCGAACTGCCCGCCGATATCGAAGCCTTCCACCAGGCCTGCAGCGACCGGCGCTGGAGTGACGGCCTGCCGGTGATCCCGCCGACGCCAGCACGCGTCGCCCGCATGCTTTCCGGCAGCAGCCGGCCGCCGACGGCGGTCGTCGCGACGCTCGCTCCCGGCTTCGGTGCAGCCACCGTCGAGCTGATCGCGGTCAATGCGGTGATGGCTGGCTGCCTGCCGGCCCACCTGCCGGTGCTGATCGCCGCGGTGGAGGCCGCTGCAGATCCGGCGTTCAACCTGCAGGCCGTGCAGTCGACCACCAACCCGGTCACGACCTGGCTGATCGTCAACGGACCGATCGCGCTGGCGCTCGGCATGAATGCCGGCATCAACTGCCTGGGGCAGGGCAACCTTCCCAACGCGACGCTGGGCCGTGCGCTGCGGCTGGTGATGCAGAACATCGGCGGCGCATGGCCGGCGGAGATGGACCGCGCGACCCAC
Source organism: uncultured bacterium (assembly GCA_903873475.1). GTDB lineage: Bacteria > Pseudomonadota > Gammaproteobacteria > Burkholderiales > CAIKXV01 > CAIKXV01. The sequence goes on from CAIQON010000306.1 coordinate 3,738, forward strand.
GGCCAGCCGGGCAAGTTCCTGTTCTGCTGCGCCGAGAACGAAGCGGCCAGTCCGTGGGCGCCGCTGCATGCCGATCGTGGTTTCGCCGCCGGCGACGACGCGGTCACGGTGGTCGCTGCATCGGGCACGCTCAACCTGAACACGCACAGCAAGGATGCCGACGAACTGATCGCATGCTTGGCACGCTCGATGGCGTACCCGGCCAGCAACGACTATCACTACTGTGGCGAGCCGTGGATGATCCTGTCGCCGGAGCATGCGTCAGTGATGGCTGCGCATGGCTACGACAAGGCGGCAGTCCGGCGGATGCTGTGGGAGCAGTCGATGATGGCAGCTGGCCAGTTCGCGAAGCGGGACTACGAAAGGACGCGCAATGCGCGCCTGGGCGAACTGCCAGGGTTCGACGGCTCTACGCCGGTACCGCTGTCGCGCTCGCCGCAGGACATCGGTATCGTCGTCGCCGGTGGGCCGGGTACGCACTCGGTCTACGTGCCGACCTTCGGCGAGACGCGGGCCGTGACGCGCCGCATCGAAGCCTGACTGCGCGGCTGCAGGTACGGCCCGGGCCGCGCCTCGACGCGGGCAGCCACCGCCGGCCCGGCGTGCTCAGCCTGCCAGCACTGGCCGCAGCAGGTGCCATGCCAGCCCGGCCACTGCACAGCCGCCCAGCAGGGGCAATACGCCTGCCTTGAAGCGGAACAGCGCGATCGCAGCCGTGATGGCGATCAGTGCCGCCACCGGATCGAACGCGCCTGCGAAGCCGGTCGGCCAGAACACATGGTAGGCAAAGAACAGTGCGAGGTTGACGATCACGCCGACCACCGCAGCGGTGATCGCAGACAGCGGTGCGGTGAACCCTAGCCGACCGCGCGTGGCCTCGACCATCGGCCCGCCGGCGAGGATGAAGATGAACGAGGGCAGGAACGTGAAGAAGGTGACCACTACGGCCGCCAGCGCCCCGCCGAGGAACGGCGCAGCGTCTCCTGCGACCTGCGCCGACCAGCCGCCGATGAACGCGACGAAGGCGACGACGATGATCAGCGGGCCCGGCGTGGTCTCGCCGAGCGCAAGCCCGTCGATCATCTGCGTCGGGGTCAGCCACTGGTAGTGCTCGACCGCGCCCTGGTACACGTAGGGCAGCACGGCATACGCGCCTCCGAAGGTGAGCAGCGCCGCCTTGGTGAAGAACCAGCCCATCCGCGTGAGCGTGCCGTCCCAGCCGTGCAGGGCCAGCAGGATCGCCATCGCGGCCACCCACAGCCCGCCGCCGACCGCCAGCACCAGCGCGAGCCGCGACCGGGTGAACAGCGTGTGCATCGCCCGCGGGCTGTCGTCGTCGATCAGTGCCGGACCATAGCCCTTCTTCCCGGCCGCATGGCCTCCGCCGAGCGCAAACACGCCCGGCCAGCGCCGCGCGCCGAAATGGCCGACCAGCGCGGCGGCGACGACGATCGCCGGGAACGGTACATCCAGTGCGAAGATCGCCACGAAGGCCGTCGCGGCGATGCCTGCCATCCAGCGGTTCGCGATCGCCCGGCTGCCGATGCGCCACGCCGCATGCAGCACGATCGCGGTCACTGCCGGCTTGATGCCGTAGAACAGCCCGGCGATCACGGGCTGTTCGCCGAAGCGCACGTAGATCCAGGACAGCGCGATCAGCAGCAGCAGCGAAGGCAGCACGAACAGCGCACCGGCGACGATGCCGCCCCAGGTCCTGTGCAGCAGCCAGCCGATGTAGGTCGCCAGTTGCTGGGCCTCTGGCCCCGGCAGCACCATGCAGTAGTTGAGCGCGTGCAGGAACCGCTGCTCGCTGATCCAGCGGCGGCGCTCGACCAGTTCGGCATGCATCAACGCGATCTGGCCCGCCGGGCCACCGAAACTGATGAAGCCGAGCTTGAACCAGAAGCGGAGCGCCTCCGCGAACGTCACCTGCGCGGGTGCCTGCATCGGTGCCTGCGCCGGTGTCATTGGCCTGCCGAGGGGGCGGTCTCGGCCTGACGGCCCTGACCGTGGGGCAGGTCGAGCAGGACGGTGCTCCGGTGTTCGACTGCCATGCCGTGCATGCTCGATCCTGAGGGACGCTGGGCCCGCAGTTTACCTCACGGTGCCAGGGTGTCCCGCTCGCGGAGGCCGGGGCGCGTTCGGTTACCATCGGCCGATAACGAGACAGTCGAACCAACGGAGGAATCGCCATGCATGCCACGGCCCGGATGAAAATCGCTGCAACCCTCGTGCTCGCATCCGCGGGCTCGATGGTCCCGATGACCGCCGCCGCACAGGACTACCCGTCGCGGCCGGTGCGCATTGTCCTCGGTTTCGCGCCAGGCGGCGCCGCCGACCTCACCTCGCGCCTGCTCGCGCAGCAACTCGGCGAGCGGACCGGCCAGCCGTTCCTGGTCGACAACCGTCCGGGTGCCGGCGGCATCATCGCCGCCGAGACGGTAGCCAAGTCGGCAGCCGACGGTTACACGCTGCTGCTCATCACCAACGGCAACGCGGCTGCGGTGACGCTGATGAAGTCGCTACCGTACGATCCGGTGAAGGATTTCGCGATGGTCGCGCCACTGGCCTCGTTCGAACTGGTGATCGTCACCGGGCGCAACTCCCCGATCGGATCGATCAAGGACATCCTGAACCTGGCGCGTACCGCGCCGCAGAAGCTGAACCTCGGATCGATCAACATCGGCAGCACCCAGCACCTCGCGACCGAACTGTTCCGTGCCCAGGCCGGGGTGCCGATGAACGCGGTGACCTACAAGGGCACGCCAGCGCTGGTTGCCGCGTTGCAGGGCGACGAGGTGCAGGTCGGGTTCGAGGTGCTCGGGCCTGTACTGACGCAGATCACTGGCGGCGCCTTGCGCGCGATCGCGGTGACGGCCGGCAAGCGGTTCGAAGGCCTTCCGAACGTTCCCACTGCGGTCGAGAGCGGCATGCCGCAGTACAACGTGACGGCGTGGAACGGCGTGGCTGCGCCGGCGCGCACGCCGCGGGCGATCGTCAACCGGCTCAACACGGAGATCAACGCGGCGATCGCCCGCCCTGAGATGCGCAAGCGGATGGCGGAGCTCGCCGTCACGCCGACCGGTGGCACGCCCGAGGACATGTCGAAGCTGCTGTCGAGCGAGATCCGCCGCTGGGGAGACGTGGTCACGCAGGCGAAGATCGAGCGGCAGTAGACTCGTCCGCCCGGGATATCCCGGCCCGATTCCGCCACGGAGTTCACGCCCGATGAAACCCTGCCGTCCCTACGACACGCAACCGGTCAAGCCATCGTGGGTGCCACCGCCGCTCGCCTGCGACGCCCATTGCCATATCTTCGGGCCTGCCGACCGCTTCCCGTACGCGCCCGACCGGACCTACACGCCGACCGACGCGGGTTACGACCACCTGCGCGGCCTGCACGACTTCCTCGGCTTCGAGCGCGCGGTGCTGGTGCAGGCGAGCTGCCACGGCGCCGACAATTCGGCGATGCTGGATGCGATCGCGCGCAGCGGCGGGCGCTACAAGGGCGTCGCGATGGTCGATCCCGGCATGTCCGATGCGGCGTTGGCGCGGCTGCATGCAGGTGGCGTGCGCGGCGTTCGATTCAACTTCGTGAAGCATCTCGGCGGCGCCCCTGACATGGATTTCTTCCGCGACACGGTGTCGCGGCTGGTGCCGCTCGGCTGGCACCTGCAACTGCATTTCGACGCGCTGGACATCCCGCAATACCGCCCGCTGCTCGATGCGCTGCCGGTGCCTTTCATCATCGACCACATGGCGCGGGTGAAGGCAGGGGCGGGTACCGGACAGCCGTCGTTCGTGCAGTTGCTCGACCTGATGCGCAGCAACCCGAGGGCCTGGGTGAAGATCAGCGGCTCCGAGCGGGTGTCGGTCGGCAAGGCGCCGTTCGACGATGCGATTCCCTTCGCACGTGCGCTGGTCGAAGTCGCGCCTGATCGGGTGCTGTGGGGCACCGACTTCCCGCACCCGAACATCAGCGCCGACATGCCGAACGACGGCGAACTGGTGAACCTGTTCGCACGCACGGTCCCCGGCGACGCGCTGCGCCGCCAGGTACTGGTCGACAATCCCGCGGCGCTGTACTGGGCTGATTGAGCGTCGTCGGCGCCCGGTTCAGGTGCCGATCAGGCCGCCGTCGATCCGGCGGATGGCCAATGTCGCAGAGCGGGGACGGCCGCCGGCCGTGCCGTCCGGCCAACTGCTGAACGCCTTCGGGCGCGCGGGATTGCTGCGCTCGCCCGCCGGCTCACCCGGATGCTGAATGTTCACGAACAGCGTCCGGCCGTCGGGCGACATCACGCAGCCGGTCACCTCGGAGCCATTCGGACCGGTCAGGAAGCGGCGCGTTTCACCGGTCGTCACGTCGGCAACCAGCATCTGGTTGTTGCCCATGCTCTGGTAGTCGCCGCGATGGAGATTGTTGGTCGATACGTCGGTCTGGATCCACAGGTTGCCGGAGGGGTCGAACCAGAGACCGTCCGGGCTGCCGTAGCTGTCGCCCTTGACGTTGCCGCGCTGCACGGCATCGGCCGCCTTCGGGTCGCCGGCGAGCGCGAAGATATCCCAGTCGAAGCGGGTGGCCTTCGGATCGCGGCCTGCCTCGCGCCAGCGCAGGATGTGCCCGAACACGTTGCGCGCACGCGGGTTCGCGGCATCCGGTCCGGGGCGCCCCGGGGCGCCACGCAGGGGGTTGTTGGTCATCGTCATGTAGACATCGAGCGTGGATGGATGTACTGCACCCCACTCCGGACGGTCCATGGGCGTGGCACCGACCCGTTCGGCCGCCTGGCGCGTGCGGATGAGCACGTCGGCCTGGTCGGCGAAGCCGTTCTCGGGCGTCAGCCCGTTGCGCCCATGGACGAGTTCGACCCATTCGCCGCTGCCGCCTGCGTTGAAGCGCGCCACGTAGAGCGTGCCATGGTCCATCAGGTTGCGGTTGGCGGCGCGGTCGCGCGGGTCGTAGGCGTCGCGGGTGACGAACTTGTAGACGTACTGGAATACCTCGTCATCGCCCATGTACCAGGCGAGCCTGCGGTCGGGCGCGACTGCGAGCATCGCCCCTTCGTGCTTGAAGCGGCCGAGTGCGGTGCGCTTGACCGGGACCGAATCCGGCTCATAGGGGTCGATCTCGACCACCCATCCGAACCGGTTGGCTTCATTGGGTTCCTGCGAGAGGTCGAATCGCGCATCGTGCTCGTGCCACCGGTAGGAACTCTTGGCGTTGACGCCGTAGCGGCGCAGCGCCTCGGGGACGGGACTGGCACCGCCGTGGAAATAGAGGTTCCAGTTCTCCTCGCAGGTAAGGTAGGTGCCCCAGGGCGTATAGCCGCCCGCGCAGTTGTTCAGCGTGCCGCGCACGCGGGTGCCCGAACTGTCGTAGCTCGTGCGCAGCGCAGCGGCGCCGGCGGCAGGGCCGGACAGCATCATCGGCGTGCGTGGGGTGATCCGGCGCGCATGGCGCGACGGCGTGACGACGGTCCAGCCGTCGGCGGTCGCGGCCACTTCGATGATCGATACGCCATGCGCGGCCTGCGACTTGGCTACCTTCTCGGCCGTCCACGGTTCCATGCCGCCCGGATGCAGCAGGCCATCATCGGTGTATTCGTGGTTGATGGCGAGCAGCGCGCGGCGCGATCGGTTTGAACTGTCTGCCGAACCGTACGGCAGCGGGAAGTATTCGATCGCATCATGGTGCATGCCGGACTGGAGCATCTGTTCGTCTGCCGAGTTCGACGCATCCTGGCGGAACGCCGGCGCGCCCAGCGGTGATCCGATCGGGTCTCCCCAGGCATTGAGCACCTGCACCCGGTATCCTTCGGGCACCCGCACCGAATCCTCGGCCATCGGCGCGATCGACTTGAAGCCGAGCGCGGGTGGTCCCTGCCAGCGCGTGCCCGAAGGGGTCGCACAGCCAGCCATGGGCACGGACAGCGCGGCGCCGGCCATCGCAGCCTTCAACAGGCTGCGGCGGGTCCGGTCGGGGTGCGCGTGCTCTGTCGGGCCGGTGCCGGGCTGTGCAGGGATGTCGACGGGTTTCATGGGGTTGCTCCGCTGTGTGATGGGCCGGCGCGGCAGTTCAGCGCCATACATAGAGGCTAGCGCGGTCCCGTGAACGTCGCGTGACACGGGTGAATTCGCGATGGATGCGCCAACGCCGCACTTTGCGATACAATGCGGGGCTTCGGCAGGCGCGTAGCTCAGCTGGTTAGAGCACCACCTTGACATGGTGGGGGTCGTTGGTTCGAGTCCAATCGCGCCTA
>CAIQON010000307.1 GCA_903873475.1 uncultured bacterium
CGACGACCCGGTCGGTTTCGCCGCGGACGTCTCCACCGTCGACGTCAGCGAGCTTCGACCGTCGGCGCTCACGACCTTCGTGCAGTATGTGAAGAACCCCACCGACGTCGTGATGCTGCCGGACAAGAGCTATGCCTTCGTGATTGACTGGTGGCTGCCGCTGTCGGTGGGCGACTCGGCGCCAGCCACGCAGATCGAGTACGAAGACAAGCACCGGGTCGGTGCCAAGGTCACGATCATCAAGGATCCGTTCGGCACCAGCCCGAAGCAGATTGCGTCGACCACGCCCATACCGTTCGGCTTCGGCGCCAACCTTGAACTGTCGTCCGACAACAAGAAGCTCTATGCGAGCTATCGCGGCGCGGGCGATATCCTCGTGTTCGATGTCGACAACCTGATCGCGCGCGCCAACGCGGTGGCCCAGTTGCCGCCCGCGCAGCAGAGCATCAACAACCGTGGGTTGTTCGAACACTTCCCGATCGACGGGTCGCGTTCGCCCCCCGTGGTGGGCAGCGTGTTCGCCACCCTGCCGGTGAACCTGCCCGGGATTCAGGTGGGACCGATCATGAAGGGGCTGGCGATCCAGCCGAGCGACCCGCTCGAACTGCTTGCGCCGATCGGTGACGAGGACGTGCACGCGGAGGGCGCTGCGCTCACCTTCAAGTGGAAGGTCGATGAGTCACTGATCGGCACCAGCAACTTCACCACGCGCGTGTTCCTCAGTGCGCTGCCGCCCGGGCAGGGGTTGTGGCCGTCCGATCCGCCCAGCTCTCGCACCCCCCTCCTGGAAAAGGAAGCGCCGAAAACGTTCGACGCAGTGGGTGGACCGGACAACAACCCGAACCGCATCTGGACATCCCAACCCCTGACGGCGGCCGACGAGGAGGTGGCGCTGCCGTTCTCGCCGTCGATCCTGACCGCCGGGCAGCGTTACTACTGGGGTGTGCGTGTGCTGGCGGGCGGCGTCGAATACACAGAGTGGTCTTCATTTGTCGCGAAGCCGCAGAGTACCGGGACAACGTACAACGGCGTGACGGTGCTGACGCACGGCTTCCAGTTGAGCCCGCTCGGCGGCGACGAGCGCTTCGCCGCGCCCGACGCGTTCATCCTGCTCGGGCAGCTGATCGCCGGCGCCTCGGGCGGCGGCGTCGTGCTGGAGTACGACAAGACCACCGGCGAATGGGTCGACCGCAAGAGCGGCCGCAAGGGCGCCGCGGCGCTGACCCCGGGCCGCGCGGTGGTGCTGGTGTCGGACTGGAAGAAGGAGTCCGACATCAGCGATTCGGGCTTCTCCGAGGCCGCCGCGGAGGCACTGTACTCGTCGTTGAAGGATCTCGACAACAAGACCGGCGGCGCGCTGTTCGGCTCCAGGCTGCACTTCATCGGCCACAGCCGAGGCACGGTGGTCAACAGCGAGATCATCCAGCGCCTGGGACGCTGGGATCCGACGGTCAATGATATTCACATGACAACGCTGGATCCGCACGACTTCAAGCAGGATGCGCTCAAGGTGCCGGTGGATAGCCTGCTCGGTACGATCGACACTGCACTGACCCTGGCGCAGTTGGCGGCGGTGGGGAGTTCGCTCGCTGCGCCGCCTCTTGTGGCCACGATTCCGGCAATGCAGTCGATCCAGAAGGGCATCAAACAGGTGACGGAATGGGCCAGCAAGCTCGGTATCGCGCTCAAAATCCCGTACGACGACTTCCTCGACCCGGATGTCAAGCGTTGGGCCAACGTCGCCTTCGCCGACAACTACTACCAGACCAAGGGCAGCGGCGCGATCAACATCACGTCGACCGGGTACGGGCAGGTGATCGGCGTCGCCAACTTCACCGCAACCCCCAACGGCGCGTCGATCGGCAACGCCGACATCAACCGCTCGCTCGACGGCCTGGCCGGCTTCACGCAGGACGACTTCCAGGGCGAGATCCCGCTGCTCGCGCTCGGCATCACGCTACCGTTCAACCTCGGATTCGAGCTCGGCCTCGGCGGCCCGCACAGTCGCGTCTGGCAGTGGTACGCGGGCACCGCTGACACCAGCCTCGTCGCCTTCGGTGGCGGGCCGATCTACCGGCGTGCGGTGGACAAGGGCGAGATTGCACCCACCACCGCCGGACTGCCGTCGTTCCAATTCAACGATCGGCCGTGGTACTGGAGCCTGCCCGGAACGATCCCCGGAAGCGACACCTCGGGCTCGCCGTGGGGCGACCCGGCGTCGATCTGGGAGGGCGTGACCAACGGCTGGTTCCTTTCCGAGGTGGGAGGCGGCCGCGACGCGCGCGTCTCGCTGATCCTGGACGAGGCGACCCGGGAGCCACTGGACAGGGACAACACCGAAACCAGCAAGGGCCGCGAACCAGTGCCGACCGTGTTCAACGGCGACTTCGAAGCAGGGCTCCGCCAGTCGCTGTGGCGGCGCCTGTTCGGCGGCGACACGGGGCGCTTTCCGCTGTCGTACGAACTGCCGGGCTGGTCGTTCCACGGCGGATCGGGCTTCTTCGTAGATGCGCCGCTGGTCGGCAAGCTCGATATCAGCGGGATGTTCGTGTTCGAGACCAATCCGGTCGCCGCAGGGCTGGACTTCTTCAACAAGATCTACGATACGGTCGCCAACAAGTGGCTCGAAAAGCTCACTAAGCACGTGATCAACAAGGGCCTCGGCGTGTCGCCTCCGCCGGGGCCGACGTCGACCCCCGGCTACACGGAGTGGTACAACGCCAACTGGGCCGACGGCAAGCCGATGAAGATCCGCGCCGAGGGTGCGAGCAAGCTCTGGGATCTGACGCAGAGCATCTGGGGCGAGGCGGTTCGGCAGGGGCTCGTCGCCACGCAGCTCGATGAGGTGCTGAAGCTCGAAGGCAACACGATCAATCCGGTCGGTCTCGGTCAGGTCAAGGATATCCTGAAGACCATGATTGGCTCGTTGGTCAAGCAGTACTTCCCCGAAAACCAGTCGAACTATGCGCTGCTGATGGGCGCGGGCTTCATGGTGCGCGACGCGCTGTCGACGCTCAGCATGCCGATCAGCGGCGACGGGCGCGCGCTGATCGACGAGATACTCGACTGGGCGAGCCAGGACATCCTGAACCTCTCGACCGTACGCCACAACCGCGTGATGGTGCCTGCCGAGGCGACCAACCTGCCGCTGCTGACCTTCGACATCTTCGCGCCGCTGCTGACCTCGCGCGACGCCGAGGTCGAGATCGCGTTCCTGCCCACCGCGCTAGATCCGGGGCTCGCGCCGGACAGGTACAACCGGGTCAAGCTCGACCTCTCGCTCTTCGAGCGCAAGCCGTACACGGTGCGGGTGCCCGACGCGTACAAAGGCAAGGCAGCGATCCTCGAGTTCAAGTTCCTCGGGCTGTCGGGCCAGGACGACATCCAGTGGCGCGACGACAACAACAACGTCAGAACCTTCGCCGTTCCGGCCTACATCGAGGCGGTGGCTGCGGTCACGAGCTCGCTGGTGTTCCTCGACAACGTACGTTTCTCGCCTGGGCTGTCGGTAACGCCGACTACGCCCAATCCCGAGGGAAGCACCGTAAGCGCGGTGGTGAGCTTCGAGCCGCTGGACCCGGCGCAACCGGTCGAGCTGACCGCCGTTTGGCAGTTGAGCGGTGGCTTCACGCAGACGGTGACGGTGCCGCCGGGCACGCGAACCCGCACCTTCTCGTACTCCTACCCGGACGACCGCCGCGGCACCGACGACAGCTTCGAGGTCCGGGTCAGCGCCACGAACGTGCTCGGCGCCAACACCGCTCGCGGCCGCTTCGATGTGCTGAACGTGGCGCCGGTGATCGCGCTCAACCCGAGCCTCGTCGCCGAGATCTCCGAAGGCGACACCTTCACGCTGCTCGGCACCTTCACCGACCCGGCGGGAGCGGTCGACGACTACACGCTGAAGGTCGAGTGGGGCGACGGCACGGTGAGCTTCGGCACCATCGAGTCCGAGCCGGGTAACGGGCTGCCAGGCACCTTCCGCTCGGTGCGGCAGTGGATCGACGACGCGCCGAACAAGCGCAGCGCCGAGGACAGCTTCACGATCAAGGTCATCCTGGAGGACGACGATCTCGGCAAGGACATCAAGACCCATACGCTGAAGGTCAGGAACCGGCCTCCGGTGATCGATTCGCTGTCGTTCGCCGCCAGTACGATCGACGAGGGCCAGACCGCGGTGCTGCGAGGCTTGGTGCGCGACGACGGCAAGGCGGACCAGCTCATCGCCAAGGTGCGCTGGTCGGGCGGAGCGGCCGACTTGCCGGTGATACGCGATGCGAGCGGCCGCGGCAGCTTCGAGTTAAGCCTTCCGATGCCCGACGACGAGCCGAGCGGCGCCTCGTCGAACGACATGCTGTTCAACGTCACCGTCGAGGACGACGACCTCGGCACCGCGAGCGGCAGTACGACGCTGACGGTGCGTAACGTCGTGCCGACGCTCACCGTGGCGCCTGCGGCCGCCGTCATCACCGAGGGCGACACCGCGCGGCTGAACGTGACGTTCGCCGACCCCGGCACCGGCGACACGTTCACGCTGACGGTCGTTTGGGCCGACAACGTCACGCAGGTGTTCGCCCTGCCGGCGGGCAGCAGGAGCTTCGTTGTCGAGCGCGTGGTGATGGACGACAACCCGTCGGAGACGCCGTCGGACCCGCTCGGCTTCAGCGTCACGCTCGAAGACGACGACGGCGGCCTCGTCAGCGCCTCCGGAACGATCCGCGTCGACAACGCGTCGCCCGAAGTCGCGCTGGTGACCGATCTCGCGGTGGCTACGAGCGAGACCTTCCTGCTACGCGCGCCTTGGCAGGACCTGCGCGGTGTACTGGACACCTGGACCTTCGAGTGGACGATCAAGGATGCCGCAGACAACGTGGTGTTCGCCTCGTCCGCCGTCGAGCCGCAGACCTCGCTTCTCGTCGCTGGCACGTATACCGCTCAGTTTCTCGTGAAAGACGACGATAACGGCGTGGGGGATACCAGCTTCAGGATCGAGGTGGTCCCGAACCTCGCGATGCTCTGGCAGGCCGCGTCTCCGGACACCGTGCTGGAAGAGGGCGATACCGCGACGATCGTGGTCAGCGCTGCGGGCATTCCTCCGGGGGGGCATTACACTGCCGATATCGACTGGGGCGACGGCACCGTGATGACCGGGCTGGTGATGCCACCTTCGGTCGCCAGCGCGCTGAGCACGCTTCCGGTGACGCACGTCTATGCCGATGACCGGCCGGGTGCCGTCGCCGATCGCTACACTGCCACGATCACCTTCCACTACGACTTCGGCGGCCAGAGCGGACAGATTCCCCCGGTGCGGACCCTCGGCTTCGAGGTCGCCAACCGCGCGCCCACCGCCGCGCTGACCGTGTCGCTTCCGACGACGCCGGGCGGGGCTTTCACCTTCAATGCCAGCGCATCCGACCCGGGTGTGCTGGACACACTGATCTACACGTGGGATTTCGGCAACGGAACAGTGCTCACCAATGCCGGGGCGACGGTCAGCCAGACCTTCACCCAGCCGAGTACCGTGACGGTGCGCGTCGATGACGACGACGGTGGATTCGTCCTGCGCAGCGTGTCGGTGTCGCCGGGTACGGCCGCTGGCGCGGTGCAGGCGGGCCCGGCCGCACCGCGCCCGGACGTCGGCGGTCTGCAGCGCGCAGCGATCGAGTCCTGGAGCCTGCTGGGCGCGCCGGAGCAGTCGTTGCGTGCCACTGAGCTCGTGTTCGTGGATCTGGGCGGGGATCTGCTGGGGCTGACCTACCGCCACGGCGATGGGTCGGCCACGGTGTACCTCGATGACGATGGCGCCGGCCGCGGCTGGTTCGTCGATCCGACGCCAGGCTCCGACGAGGAGTTTGCCTCCGTCGCGCGAGGGCTGGTCGCGGTGCAGGGGCCGGCCTCGGGCCGCATCGACCTGCTCACGCTGCTGATGCACGAGTACGGCCACGTTCTGGGTCTGGAGCATGCCGAGCGCGGAGTCATGGCGCGCGAGATGATCGCCGGGGAGCGGCGTCGCCCGGTGGCGAGCGACCTTCAGGCCGGCAGTGCGAGTGGCCACGATCCGGACGGCGAGGCCGCGGTGGTCGCGGTCGGAATCGTGAACGGCACCTTCGCCGACGCCAGCGGCTGGTCGGTCCGCGGGCAGGTCGGATTCGCCGGTGGGGTGGCGACGCTGTCGGAGGATCCGCAACTGAACTCCCGGTTGTCGCAGCTGCTCCGTCTCCCCAGTGGCGCGCGCACACTCGCGTTCGACGTGGTCGGACTGCAGTGGGGGCCCACCGCCGGGATTCGCGATGCTTTCGAAGTCGCGCTGCGCAACGTCGCCACCGGAGCCTCCGCGCTGGGGTCGATCGGACTGTCGATGACCGACGCCGCGATCAACGTACAGTCCGATGGGACCGTAGCCGCAGCGCCTGGCATCCTGATCGATGGCGTGCCTGCGGCCGCATGGGTGCCCTCGTCGGCGCGTGCGGAAGTGCGGATCGATGTCTCCGCGATCCCCGATCTCAGCGCGCTGCTGCTCTCCTTCGACCTGCTCGGGTTCGGTGCGGGCGGATCCCAGGTGGGGATCTCCAACGTGCGCTTCGAGACGGTGGCCAACCGCGCGCCGGTTGCGGTGGCCGACGAGTTCGGCGTGGCAGCGGGTACGGCGCGCATCCTGGACCTGCTGGCGAACGACACCGATCCGGACGGCGACCTGCTGTCGATCGACGCGATTACCCCCCCGGCCAACGGGCAGGTGGTGATCGGCCCCACGGGGACGATCACCTACCAGCCGAATGCGGGCTTCGCCGGAACCGACAGCTTCTCCTACAGCGTGAGCGACTCCGTGCTGGACAGCGCGGTGGTTCCGGTGACGCTTCGCGTGCTGGCGGCCAATGCCGCGCCGGTGGCACAGCCCGATACCGCCACCACCACCCGGGGCACGCCGGTCACGATCGACGTGCTCGCCAACGACAGTGATCCCGAAGGCGTTCCTCTGGTGCCCCAACTGGTCGCCGGCCCGGCGAACGGCACGCTGGTGGTCGATGGCAACGGTCGCTTCGTGTACACGCCGGCACCGGGCTTCTCGGGCGCCGACAGCTTCACCTATCGCGCGAGCGACGGTCTGCTGAGCAGCGCGCCGGCCGCGGTGTCGATCACGGTCACGGTTCCCAGCCAGCCGCCGGTGCTCACGGCGCAGGCCGATCTCGGCGTGAACGAAGGCAGCGCGGTATCGGTGCAGCTGTCGGCGGTCGATCCCGATGGCGATCCGATCACCTACGTGCTGGACCTCGCACCTGCGGGGGCGACGGTCAATGCGAGCGGGCTGATCGCATGGCAGGCGGGCGGTGGCCCGAGCACGGCGACCTTCATTGCGCGAGCGACCGACGCCAGCGGTGCGAGTTCGGCGGCGCGCACCTTCCTCGTGCAGGTCAACAACGTGGCGCCGGTGGCGAGTGACGACACGGCGACGGTGGCCGAGGACACGCCGATCACGATCGCGCCGCTGGGCAACGACACGGATGCGGGCGGCGATGCGCTGACGCTGTCGATCGTGGCCGGGCCAGCGAACGGCAGCGCGGTGGTCAACGCAGATGGAACGGTGACCTACACGCCGGGGGCGAACTTCAGCGGTACCGACACGTTCACCTACCGGGCGGGCGACGGTGTCGCGCAGAGCAACGTGGCGACGGTGCAGATCACGGTCACGCCGGTGAACGACGCGCCGGTGCTGGCTCCGGTGGCCTCGATCACGGTGCAGGAGGCCAGCGTCGCGAGCGTGCAGTTGTCCGCGAGCGACGTGGACAGCCCGGTCATCAGCTACGTGCTCGACAGCGCGCCAGCAGGCGCGACGGTGGACGCGAGCGGTCGGGTCACCTGGACGGCGACCGGCCCGACGCGTGATGTGGCCTTCACCGCGCGGGCGGTGGACGGGGCGGGCGCGTCCTCGGCGGCGAGCAGCTTCACTGTGAGCGTGCTCGGGGTGAGCAGCGTGCCGGTGTCGGTACCGCCGACGCCCATCCCGAATGCGGTGGCGCTGTTCGACACGCCCGATCCGATCCGCCTGCGGGTCAACCCACCGCGCGAGTTGGAGGCGGCGGCGCCTGGCGGGCGCGCCACCCTGGGGCCGGCGGTGGCCGAGCCAGTGACGGTACTCACGCAGAGCTTCACGCGGGCGAGCCAGCCGCTGGCGGTGGTGCGCTCGACCTCGCCGCAGGCGCCGGCGGCCGAGAGCGACCCGCGCCGCGCGCTGGCGCGGCTGGTGGAGGAGCCGCGCGGCGAGCGCAAGGCGGCGCTGCAGGTGCTGGGGGTGGTGGCGACCGATCGGGGCGTATGGATCCGGTTCACCACGCCGCTGGACGTGGCGCGGCTGTCGGCGGCTGGGGTGGTACTGATGCGCGACGGCCAGCCGGTGGCCGGGCGGCTGGTGCCCGACGGCGACGGGATGGGGGTTCGGTTCGAGTCGCAGGAGGGGCTTTCGCGCGGCGACTACCGGCTGATGCTGCGCGGCAGCGCCTTCGTGACACCGGACGGTGCAGCGCTCGACGGCAGCTACTCGGGCCGGGCGGGCAGCGACTACGAGGGGCTGTTCAGCATCGCGGCGCCTGGGGCGCTGTCCGACGCCTCGCTGCTGCCGCCGATCGATCCGGCGATGATGGCCGCCGACGGGTTGGTGGCGGGCCAGGTGGCGCTGGCGGGCACGGCGGCGGTGCTGATGGGCGCGGCGGCGCGACGGCCGGCGGGCCGGGCCGGGGGCCGCGGCGAGCGCGGTTCGGCCGGCGCGGTGCGCGTGCTGGATCGGGCCGAAGCGGCCTTCGATTTCGAAGTGGAGTCTGCGGCCGCGGCGCTCGCCAGCCCGGCGAAGCCCGAGCGCGCGAGACCCGACTGGACTATCCGACTGTAACGATTCGACTGCAGGCAGAACTCCGATGACGTCACGATTCAGCTCCCCGCCTTCTGCCCGGACTCCGACCGGGTTGCGCCTTCGCCCGCTGGCCGTGCCAGCGCTGCTTGCCGCGAGCGTGCTGGCGCACGCGACGCTGGCGAGCGCGCAGCCTGGGGCGGCGGCGGCGGTGCCAGCGGCGAGCGGCGCGGGCGGTGCGCACCTGGCCTCGTCGTATCGGGGGGTGAGGCTGAGCGAGATCCTGGCGCGGGCGCGCGAGTCCGATGCGCAGTTTGCGGCGGCGCGGGCGACGGCGGCCGCCGGGCGCGAGAAGCTGCCGCAGGCGATGGCCGGGCTGCTGCCGAACGTGAACGTGGTGCTGGGGGCGCGCAACAACCGGGACGGTTCGTCGCCCTATCCGGGCGCGCTCAACTATGACTCGACGAGCGCGGCGCTGTCGGTGAACCAGCCACTGTTCCGGCTGGCGAACGTGGCGGGAGCGGAGCAGGCGAAGGTGCTGGTGCAGATCGCGGAGCGGCAGCTGGTGCTGGCCGAGCAGGAGCTGTATCTCAGGGTGGCGCGGGGCTACTTCGACGTGCTGCAGGCGCAGGACGACCTGGCGGCGGCCACGGCGCAGAAGGATGCGCTGGTGCAGCAGCTGGCGCAGGC
This sequence comes from uncultured bacterium, assembly GCA_903873475.1. Lineage (GTDB taxonomy): Bacteria > Pseudomonadota > Gammaproteobacteria > Burkholderiales > CAIKXV01 > CAIKXV01. The sequence goes on from CAIQON010000307.1 coordinate 9,533, forward strand.
GAGGCGGTCGTTCGAGGTGGGGACGGTGCCGGTGACCGACCTGAACGAGGCGCAGTCGAGGCACGACCTGGCGGTGGCGCAGGAGATCGCGGCGCGCAACGAGGTGGAGAACAAGAAGCGGGTGCTCGAGCGGATCATCGGCGGGCCGCTGCCGAGGCTGGCGCGGCTGGGTGCGAAGGCGGAGGTCGACGTACTGCCCGATCGCGAGCAGGACGCGCTGGCGGCGGCGGCGCCGCGCGAGGGGCACCCGGTGGTGATCGCGCGCATGGCGGTGGATGCGGCGGAGATCGAGCTGCGCCGGCGCGGGGCCGGACACCTGCCTACCGTGGACATCGTCGGCGCGCTGCGCGCCGATAACGGGGTCAATGCCCGCACCGGGGCGGCGGGGCTCAACGGGGGGCTGAACAACACGACGCAGGCGACCCTGGGGCTGGAGCTGACGTTTCCGGTGTACCAGGGCGGGGCGATCAGTTCACGGCAGCGCGAGGGTCTGGCGGATCTGACGCGTGCGCGCGAGGAGCTGACGAACGCCGAGCGGCAGGCGCAGCTCGATGCGAGCCAGGCGATGCTGGGAGTGCAGTCGGGCAGTGCGCTGACGCGGGCGCTGAGCCAGGCGCTGCGCTCGAGCGAGACGCAGGTGCGCAGCACGCAGCGGGGGCTGGACGTGGGGCTGCGCTCGCGGGTGGACGTGCTCAACGCCGAGCAGCAGTTGTTCGTGACGCGCAAGGATCTGGCGGCGGCGCGATATCGGACGCTGGTGTCGAGCCTGCAGTTGCGCGCCGCGGCCGGTGCGCTGTCCGAGGCGGACCTGCGCGCCCTCGACGCACTGCTCACCGATTGAGCGGGATGATCGCAAGCGGCGCGCGCGGGGCTCAGCCGGCATCCGGCCGACCCGCCGAGTCGTCTGCCGACGAGCGTAGCGTCCGCGCGGAGGTGGCCGGGGGCGAGGGAGGCGCAGTCGGTCACACCGACCCGTGGCAGGCGCTTGCCGAAGCCAGCACTGCGGAACTGCTTTGCGCCGCGTGGCTGGATCTTCTGTGCTCGACGCTGGTACCCGCCGAGGCCGGCATGGTGCTGCTCGCCCAGCCCGATGGGGCATTCGCGCCGGTGGTAGCACGCCCGGAAGGCAGCGAGTTGCTGCACCTGCGCGAGGTGGCTACCGAGGCGCTGAGCTCTCGGCTGAGTACGCAGCGCGTGGGCGACGGCGGGCGGACGCAGGTGGCCTATCCGCTGGTCTCCGGCGACCAGCTGCACGGCGCAGTGGTGCTCGAACTGCCTCCCGGCCAGCAGGATGCGGTCGCCGCGCTGCAGCAGGTCCAGTGGGGCGCTGGCTGGCTGCTCGGACTGCTGCACCAGCGCGACCTGTCGGCGCAGCGTCGGCGACTGCACGAAGGCGGCTTCCTGCTCGACGCGCTGCTCGGGCTGCTTGCCGATCGCACGCTGCGCGAGGCGGCGCTCGCGCTGGTCAACCGGCTGGGGCAGGAGTTCGACAGCCCACAGGTGCACCTCGCGCTGCTGCGCGGGCGCACGCTCCGGCTCGTCGCGCTCAGCCATGCCGCATGGTTCGAGGAGCGAGCCGGTCTCATGCGTCGAGCGCTCGATGCGATGCACGAGACGCTGGATCAGCGCCGCCTGGTCGCGTGGCCAGCGGCCGAGGACGCGCCCGTGGTCATCGACGCTGCGCACCGGCGGTACGCCGAGGACGCACAGGCGAGCGCCCTCGTGAGCCTGCCGCTGGTGCACGACGGCGAGCCGCTGGGCGTCCTGCTGCTGGAGATGCGCGGGCGTCCGGATCGCGCCCGGCTGGCGTATCTCGAAACGCTCGCGCTCGGGCTTGCGCCGGCGATTGCCTCGGCGCAGGACGCGCGGCAGGGCGTGTGGGCGAGACTGCGACGCTCGTTCGCGCAGGCCCGCGTGCTGGTCTTCGGGCCGCGCTACCCGGCCGCCAAGCTGGCAGCCGCGACCGTGGGCGGGTTGCTGCTGCTGCTCGCGCTGATTCCGATTCCCTTCCGTATCGCCGCGCCCGCCACCGTGGAGGGCAAGGTGCAGCGCTCGGCGGTGGCGCCGTTCGAGGGCTATCTTCGCGAGGCACCCGCGCGCGCGGGCGACAGGGTACGGGCGGGCGATGTGCTGGCCAGGCTGGACGATCGTGACCTGCGCCTCGAGCGTACCCGCTGGGAGGCGGAACTGGAGGTCGCCCAACGCAAGGAACGCGAGGCCATGGCGGCGGGCAATGCCGCGGACCAGCGACTGGCGGCGGCGCAGGCCAACCAGGCGAGGGCGCAACTCGATCTCGCGCTCTCCCGTCTCGAGCGGGTGAGCGTGACGGCACCCTTCGATGGCATCGTGGTGCGCGGTGACCTGTCGCAGCAGCTGGGCTCTCCGGTCGAGCAGGGAAAGGTGCTGTTCGAGCTCGCGCCGCTCGACGAGTGGCGGGTGATCCTGAAAGTGGATGAGCGGGATATCGGCTACGTGCAGATCGGCGCGCGCGGCGTGCTGCTGCTGGCGAGCCTGCCCGGGCAGCGCTGGCCGTTCACGGTGCGCAAGCTCACGCCGGTGTCGGTGGCCCAGGACGGCAGCAACCACTTCCGGGTCGAGGCGGAACTCGACGCGGGAACCCCAAGCCTCACGCCGAACATGGAGGGGGTGGGAAAGGTCCGGATCGGCAGTGCGAGTCCGCTGTGGATCTGGACCCGTCGCCTCGTCGACTGGTGGCGGCTCGCGTGGTGGAAGATCCTGCCCTGAAGCTTCGCCGATGAGCCGACCCCTCCAGGCTGAAGCGTGGTACCGGATCGCGGGGCTCCGTCCGCGACTGCGGGCGCACGCCCGGCTGCACCGGCACGAGTACCGAGGCCAGGTCTGGTACGTGGTCGAGGAGCGCGTCGGCGGGCGGCATCATCGCTTCAACCTGCAGGCGTGGCGGGTGCTGCAGCTGATGGATGGCAACCGGACGCTCGAGGAGATCTGGACGCTGCTCACCGCGGAAGGCGTGACCGATGAGACACCGACGCAGCCTGACCTGATCCGGCTGCTGGGTACGCTGCACACCGCGGACCTGGTCGAAGTGGACATCACGCCGGACGTGGCCGAGCTGCTCGAGCGACGGGGGCGGCAGATGCGTCGGCGCTGGTTCCAGCGCGTGGGCAATCCGATCGCGCTGCGCATCCCGGTGTTCGACCCCGATGCGCTGCTCGATCGGATCTGGCTCGCCTGCGGCCGTCGCGGACGAACGATCGTCGCGCTCTGGCTCGCGGTGGTGATCCCCGCGATCGCGCTCCTGCCTTCGCAGTGGAACGGGTTGACTGCGACCTCGACCGACCAGCTGCTCGCTGCCGGAAACCTGGTCACGCTCGCCCTGCTGTTTCCGCTGGTCAAGCTGCTGCACGAGCTCGGGCACGGACTCGCCTGCAAGGCCTTAGGGGTCGAGGTGCGCGAGACTGGCGTGATGCTGCTCGTGCTCTATCCGGTGCCCTATGTCGACGCTTCGGGCAGCGTCGCACTGGCGAACAAGTGGCAGCGGGCGCTGGTGGGCGCAGCCGGCATGCTCACCGAGCTGTTCATCGCCGCCATCGCCTTCTACCTGTGGCTGCTGCTCGAGCCGGGTGTCGTGCGCGGCATCGCCTTCGATGTCGCGGTGCTCGCCGGCCTGACCACCCTGGTCTTCAATGCCAATCCGCTGCTGCGCTTCGATGGCTACTTCATCCTGTCCGATCTGATCGAGGTGCCCGGGCTCGCCCAGCGCGCCAACCGGCTCTGGCAATACCTCACCGAGCGCTATGTGTTCGGCGTCCGGCGTACCGAGCCGCCGCAGGCCACGCCAGGAGAGCGGCGCTGGTTTCTCGGCTACGCGCCGCTGTCCTACGCCTACCGCCTGTTCATCGCGTTCACCATCGCCTTCTTCGTTGCCGGGCAGTTCTTCGTGCTGGGCGTGCTGATCGCGCTCTGGGCGTTCGTGCAGGCAGTGGTCTGGCCGGTCGTGAAGGGCGTGAAGGCGCTGGTCAGCGCGCCGCAGTTCGCGGACCGCGGGCCACGCATCCGGGCGGTGCTCGCGACGGGTGCGGCCCTGGTCGCGCTGCTGCTGTTCGTGCTGCCGTTGCCCTATCACACCCTGTCCACGGGCGTGCTGTGGGTGCCCGAGCGCGCGATCGTGCGCGCGCAGAGCAACGGGTTCATCCGCGAACTGCGCGCCCGCCCCGACACGCTGCTCGCCGAAGGCGATCCGGTGCTTGAGATGGTGGCGCCGGAACTTGCCGCACGGGTGGCGGTGCAGCGCGCGAAGCTCGAGGAACTGCAGGCGCAGTACGACGCCGCGTGGGGTACCTCGCAGGCGAAGGCGCAGCAGATCGGCCAGCAGGTCGGCCGCGAGCAGGCGGCGCTGGCCAGGCTGGAGAACGAAGCGAGCCGACTCACGCTGCGCGCCGGCATGGCGGGACGACTGCTGCTCGACCGTCCGGACGATCTGCCGGGGCGCTACCTGAAGCAGGGCGAGGTGGTCGGCTACCTGCGCGTGGATGCGTCGACGCTGGTGCGGCTGGTGGTGACGCAGGCCGAGGTCGACCGGGTCCGCCTGGATGCGCGCGAGGTCGAGGTCCGGTTTCCCCAGGATACGTCGCGGCGCTGGCCCGCCACGCTGGCGCGGGCTACGCCGGCGGCCATTCGCGAGCTGCCGAGTGCGGTACTCGGAGCGCAGGGCGGCGGGCCGGTGGTGACCGACCCGCGCGACGAGAAGGGCGTGACTGCGGTGGAGTCGGTGTTCGAATTCGAGCTGAGCCTGGCCGAGGAGGTGCCGCACG
>CAIQON010000308.1 GCA_903873475.1 uncultured bacterium
GATCTGGCCCATCCGGTGGTTGGCACCGCCGCCGGTGACCACCGCGTACTTCTGCGCGAAGCGCAGGCCGGGCAGCGTCTTGCGCGTATCGAGGATGCGTGCCGGGGCGCCCGCGATCGCGTCGACGTACTCGCGGGTACGCGTGGCGACGCCCGACAGCAACTGCAGGAAATTCAGGGCGGCGCGCTCGGCGGTGAGCAGCGAGCGTGCCGCTCCGCCGATTCGGCAAAGTGCCTGCCCGGGCGCCACCCGCTCGCCCTCGGCGACCATCCAGTCGACCGTGGCCGACGGGTCGACCAGCCTGAACACTGCATCGAACCACGGCCGCCCGCACAGCACGGCCGCCTCGCGTGCGACGACCCGGGCGAGCAACCGCGTCTCTTCTGCGATCAGCGCTGCGGTCAGGTCACCGCTGCCGACATCCTCGTCCAGTGCCCGACGGGCATCTTGTTCGGCGTGGCGGGCAATCAGTTCTGGCGGGAGGCTCATGCGTTCTCTGGCGTGGTGTCCGGGCGCTGCAACACGAGGATTCTAGCCAATTGCACTTATCATCGGGCAGCGGACGACTTCAGCGTGCACCGGCCGCGCCGATAACGGCAGACGATACTGCACGCAGGGGGGATCCTCGATGTCGGACATCACGCATGTCGTGTCATGGGGGCTGGGCACCATCGCCGGGTTCGCCGTCCTGGTCGCGCTGGTGTTCGTGCTGCTGCGCGACATCACCCAGCAGCGGCACACGATCCTGCGCAACTATCCGGTGATCGGGCACCTGCGCTACTTCTTCGAGAACCTCGGCGAGTACTTCCGGCAGTACTTCTTCGCAGGGGACCGTGACGAGATGCCGTTCAACCGCGCCACGCGCGGCTGGGTCTACCGTCTGGCCAAGGACGAGGGCGGCATCATCGGCTTCGGTTCAACCTATGACCTGCGCCAGCCGGGGTCCATCCTGTTCGTCAATGCACCATTCCCGGTGCTCGAAGCCGACCAGCTGCCTACACCGCCGCTGCTCATCGGAGAGGGCCACTGCCGCTATCCGCTGGCCGGGCGGTCGGTGGTCAACGTCAGCGGCATGAGTTTCGGGGCGATCTCGGCACCCGCGGTGCGAGCGCTGTCGATGGGCGCGAAAGAGGCGGGCTGCTGGATGGACACCGGGGAGGGCGGCCTGTCGCCCTACCACCTCGAGGGCGGCTGCGACGTGATCATGCAGATCGGCACCGCCAAGTACGGCGTACGCAGCCTCGATGGCAGCCTCGACCGCAACCGGTTGAGGGAACTCGGCCACACGGTGGCTGCATTCGAGATCAAGCTGTCGCAAGGTGCCAAGCCGGGCAAGGGCGGGGTGCTGCCTGCGATGAAGGTGACCGAGGAGATCGCGCGCATCCGCGGCATTCCGCCGCACGAAGACTCGATCAGCCCGAACCGCCATCTCGACATCGCTGACATCGACCAGCTGCTCGACCAGGTCATGATGATCCGCGACCTGACCGGTCGGCCGTGCGGGGTGAAGACGGCCGTGGGCGGCTGGTCGTTCATCAACGAACTGTGCGAGGCCGTCCTCAGACGGGGACTGGACGCGGCACCGGACTTCCTGGTGATCGACGGCGGCGAAGGCGGCAGCGGTGCGGCGCCCCAGGTGCTCGCCGACCACATGGCCCTGCCGATCACCGAAGCCCTTCCCCGGGTGGTCGATGCGTTGATCGAGGCCGGGCTGCGCGACCGCGTGCGGGTGGTCGCCTCGGGCAAGCTGGTGACCTCGGCCAAGGCGGCCTGGGCACTGTGCGCCGGCGCCGACTTCGTGAATACCGCGCGCGGCTTCATGTTCGCGCTGGGCTGCATCCAGGCCTTGCGTTGCCACACGAATACCTGCCCGAGTGGCGTGGCTACCCACAACCGGCGCCTGCAGCGCGGTCTGGTGGTCGAGGAAAAATACCTCCGCGTGGCCCACTATGCGCGCAACATGGCCAAGGAGATCGACATGATCGCGCATTCATGCGGCCTGAGGCATGCGCGCGAACTCCGGCGCGAACATGTGCGTATCGTGCAGGACGCGAACTGCAGCATCGCCCTCAGCCTGATGCACCCTTACCCGAAGCCGGGGGAGCGGGAGCGCGGCATCCTGCGCGCCTGACCGGCGCCGGCCTGCGCAGGCCGGCGCCCCTCAGCTGCCCCTCAGCTGCCCCTCAGCTGTACCTCAGCCGCGGGTGACGAAGAGCACCAGGCCGAGCAGCGACGCGATAAGGACGACGGCGCCGATCAGGCCGCCGACGATCGCCTGCGCCGGGGTGATCGAACTGGCGTCGGTTTCCAGGTCGCGCGCCTTGCGGATGCCGAGGAAGCTGCCGAGCACTGCACGCGCGACCGCCAGCGGACTCGCCCGCCTCGGAGGGAGCGTGGCAGCGTCGGTCGCGAA
>CAIQON010000309.1 GCA_903873475.1 uncultured bacterium
CGAACTGGTACGCGTGGCGCAGGGGCAGCAGCACCCCAGACACCTACCTGACCAATCCGAGTTGCGCGAGCAGCGCCCGGTGCTCGTCGTACTCCGCCTGCAGGAAGCGGCGCGTGTGCTCCGGCCCACCGTACTCGTCGATCCAGAGTTGGCGGTCGAGCTCCGATCGCCATTCCGGGGAGGCGGCCAGCGACGCGAACGCCGCGGCCGCTGCACGCACGTCCGCCTCGCTCGTGCTCCGAGGGGCCACGATTGCGCGCCACGAGGTGTAGGCCATATCCACGCCCAGTTCGCGCCACGTCGGCACGCCGGCCAGGTCGCCACCCAGCCGTTGTCCTGACGCGGTGGCCAGTACGCGGACCTTGCCTGCCCGAGCCTGTGGTACCGCGACTGGTGCGGCTACCGGCACCACCCCGACCTCGCCGCCAAGCAACGCGACGAGGGCGTCGCCGCCCGATTTGTAGGGCACGTACAGCCCGGCGCGGGCGTCGAGGCCAACGGCCTTCAGGACCGATGCGGCAGCAATGTGATTGGCGCCGCCGAGCGCGGTCGCGACGCCGAACGAGACCGCATCCGGTCGCTTGCGCAATGCACCGACGAGCGCGCGCCCGTCCAGGAGGTTGCTGTCCATGCGCACCATGAACACGATGTTCTCGGAGAACAGCGTGCACACCGGTGTCACGTCGCGATGGTCCAACTCGCCGGTTCCCATCAGTCGATTGGTCACGAGGCTGGGTGAGGCCAGCGCAAGCAGCCGGCCATCGCCCGGGCGCTGATTCAGGTACTGATAGGCCAGCGTCCCGCCGGCCCCGGGCCGATTGACCACGATGGTCGGCACGTTGAACAGGCGTTTGGCATCGGAGATCCGCTTGACCGTTCGCATCGCGGTGTCCAGGCCACTGGCCGGACCCGACGGGACCACCAGTTCGATGTTGCCAGTGGATGGCCAGGCCGATCTGGCTGCGAGCAGCCGGCTCGGCACGGCAGTTGCACCGGCCACGGCAGCCATGCCACCCAGTGCCAGCGCGCGCGTCACCGCCCTCCGCCTCGCCTGTGCCGCCGGATCGTGGCTCATGACTACTCTGCCGTCGCGCCGGAAACCTTCACCACTTCCGCCCATTTTTTTACCTCTGTCGCGACGAACGCGGCGAACCCCGCAGTATCCAGCATGCCCGGGTCTCCACCCATTGCGGTCACCTGCGCCACCACCGCAGGTTGCCGGAGTAGACGGATGACATCGGCGTTGACGCGCTCGACGGCCTGCGCGGGAGTACCACGAGGTGCGAACAGCCCGAACCACACCACCGCCTCGTAGCCGGGCAGCCCGCTCTCGGCGATCGACGAGACGTCCGGTAGCACCGCGGTACGGCTTGCGCTGGTGACGCCCAGGGCTCGCAACCGACCGCTGCGTATGTGGGGCAGCGCGGCAAGCACGTTGGGGAACATCAGTTCAACATGCCCGGCAATCACGTCCGACAACGCTGGCGTGCCGCCCTTGTACGGCACGTGGAGCAGTTGAGTGCCGGTCATCAGGCCGAACAGCACGCCGGCAAGATGCTGCGAGAAGCCCACCCCACCGGAGGCATACGCTACCTTGCCCGGGTTGCGCCGTGCGAGCACCACCAGATCCTTGACGGTGCGCGCCGGCACCGACGGGTTCGCCACCAGGACGTTCGCGGACTTGCCGACGAGCACCACCGGAGCGAAGTCCCGCGCTGGGTCATAGCGCAGGTTCTTCTGCAAACTGGCGGCGATGGCATGGGTACCGGTGTGGCCCATCACCAACGTGTATCCGTCTGGGGGCGACTTGGCGACGAGTTCGGTTCCGATGCTGCCGTTCGCGCCGGGTCGGTTGTCGACCAGCAGCGGGCGAGCCCACGCCTCGCCGAGGCCGGTTGCCACGATGCGCGCGACGAGATCCGTGCCACCCGCCGGCGGGCTTGGGACGACGATGCGCACCTGGCGGGCCGGCCACTCCTGCGCCGCGGCACCACCCGCGGCTGCGGCCAGCAGTTGCCCAGCGACCGCGAGCGCAGCCACCCGTCGTGGCGGTACGAGGCGCTTCATGCCGCCCCTTCGCTCGCCGCGCGCGGAACAAGGTTGCGCTCGGCGAAGTAACGGATGTCTGCGTCCTCGTGCTGGCTCGCCACCCGCTCGACCGCGCGGAATAGTTCGCCGGCGCACGTTGCGTTGAAGAACCAATGTAGCGCCTCGCCCGGCGTGCGGAGCCCTGGCTGTGCGGAGTTGGCCTCGAGGTAGTACGCCTTGAGTTCCTCGCACGCGAGCCGCAGTGCGTCTCCTGGCGGCACGTCGTCCCGCCAGGCGGCCGCCGGCTCGCCCTCGGCCCAAGTTGCAAGAAAGGCTGCCAGTTCCGCCGGCTCGGCCCCGGCGACGCCCAGGGTGGTCCGGCCGCGGCGAGCCACCGCGAGTTCGTGCCACGTCGCCAGCTGGGATATCTCGTCCGCCACCCGCTCGCGCAGTGGTGCGTCTTCCGGGCCTGCGAACGACACCGGGCACACCAGCGACGGATCGCCCGCGTCGCCGACCAGCCCGGCGTCCGGCGGGGCCTCGTCGGGGAAGTCCTCAAGCACCGGTCCCGCCTCCCGCTCGAACAGGCGCAGCGCCGCGAGCAGGACGCGGCGCTGGAACGCAGCGTCGCCCGGCGCGCCGAGCGGCCGGCCCAGCATGAACGGCACCCACAACGCGCGGGGCGGCCGCATCGCCGCCGTGTGCTCGCGCACGAGGCTGAGTGCGACCGTCGGGATGCCCTCGTCTTCCAAGTACAGCGCCAGTGCGCTCACGGCGCACGTGCAGTTGGGTCAGACCGGCGTTAGCAGAACCGCGTCGACGGCATCCTGGGCGAGCAGACCCGCCACCTCACGCGCGCGCGCCTCCATGCGGGTGACCGGTGAACTGGCGCCCATGAACGCGTAGTGGAACGTGGCCACCGATCCGATCACGCCCTCGGTTGCCAGTTCCTCCAGTCGCTGCAGCGGGAACACCACGTCGACATCCTGCTGGAAGCCGGTACGGTCGAAGTTGACCGACAGCTGGCTCATCACGATGTCGGCCGGCGGCGTGCCGCGCGGGATAACTCGATAGTCGTTGCGGGCGGCGCCATGGCCGAACGGCCGGTCGCCGCGCCGGTGCACGCCTGCCGAGGTGACCAGCGCGACGCGGCGCCGTGCCAGCGGACCGCCGGCAACCCACGGTGCGAGCCCGATCGCCGGCAACGCGGGGATCTTCCCGAGCATGTGCGCACGTTCCCACTCGGGGAGATCGGCGAGACGAACCATAGTACCCCTCCTTGCGAGCATTTCGGCGCAGTGTGTTGCCCAAGATTCAGCATGACCCGCCTACCCCTGGACGTTACGAACGCTACGCCCCACGCCTCCAGCGGTCAAGCGTGGCTGTGTTTCATTCCTGCCGTCCAACGACTCGTTCCACTCGAGCTTTCCCGTGAACTCGCCCACGCGCCGCCGCTCGCGGCGCGTGATGAGCTCCCCAGGCGCCATCGTGACAGCGGCCTTGTTCATGCGCGCACCGCCGACCTCGACTGTGCGATCCGGACGCTCGGGATCGATTGCGAGGTAGGTGGCCTGCGTGGCTGCATGTGCGCACGGAAGGCCTGCCTGCAGGCAGCGAGAACGTTGCAACCTAAAAACGGCGGCGTTCGCGCATGCCTCGGATGCTGCCTGCCGCGAATAGTACTTTCAAACGCCCCTGCCGCCGCGGCGTCACGCCGACGCGCTCAACGCGTCGCTAGCTCATGCCGCGAGGCAGGCCCGCACCAAGTCACTGGTGCCGAGTTCGTGGCCCGCGCCCGGCCTCAGTCCGGCTTGATGCCAAGGCCGCGGATGAGCCCCGTGTACATGGCGAGGTCGGACTTCATGCGGCGCGCCAGTTTCTCGGGCCCCGTAAACTGCGGCTCGGCGCCCTGCTGCTCGAGCATCTTCACGAGCTCCGCATCCTTCAGCGACCGGCCGGCCTCGCCGGAGATCCGGTCGACAAGCTCGCGCGGCAGCTTCGCCGGCCCGAACATCGCGATGTACGGCGTCCACTCAAAGCCCGGTACCGATTCAGCGATCGTCGGTACGTCCGGCAGCGCGCGGATGCGCGCCGGGGTCGTCACGCCCAGCGCTCGCAGCTTGCCCTGCTGCACCATGCCGACCACGTTGGAAATGGTGGCCATCACCGCCTGCGTCTCCCCCGAGAGCAGCGAGGCGATCGACGGCGGCCCGCCACGGAACGGCACGTGGGTGAGCTTGATCTTTGCCTGGCCGAGAAGTCGCTCCATCGACAGGTGGTTGGAACTGCCCTGCCCCGACGACGCGTAGGTGATCTGGGCTGGGCGCGCGCGCGCCAGCGCCAGGAACTCCTTGACGTTGCGCACCGGCAGCGACGGATGTACGACCAGGATCGCGGGCTGGGTGGACAGCTGCGCGATCGGCGTGAAGTCGGTGAACGGGTCGTACGGCAGCGCCTTGTAGGTGACCACGTTCGCGACGTGCGTGGCCGAGTGCACCATCAGCGTGTAGCCGTCCGGAGCGGCGCGCGCCACCACTTCGGCGCCGATCGACCCCGCCGCGCCCGGCCTGTTCTCAACCACGAAGTTGGCGCTCATCGGTCCCGCCATGCGGTTCAGCATCAGCCGACCGACCGCGTCGACCGAACCGGCTGCAGCATGGGGAATTATCACGCGCAC
>CAIQON010000310.1 GCA_903873475.1 uncultured bacterium
ACGATCCGGCCCGGCGTGGACCACGACAGCGAGGACGCCGGCAGCTCCCGACATCGTGGAGCCTGCGCAGCCGGAGCCGCAACCGGGGCTATGCTCCGGTAAGTACCCATCCATCCAGATACCGGAGTGTTTCCCCATGCCCAAAGCCATCTGGCAAGGCGCTGTCATCGCGCAGAGCGACCGCACCGAAGTCGTCGAAGGCAACCATTATTTCCCCGCGGCTTCGGTCGATCACACGCTGCTGCGCGACAGCGCGACCCACACCACCTGCGGCTGGAAGGGTGTCGCCAGCTACCATGACATCGTCGTCGGCGATGCGGTGAACAAGGATGCCGCGTGGTACTACCCGGAGCCGAAGGACGCGGCGCGGCAGATCGCAGGCTTCATCGCCTTCTGGAAAGGCGTGAAGATCGAGGCCTGACCCTCGGTCCGAGCCGGCACGCAGGCATCGGGCGGCCGGCTTCGTTCATGCCCCGAGGCCGGGCTCGTGGCCGATCGCGGCAACAGCGATAAACTCGCGCGCTTGCCGAGGGGCGGTTCGTCGCTGCCCGCCGTTACCTGCCGTTCCATGGAGACGTCACGATGCCTCTGCCGACGCCGAAGCCCATCCCGTACACCAGCCACCTTGCCGATTTCGCGTCTGGCAGGGATACCCCGACCGCCTTCCTCGAGCGCTGCCTCGCCAATGTGGATACGTTCGAGCCCACCGTCGGCGCGTTCGTCCATGTCGAGATCGAGCGGGCAAGGGCCGCGGCGGCCGCCTCCACCGCGCGCTGGCGCGAGGGCCGGCCGCTGTCGCGGATCGACGGCATGCCGGTGGGCATCAAGGACCTGATCGAGACCGCGGACATGCCGACCCAGTGCGGCTCGCCGGTGTTCGAGGGCTACCAGTCGCACCGTGACGCAGCGAGCGTGGTCGCCCTGCGCCAGGCCGGAGCGATCATCCTGGGCAAGACGGTCACCACCGAGTTCGCCGCACGGGTGCCGCGCGGCACCCGCAACCCCTGGGATCCGTCGCGTACGCCCGGCGGTTCGAGCAGCGGCTCGGCCGCGGCCGTCGGCTGCGGCATGATCGCGGTCGGCCTGGGCACGCAGGTGATCGGCTCGATGCTGCGCCCGGCCAGCTTCTGCGGGGCGTATGCGTTCAAGCCGACCTTCGGCGCGATCAACCGCGGCGGTTCGCACGACGGCCTGTCGCAGTCGGTGCACGGCCCGATCGCCGCCACGTTGCAGGACGCCTGGATCGTCGCGCGCGAGATCTCCGATCGCGCCGGTGGCGATCCCGGCTATCCCGGGCTGTATGGCCCGTCGGAGACGCCCGCGCCGGTGCGCCCGGCGCGCATCGTGGTGATCGAGACCGCCGGCTGGAAGGTTGCCGATACCGATGCGAAGGCTGCCTTCGAGGCGGCCGTCGCGCGCCTGGCCGCGCAGGGCGTGCGCGTGCACCGGCGTGCCGACGACGCCCGGGTTGCGCTGCTCGAGGTCGCGCTCGAGGATGCCGGGCGGGTATCGCATGCCCTGGTCAACTACGAGTCGGTGTGGCCCCTGAACACCTACCGCGACCGCGATCCGTCGAAGCTCAGCGACTTCCTGCGCGAGCGGCTGGTCGAGGCCGAGAAGATGACCCAGGCCGACTACCGCAAGCTGCTGGCGACGCGGGCGGCGGCGCGGGCCGCGCATGCGATGCTGCTGGGCGAGTGCGACCTGCTGCTGACCCTGTCGGCGCCCGGCGCGGCCCCGATGGGCATCGACGCCACTGGCGACACCGTGTTCAACATCCCTGCGTCCTACCTCGGCGCGCCGGCACTGAGCCTGCCGCTGCTGACGGTACAGGGGCTGCCGCTGGGCGTGCAGGCGATCGGCTTCCCCGACCGCGATGCCGAACTGTTCGAGTCGGCGGGGTGGATCGACCAGGTGTTGCGGTAGACCGTACCCGGGTGGGTGTATGGCCGGTGCTGATCGGCACCGGCGTGGTGCTCGGCCTGAGCATCCCGATCGCGAAGGCCGCCTCGGCGGCGGGCGTGCCGGCGCTTGCCTACGCGCTGTGGCCCACTGCACTGGCCGCCCTCGTGCTCGCCGGCCTGGCCACCCGGCGCCACGGGCGGCTCAGGCCCTCGCTGCCGCTGCTGCGTTATGCGTCGATCTCCGGCTTCCTCGGCCATGCCGCGCCGATGACCGCGACGTTCTGGGTCTCGGCGCAGGCGGGCGCGGGCGTCGCCTCGCTCGCGTTCACGCTGACCCCGGTGACCACTCTGGCGATCAGCCTGCTGCTGCGCCACGAGCGGTTCAGTGCGCTGCGCCTGGCTGCCGTGGCGATCGGTTTCTCGGGTGCGGCGCTGCTGGTGCTCGGGCGCGGCGAATCGATGGACGCCGCGTCGGCCGCAGTGCTGCTGGTGCCGCTGATCCCGCTCTTCATCGGTGGCGGCAACGTCTATCGCGCGCGCCATACCCCGGCCGGCACGCCGGCCGAGTGGCTCGCTGCAGCCAGCCTCGGTGCGTCATCTGCGATGCTGGTGCTGGTCGGTGCAGCGGCAGGCGGTCTCGGCTTCGAGGTGCGCGCCGATGCGCTCGGCTGGCTCTGTGCACAGGCGCTGGCGATGGTGGTCGGCTACGGCATGTATTTCGAGCTGATCCGCCGCGCCGATTCGGTCACCTTCAGCTTCATGGGCTACGTGATGATGCTCACCGGCGTGGCAGTCGGCGTGGGCCTGTTCGGCGAGCGGCTGCCGCTCGTGACGGGGCCGGCGCTGCTGCTGATCGTGGCGGCCTTCCTGTTGATCCGGCGCGCGGCGCGGGCCGGCGTCAGTCCTCGGAATACTTCCGCGACGAACCCCTGAACTGCTCGACCGGGTACTTCACCGCGTTCAGGCCGATCTTCTCGTTCGCGGCCGCGAGCAGGTCGAACTGCAGACGGTCGGCGAGGCGCACCAGGTAGAGCAGCACGTCGGCCGATTCATGCCGGATGCGCTCGAGGTGGGCGGCCTCCGGCGTGTAGCTGTCCGCGCCTTCGATCCACTGGAACTCGGCCGCCAGTTCGCCGGCCTCGGCGGCTACGCCGATGGCGAGGTTCTTCGGCGAGTGGAACTGTTCCCAGTCGCGCTCGGCCGCGAAGTGGCGCAGGCGTTCGGTGAGCCCGGCAATGCTGTCATCGGTCATCGCGGCCGTCCCTGGCAGTTATGAGCCGCGAGTCTAGCGCTACACTGGCGCAGCCAACCAACCCCCGGCAGGGAGCACGCATGTACAACCTCTACTACTGGTCGCACATCCAGGGCCGCGGCGAGTTCATCCGCCTCGCGCTCGAAGCCGCCGGCGCGGAATACGTCGACGTCGTGCGCCAATCCGAGAAGAAGGGTGGCGGCCGCGCGGCGGTGCTGGCCATCCTGCAGGGCACCGACCCGCGCGCACCGTTCGCGCCGCCGATCCTCGAGGTCGACGGCGAGTGGATCTCGCAGACGGCCAACATCCTCGCCTTCCTCGGCCCGCGGCTCGGGCTGGTGCCCAGGGATGCGGCTTCGCGCCGCTGGGCAAACCAGCTGCAACTGGTGGTCGCCGACTTCGTCGTCGAAGCGCACGATACCCATCATCCGATCGCCAAGCACCTCTATTACGAAGAGCAGAAGCCGGCGGCGCGCAAGCGGGCGAAGGCCTTCGTCGAGCTGCGCCTGCCGAAGTTCCTCGGCTATTTCGAAGCCGTGCTCGAGCGCAATCCGAAGCAGCCGTCGTGGCTGGTCGGCGGCGAACTGTCCTATGTCGACCTGTCGGTGTTCCAGCTGATCGCGGGCCTGCGCTACGCCTTCCCCATGGCGATGTCGCGCCTGGAGCCCGAGCATCCCCACCTGGTGGCGCTGCACGCGCGTGTCGCGAAGCTGCCCAGGGTCGCGCGCTACCTGAAGTCGAAGCGGCGCATCCCGTTCAACCAGGGCGGCATCTTCCGGCATTACCCGGAGCTGGATCGTTGATGGGGGCGCTGGCAGGGCGATGCCTGGTCGAGTAGAGTCGGGCCAACCAGAACAACAGACTTTCGACCGATATCAGGAGAGGACCCCGTGCCCCTCATTCTCAAGGGCGTGATGCAGAGTCCGGTCACGCCGCTGAAGGCAGACTTCAGTCCCGATCTAGAGACGTTCGAGCGCCTGCTCGATTTCCATGTCCGCACTGGCGCCACCGCCATCTCCTGGCCGCACCACAAGGGTGAATCGCTGAACCTCACCATTGCCGAGCGCAAGCGCTTCGCCGAGGTCGCGGTAAAGACGGTAGCCGGGCGGGTTCCCGTGTCGATCCACGTCAGCGCCCTGGCGGTCGAGGATTCGATCGATCTTGCCAGGCATGCGCAGGCGATCGGGGCAGACGCGATCATCGCGATCACCCCGTACTTCTGGAACCCGTCGCCGCAGGCCATCCACGACTGGTTCATGCGGCTGGGACGCGAGGTCGACCTGCCGATCATCGCCTACAACTCACCGTCCTACCTCGACGGCGTCGAGTTCACCGGTGAACTGATCACCAGCCTGCTCGAGAAACTGCCGAACCTGGTTGCCATGAAGGAGGCCAGTTTCGACTCCGAGAAGTTCCTCGAGATCTCCCGTGCGGCGCTGGCTGTACGTCCCGATTTCTCGCTCGTGGCCGGGGTCGAGTTCCTCCTGCCCTCGATCCCGCTCGGCGGCAAGGGGTCCTATTCCTCTGCCGGCGCCATCTGCCCGAACCTGTGCACCCGCCTCTACACCTCATGCGTGGAAGGCCGCTGGGACGAAGCCCGCGACTGCCAGTACAAGCTGTCCCAGTTGTGGCAACTGTTCCGCGACCAGTATCCGTCCTCGCTCAAGGGCGGCATGGTGATCATGGGCCGGCCTGTCGGCCCGACCCGTCCGCCGCTGCCCACCGCGAGCGACAAGCGGATCGCCTTCATCGCCGAGCAACTTGGCGAACTGGGCATCCTCGACACCGAACCCCACGGCTGGTGATGTCCATGTCCTCTGCCCCTGCTGTCGCCTCCCCGGTGTTCGCACCTGGGCTCGTCCATACGCCTCTCACGCCCTTCGCGCCTGACGGTACGGTCGATTACCCGCGCTATGGAAGGCTCGTCGAGTTCCACCTCCGTAACGGTGCCGACGCCCTCGCCGTGCCGATGCATGCCGGCGAGTCGGTGAGCCTGCCGACCGCCGAGCGACACCGTGTGCTCGAGTTCGTCCTCGACAAGGTTGGAGGCTGCGTGCCGGTGATCGCGCACGTCAGCGAGTCGGGCACGGCGATGGCTGCCGCGCTCGCGCTGCATGCGCAGCGCGCGGGAGCGAAGGCGATCGTCGCCAACGTACCCTACTACTGGACGCCGCCGCAGGCGATGCTGGTGGAACACTTCGCCCAGATCGCAGCCGCGGTCGATCTGCCGATGTTCGTCCATAATTTCCCCGACGAGATGGGTGGGGTGAAGTTCAACGCAGCTTCGGCGATCGATCTGATCGAGCGTGCACCGAATTTCATCGGGCTGGTCGATTCCAGCCTCGACTGGCAGTACATGATCGAACTGCTGATGCTGGCGCGCCGCGTGCGCCCGTCCTTCGCGCTGTTGTCGGGTTCCGAATACCTGATCTCGGCACACGCGATCGGCGCCACCGGTTCTTTCTGTGCGCTGGCCGGGATTGCGCCCAGGGCGGTTCGGCGCTTGCATGAACTGTGCGTTGCCGAGCGCTACGAAGAAGCGCGCCCGCTGCAGAACGCGGTTGCTGCCCTGCGGATGGCCATCAAGCCGGGTGGCATCGCCGGTCTCAAGGCTGCCTCGCGTGCAATGGAGCGCGATTGCGGCGATGTCCGACCGCCGCTGACCCCGCTGTCCGCGGCACAGGGCGCGGCGCTTTCGCTGGCGCTGTCGAAGATCGGCATGCTCGGCGACGAACTGCAGGGCTGGTAGCGTCGTGGCAGGCGACGATCGACCGGAAGCGGCTCTGCACGACGTGCCCGTGGCCCTGGTGACAGGTGCCGCCCAGGGCATCGGTGCGGCTATCGCGGTTGAACTGGCCCGCACCGGGCACGACCTTGTAGTGTCTTCGATGCAGCCTTCCAGGCTGGACCCGGTCTGCGCGGCGATACGCGCCACCGGACGACGCGCAGTCGCGATCGCGCTCGACCTGCGCGAGGTCGGCGATCTCGAGTCGGCGATCGGGCGTGCCGCCGGGGCTTTCGGACGGCTGGACGTACTGGTGAACAATGCAGGCGTCCCGCTCAAGGTGCCTGCGCTCGATGTGACGCCCGAGGCGTGGGATGCGGTGATGGCGACCAACCTCACCGGCACTTTCTTCCTGACCCAGAAGTTCGGCGCGTGGCTGGCACGCGAACATCGGCCCGGTTGCATCATCAGTGTTGCCTCCACGCATGCGCTCGTCGGCATGGCCGACCGCACGGTGTATGGCATCGCGAAGGCCGGCATCCTGCAGATGACGCGAATGCTCGCGATCGAATGGGCGCCGCTGGGCATCCGCGTCAATGCGGTCGCGCCGGGGCGCATCGATACTGCTGCCCGCGCAGGTTCGTTCAAGCAGCCGGGCTACCTCGAGTCTGCGCTGGGGCGGATCCCGCTCGGCCGCCTGGGCCTGCCGGAGGAGGTCGCCGCTGCGGTGGCTTACCTGGCGCAGCCGGCGGCCGCTTACGTGACCGGGCAGACCCTCGTGCTCGACGGAGGCGTCACGGCGCAGTGAGCCGGGCTGTGGCGCGCGTCACGGCTGGATCCCGGCTTCCTTCACTACCTTCATCCAGCGCGCAAGCTCGGCCTTGATCAGCGCCGCGAATTCCTCGGGCGAGCTACTGGGTGTCGGTTCGGCACCGTCGCGCAGGAAGCGGTCGCGGATCGCTGGTTCCTGCAGGACCTTGACCACGGTGGCATGCAGGATGCCGACGACGTCACGGGGCGTGCCCGCCGGTGCGAGCAAGCCGTACCACTGTACGGCATCGAAGCCCGGGACACCGGATTCCGCGATCGTCGGGATATCGGGTGCACCGCTTACCCGACGGGCGCTGGTCACACCATAGGCGCGCACCCGACCTGCGCGGATCTGCGGCAGCGCGACCAGGATGTTCGACATCATGAGCGGCACATGGCCGCCCACCACATCGCCCAGCGCCGGCCCCACGCCCTTGTACGGAACATGGACCATCTTCGTGCCTGTCGTGAGCAGGAACAGTTCCATCGACAGGTGCTGGTTGGCACCGATGCCGCCAGTGGCGAACTGAAGCTGGCCCGGCCGCGTACGGGCCAGTGCGACGAGTTCCTTGACGCTTCGAGCGGGCAGGGCCGGATTGGCGACCAGTACGTTCGGCAGCGTCACCGTCATGGAGACCGGTGCGAAATCGCGCGCGAGGTCATACGACGTCTTCATCATCGCGGGATTGCTGGTGTGCGATGCGATCGCAGCCAACAGTGTGTAGCCGTCGGGCGTGGCTCGCGCGACCACTTCCGCGCCGATGTTGCCGCTTGCGCCCGGGCGGTTCTCGAGCACGAACGGCTGCCCCAGCAGGTCGGACATCCGTGGTCCCAGGATACGTGTCGAGGTATCGGTGCCGCCGCCCGGTGGCGACGGGATAACGATCCGCACGGGTTTTTCGGGATAGGCGGCCAGCGCTGCCATCGGCCATAGCGCCGCGGCAAGCGCAGCGACGCCCGCGGCGCATCCTGCGCTGCGAGGCAAGGAACGAGACCGCATCCTGACCGTGACCAGACCGGAACCTGCGTACATGCTTGCTCCTCCGTGCCTGGAGCGTCCTGCGGCCGATCGCGTGGTTGCGTCGGGCCGTTCGAAAGCCGCTCCGTGCGTGAAGCTTAGCGCAGTGCCGGCCCGCGGGTAGAATGCCGATCACCTTGATTACTCCGTCGATGCCCTCACCCGAAGCGCGGGCCGCTGCGTCCGTGCCGTCGCCCGCACCGGCACGCGACCTCTGTACCGACTGCGGCATCTCGCGCTCGTCCGACCCGAAGCGCTGCGGCCGCGCCTGCCAGTTCATCCGGCCCGACTATCCCGCGCTCGAAGCGCAGGTGCACGGGCGCAGCCGCGATCCGGTGCGGGTCGACGAACTGCATTTCGGGCCGTTCCGCCGCATGCTGCGCGCATCGATGAAGCAGCCCGCGCCCGGGGCACAGTGGACCGGCATCACCACCGGTATCGCCGAGCGGCTGCTCGCGCGCGGGCTGGTCGACGCAGTGCTGACCATGGCCCCCGACCCGGACGACCGCTGGCGGCCAGTGCCGGTGCTGGTCACCTCGGCCGCCGACATGGCGGCCTGCCGTGGCATGCGCATGGGTTATGCGCCGCTGCTCTCGCTGCTGGAGCCGGCGCTGGCGGCCGGCCACCGGCGCCTCGCGGTGATCGGCATCCCCTGCCAGGTGTATGCGCTGCGTGCGCTCGAGAAGGAACTGGGTTTCGAGCGCCTCTACGTGATCGGCACGCCGTGCTCCGACAACACGACCACGGCCAACTTCCACGCTTTCCTCGACCTGCTGGCCGACGACCCGTCGACGATCACCTACCTCGAGTTCCGCGCCGACTACCGGGTCGAACTGCGCTTCACCGACGGGCGCACGAAGCTGATCCCCTTCCTCGACCTGCCGATCTCGAAGCTGCCGCCGGACTTCTTCCCGCTGACCTGCCGCACCTGCGTCGACTACACCAACGTGCTGGCCGACATCACCGTCGGCTACATGGGCGGGCAGGGCGAGCAGTGGCTGCTGGTGCGCAACGAGCGCGGCGAGGAACTGCTTGGCCTGCTCGGCGACGACGTGCGCACTGCGGACCCCGGCTCGGCCGGCAAGCGGCAGGGGCCGGTGAAGGGTTTCCTGGCCAACGTAGAGCGCGCCGCCGGCGGGCTGCCGCTGCGCCGGATGCCCGGCTGGCTGCGTCCGCTGGTCAACTTCCTGATGCCGCGCATCGGGCCGCGCGGGCTGGAGTTCGCGCGTACCCGGGTCGAGATGAAGGCGCTCGAATCGGTGGTGCACCTGCGCCGCGAGCGGCCACGCCGGTTGCAGCACATGGTGCCGGCGCATCTCTGGAAGCTGGTCGAGCCCTACGGGCTGAAGCCGCGCGACGGCGAGCAGCCGCCGCGCTGAGCCGCTCGGCCGCTCAGGCCGCCTTCGCGAACTGCGCCGCCACTTCCTTCTCGTAGGCCTCGACCTTCTGCACGCTTGGCCGCTCGCGCATGCGCGCCATGTGCGCCAGGCAGTTCGGGAAGGCGGACAGATCGAGCTTGAACTGGAC
>CAIQON010000311.1 GCA_903873475.1 uncultured bacterium
GCCGCAAGACGCTGGCGCGACATCCACTGCCTTGACCGAGGTCACGACAGGGTGGAACTGCAGCAATCGACTAGACATCGGATCACCTCCCTTCCAGAAGCCCGGCACATGCCGTGGACGACCGGTAGCAGAGGCCACCCGCACGATCAAACCCGACCGGACCGTCTGCGTCGGAAAGCCGGGTCCTACCAGCGCAGCAGGCGCGGGCCGACCAGCGCGCCAGCGGCTGCCGGCAGCAGCATGCCGAGCGTGTACCAGACCAGCAGGAAAGGCGGTGCCAGCTCCGGGCAGTGCAGCAGGTAGACCAGGGCCCCGAGCGCGCCGGCGAGCAGCCCCGCGCCCGCGCCCGCGAGCCGCAGCCGGGTCGGTGCAAGGCCCTTCACCGCCCACGACAGCAGCGCGAAGGACGGCAGCGCCAGCACGACGATCCGCCACGGACAGGCGGACCAGCTCGACCCGAGCAGCAGCACCAGCCGCTGGTCAGCCCGCGCCAGCACCAGTGCCAGCAGCGCCAGCACTGCCATCGCCAGCACCGGCAGGGCCAGCGCAAGCGCCGGCCGCTGCAGCGCTGCACCCGGCCGCGACAGCCCGGCCACCATCCAGCCACCGGCCAGCGCCACCCCGGCGACGAAGGCGAACTTCACCCAGAACATCGGCAGCTGCGCCGCCTGCGCGAGCCCGGGGTTGATGCCGAGCAGCGCCAGCATCAGCGGCAGGGCGGCGACGATGCCCAGCAACGCCGCGATGCCCAGCCGCCGGCGCAATGCCGTCGGGTCGACCGGCTCGACGCCGGAAGCCAGTGCGGCGATCAGCTGGTCGGTGTTCATCGCTCGCCCCGGATGCGTTCGGCCAGCACGCGCAGCCCCCGGAACACGCCGATCTTCACTGCCGATTCGGACAGGCCGGTACGCTGCGCCGCCTCGCGCACCGACAGGCCCTGCAGCTTCACGTACTCGATCGGCAGGCGCTGCTTGTCGGGCAGCTGCTGCAGCAGCACGCCGAGGTCGCGGCGCGCCTCCTCGGCGTCAGGCGCAGGGTCCGCGAACAGTTCTTCATGGCCCTCGTCCAACGGGTCGTGCAGGGCTTCGCGCGCCGAGCGTGCACGCAGCAGGTCGACCAGCTTGTAGCGCGCGATCGCATGCAGCCACGCAGTCACCGGCAGGGACGGGTCGTAGGTATGCCGCTTGTTGTGCACGGCGAGCAGCGTTTCCTGCACGAGGTCCTCGATGTCGTCAGACAGGTTGAACAGGCGCCGCCGGTAGAAGCCCCGCAGCAGCGGCGACAGCTCGCGCAGGAAGGCAGCGTAGGCCGCGCTGTCGCCACCCTGGGCCGCGGCCATCAGTTCCTGCAATCGTGCTGCGCGGGCTTGCTGGATCGGCGTCAAGGGCTGTGGCGATACAAGGCTGATTCGGTCGTGTCGGGCGCCCGGTTACGGCCGGTCGAAAAGAAACTTTTTTCGGCCGGATCCGGACGTCGACTGTAACCGACGGGCCCGCGGCGACGAATACACCGTCGTACCGCGGGCAATGTCGCCCCGGTCGAAACCGTGAACCGATGGAGTCCACACATGAATGACCGCCAGAAACTCGCCACCGTGATCCTCGCACTTGCCTCGCTTGCCTCGGGTGCCGCCATCGCCCAGGACAAGGGCGCTTCGATCAAGGGCGAGAAGGAACGCTGCTACGGCATCTCGCTTGCCGGCCAGAACGACTGCGCCGCCGGCGCCGGCACCAGCTGCGCAGGGACGTCGAAGGTCAGCTACCAGGGCAACGCCTGGAAGTATGTGGCCAAGGGTACCTGCTCGTCGATCAAGACGCCGACCGGGATGGGCTCGCTGAAGCCGATCTGACCTGCGCCGCAGGAAGCCCCGCGCGCTGCGCAACGGTCGCCGGACCCCTGGCGTCCGCTGCCGCGGCGCGCGGCCCACCCGCCACCCCGAACGGAATCGAACATGGATACGCTCACCGCCGGCCTAGGCCTGAAGCCGGCGCATTACGCCGAGGCGCTGGAACGTGCCGACCCCGGACTCTGGTTCGAGGTGCATCCCGAGAACTACCTTGTGGACGGCGGCCCGCGCCTGGCCTGGCTCGAGCGCATGCGCAGCCGCTATCCGCTGTCGCTGCATTCGGTCGCACTGGCACTGGCTGCGCCTTTGCTGCCGGACGCGGGCCTTCTCGACGGCCTGGCGCGGCTGGTGGATCGTTTCGAACCCGCCCTCGTGTCCGGGCACCTGGCGTGGAACGGCTGGCAGGCGAACCACCTGCCCGACCTGCTGCCGGTGCCACGCACGAGCGAGGTGCTCGACTGCATCGTCGCGAACCTGGGA
>CAIQON010000312.1 GCA_903873475.1 uncultured bacterium
CCACGCATCACCATGCACATGTGCGTGGCCTCGATCACCACGGCGACGCCCGCGGGATTGAGCGTCGACTGGATCGAGTCGCGGATCTGCATGGTCAGCCGCTCCTGCACCTGCAGGCGTCGGGCGAACACGTCGACCACGCGTGGCAGCTTCGACAACCCGACGATATGGCCATTCGGGATGTAGGCGATGTGCGCCTTGCCGAAGAACGGCAGCATGTGGTGCTCGCACAGCGAGTAGAGCTCGATGTCCTTGACGATCAGCATCTCGCGATAGTCTTCCTTGAACATCGCCGAGCGCAGGATCTTCGCGGCATCCAGCCCGTAGCCGTGGGTCAGGAACTGCAGCGCCTTGCCCGCGCGCTCGGGCGTCTTGAGCAGCCCCTCGCGCTGCGGATCCTCGCCGATCAGGCCGAGCATGTCGGCGTAGCGCATGGCCAGCTCGACATTGGTCGCCGCATCGTAGCGGTCGACCTTCTCGTAGCCGCCCTCGACTTCGGAATCCGGGTCTGAAATGAGGCCGGGCATCTTCGGCAGGTGGTCGTTCATCTGGGCCAGTTCTGTACGTTTGTCGCGGTGGATCGACGCAAGGTGCGCGAGGCTACATCCGTGCGCGGACCTTCCCAATGATGCCCTCGCTGTCCAACCCGCACTCCTTGAGGAGGCCGGCCGGGTCTCCGTGCTCGACGAAGCTGTCGGGCAGACCGATCTGGATCGCCTGGCCCGACCAGCCGATGGCAGCGAGGGCCTCGAGCACCGCGCTGCCGGCGCCACCCATCACGACGTTCTCTTCCACGGTGACCAGCAGGCGGTGGCTGGCGGCGAGTTCGCGCACCAGATCGAGGTCGAGCGGCTTCACGAAGCGCATGTTCGCCACGGTCGCGTCGAGCACCTCGGCCGCCTTCAGGCAGGGAGCCACCATCGAGCCGAAGGCGAGGAAGGCCACTTCCTTGCCGCGGCGCCGTACCTCGCCCTTGCCGACCGGCAGCGCCGACAGTTCGCGTTCGACCGGAACCCCGGGGCCGTTGCCGCGCGGATAGCGCACCGCGGTCGGCGTATCGAGCGTCCAGGCGGTATAGAGCATCTGCCGCGTCTCGTTCTCGTCCGAAGGCACCATCAACGTGAGGTTCGGCACGCAGCGCAGGAACGACAGGTCGAACGAACCATGGTGGGTCGGGCCATCGGCCCCGACCAGGCCACCCCGGTCGATCGCGAACACCACCGGCAGGTTCTGGATGGCCACGTCGTGCACCAGCTGGTCGTAGCCGCGCTGCAGGAAGGTCGAGTAGATCGCGACCACCGGCTTCATGCCGTCGCAGGCCAGGCCGGCCCCGAAGGTCACCGCATGCTGCTCCGCGATCCCCACGTCGAAGTAGCGGTCGGGATACTCGCGCGAGAAGCGCACCAGGCCCGAGCCTTCGCGCATCGCCGGCGTGATGCCGACCACCCGCGGATCAGTGGCTGCCATGTCGCACAGCCAGTCGCCGAACACCTGCGTGTAACCCGGAACCGGAGCCGGTACCGGAGCCGCCTTCGCGACGATGCCGGCGCCGGGGTCGAACTTCGACACGCCGTGGTACTGGATCGGGTCGACCTCGGCCGGCGCGTATCCCTTGCCCTTGCGCGTCACCACGTGCAGGAACTGAAGGCCGCGCAGGTTGCGCAGGTTGTGCAGCGTGGTGGTGAGCGTGTCGACGTCGTGGCCATCGACCGGACCGAGATAGTTGAAGCCGAACTCCTCGAACAGCGTACCCGGCAGCAGCATGCCCTTCACGTGTTCCTCGGCGCGCTTGGCCAGCTCGAGCATGCCCGGCGCCGCCGACAGCACCTTCTCGCCGGCGCGGCGCGCCGCGGTGTAGAACCGCCCCGACATCAGCCGCGCCAGGTAGTTGTGCAGGGCCCCGACCGGCTGCGAGATCGACATGTCGTTGTCGTTCAGGATCACCAGCAGGTCGCAGTCGGCCGCCTCGGCGTTGTTCAGCGCCTCGAAGGCGAGGCCGGCGGACATCGCGCCATCGCCGATGATCGCCACCACGCGACGCGACTCGTTCTTGCGGCGCGCAGCCACCGCCATGCCGAGCGCGGCACTGATCGACGTCGACGAGTGCGCGACGCCGAAGGTGTCGTACTCGCTCTCGTCGCGGCGCGGGAAGCCGGCGATGCCGCCCCTCATGCGCAGACGGTCCATGCCTGCGCGCCGCCCGGTCAGCACCTTGTGCGCATAGGTCTGGTGCCCCACGTCCCAGACCAGGCGATCGTCGG
>CAIQON010000313.1 GCA_903873475.1 uncultured bacterium
CGGCGCGGCCCGGTGGATGGACGTCAAGCCGACTTGCGTGCAATCGGAGGCATCTTCACCGGCTTGCCCTCGGTAGAGGCGAGCGAGCGCAGCAGGCTGCCGCAGTCTTCGATCTTCGGGTTCACGCCCATGGCGCGGTAGGCCTGCCAGGCCGATGCCTGCACGGCCGAGTAGACCGGCTTGCCCAGGTCGCGTTCGAGCATCTCGAGCACTTCGAGGGCGCGCAGTTGCGTGCAGGCGACGAACACCGCCTGCGAATCCGGAGTGGTCATCTCCTTCACCTTGCGGTAGATCTCCTCCGGCAGCACCTTGGCATGGTCGAACATGTCCAGCATGTCGAAGGTTCCGAGCTTGCTCGTGGTGATGCCATAGGCGGCGGCGAACTGCTTCAACCGTTCGTTGGTCAGTTCGACATAGGGCGTCACCACGTCGACCTTCTTCACGCCGTTGTCGGCGAGGCAGGCGACCATCGCGCCGGCCGTGGTGACGGTGGGTGCCTTCGTGATCTCGGTCAGCTGTTCGCAGATGCGGTCGTTCCACTCGGGACCTTCGAAGAAGCTGCCGCTGGTGCAGCCATAGACGACCACGTCCGGCTCGACCATCGCCACCTCGCTCGCAGCATGCTTGCTGGCCTGCTCCATGTTGCGCAGTTCCTCGGGCGTGCCCTCCCGGCCGCCCGCGATGCGCGCGGTATGCACCGACACGCCGGGCGGCGCGATACGCCAGAACTCGGTCTCCATCGTGGTGTTGATCGACGGAACCAGCAATCCGATCCTGCCTCTCCATCCGTACATGGAATCACTCCTTCTCGACAAAAGTCACTTGCGGGGTGCTGCATGCGGGTCAAGGGTGCGCGCGGACAGTCCGAGCGCCCTTCCGATCATCTCCGAGGCCTTCAATCCGGTGCCGGTGAGCACCGCCACCGTCGTCTCGCCTGGCCGGATGTCGCCGGCATCGAGCAGGTGCCCGAGCGCCGCGCCGACCGAGGCGCATGTGGGTTCGACATAGAACCCCATGCCGGCCAGCGTGCGCAAGGCCTCGACGATCTCGTCCTCGCCGACCGACAGGATGCGCCCGCCCGACTCGCGCACGGCGCGCAGGATCGAGCGGCCGCGCGTCGGGCGCTGCGAGGCGATGCCTTCAGCCAGCGTCTGTACCGGCACGATGTCCTTGTAGTCTTCCAGGCCCTCGTCGAATGCCTGCGCCAGCGGCGACACGTTGGCCGCCTGCACGCCGAAGATGCGCGGCATGCGATCGGTCTCGCCCGCGCGCATCAGTTCGGCAAAGCCACGCTCGCAGCCGAGCACGTTGGCGCCGTAGCCGACCGGGACGATCACGTTGTCCGGCAGGCGGAAGCCGAGCTGCTCCCAGAGCTCGTAGGCCAGCGTCTTGGTGCCCTCGAGGAAGTAAGGCTGCCGGTTGTGGCTCGCATAGAACATCGACGAGGCTTCGCGCAGCGCGGCGTCGGCTACATCCTGCCGGGTGCCGATCACCGCCACCACGTCGGCTCCGTGCGCGGCCATCTGGGCGATCTTCGGATAGGACGCCGTCGCCGGCACCATGATCCGGCAGCGCATCCCGGCTGCGGCGGCATAGGTCGAGAGCGACGCGCCGGCGTTGCCGGACGAATCCTCGAGCACGTCCGTGATGCCATGCAGCTTCAGGTAGCTCACCATCGCGGTCATGCCGCGGTCCTTGAACGAACCGGTCGGCATCACGTACTCGAGCTTCCACAGCAGGTCGATGCCCTTCCATGACCTGGGCAGCAGCGGTGTCCAGCCCTCGCCCAGCGTCACCGCACCTTCGCAAGGCACGGCCATCGCGGCGGCATAGCGCCACAGCGAGCGGCGCGACGGGTCGATCCGGTCGCGCGTGATGCCTGGACACGTTTCCAGGTCGACGCCGTTACCCTCGTCGGACTGCCAGCGCGGCACGTCGGACGGGTAGCGCTTGCCGGTGATGACATCGACGTAGTTCACTGCACCCGTTCCTTCGGCAACCGGTCTTCCCGCTCATCGCGCTCGCGCGCCACGGGCGCACGCGCGGCCGGATCGCCGAAGCCTCCTCCCCCCGGCGTGCAGACACGCAGGACGCTGTCCCTGGGTAGCCGAACGTCGGCTGCGGCAGAAGGCAGCACGCGCTCGTCCGCCCGGCCGGGGTTGAACACGAACCGCCCGCACAACCCGGGCCGTCCGCCCTCCATCCCGCCAGCCTCGACATGCTGCCGCTCCGAGGACAGGCTGACCACGATATCGTCGCCCAGTACCCGATAGTCGCGGATCACGCCCATGCCGCCACGATACTCGCCGTCGCCCCCCGAGCCCTCCCACAGCGCGTAACGATCGACGCGGAACGGAAACGCATGCTCGAGCGCCTCCACCGGCAGGTTCGACGCGCCCGACGCGTGCACACGCACCGCATCCATGCCGTCGCGGTTCGAGCGCGCGCCCATGCCCCCTGCCACCGTCTCGTAGTTGACGAAGTAGGTGCCGTTGCGCGGGTCGCTGCCGGCCAGCACCATCAGGTGGTGCGGCCCGCTGGGCGCCAGCGCGCGCACCGGCAGCGCCTGCGACAGCGCCTTGGCCACCACGTCGCCGAGCACCCCGCAGGAGATCGATCGGCAGCCGACCGCAGCCGGCGATTGCGGGCCGACCACGCTGCCCTTCGGTGCTGCCGTGGTGATCGTCCGGTAGTACCCGGCATTGGCGGGCACGTCCGGATCGAGCAGGCTCTTGGCGACCGTGTAGATCGTTGCCAGCAGCGCGCGCTCGGGGATGTTGCGCGCCGATTCGAGCTGCTTCGCAGAGCCGGCGAAATCGAAGTGCAGCCGGCCACCCTCGATCGTCATCGCCAGGCGGATCAGCGCGCGCTCGCCCTCGGCATTGCCGTCGAGGCAGTCCTCGGCATGGTAGGTACCCGCCGGCAGCCGCGCGATCGCTGCGGCAAAGCGGCGCTCGGTGAAGTCGAGGTAGCCGGCGATCGTGCGCGCGGTCTCTTCCGGACCGTAGCGCGCGATCAGCGTCTCTACCGCGCGCGTACCCACCAGGTTCGCCGCGAACTGCGCACGCAGGTCGCCGAGCCGCTCGTCGGGCGTGCGCGAGTTGAGCAGCACGATGTCCAGCACGTCACGGTTGATCTCGCCGCCACGCATGATGCGCACCGGTGGCAGGCGCAGGCCTTCCTGGAAGATCGAGTTGCAGACCGCAGCCTCGCTGCCGGGCACCATGCCGCCGACATCGGCGTGGTGAGCGATGTTGGCGACGAAGGCGACGATCTCGCCACCGATGAAAACCGGCGAGATCACGTTGATGTCGGGCAGGTGCGAGCCGCCGCCGTTGTACGGGTCGTTGGCCATGAACATGTCGCCCGGCAGGATGTTCTCCCGCCCGTAGCGCGAGAGAATCTCGTCGACCGCACCGACCATCGAGCCGAGGTGGATCGGCACCCGCTGTGCGAGCGCGATCACCTGGCCCTGCGCATCGAAGATCGCGGTGGAACAGTCGGCGCGCTCCTTGATGTTCGGCGAGAAGGAGGTGCGCATCAGCGTCGCACCCATCTCCTCCGCGGCGGCGAGCAGGTAGCGCGCCATCACCTCGGCGCGGATCGGATCGGGCGCCTGCACGGGCGCCAGGGGCTTGCGTTCGTTGCGCATCACTGGACCTCGCCAAGCATCACATGCAGGTTGCCGGCATCGTCGATCCGGCAGCGCGCCGACGGCGGGATCACCGTGGTCGCATCCATCTGTTCAACGATCGCCGGACCGTTGAACGCCATGCCGGGAACGAGGTGCGAGCGATCGTACACCGGCGAACGGACATAACCGCCAGCCGGGAACCAGACGTCGCGGCTGCCTGGCGTCCCGACCGGGGCCGATGCCGCAGCCGAGAACGACGGCCGCGGCCGCGGCACGGTCAGCGCCAGCCGCAGGTTCACCAGTTCGACCGCCTGGTCTCGGATGTCGTAGCCGTAGTACTCGCGATGGCGCTGGTGGAAGGCCTCGACCAGCGCGGCCACCGAAGCTTCATCGAGCGATCCGCCAGACAACGGCAACACCAGTTCGAAGCTCTGGCCGACATAGCGCAGGTCGGCGCTCCACTCGGACACCGAAGCGCCGGCGTCGGCGCGCTCCTCGGCCAGCCACGCCTCGCCGCGGCGGCGCAGTTCGGCGAAACCGGCCTCGATCGCCGGCAGTTGCGCCGGCGCCAGCACCACCAGTCGGGTCAGGCTGAAGTCGCCACGCTGGTCGGCCTGCAGCAGTCCCTCGGCCGACAGCAGCCCGGGCCGCGCCGGAACCAGCACGTGGCGCATGCCCATCGCCATGGCGACCTCCACCGCATGCAGCGGCCCGGCCCCGCCGAAGGCGACCAGCGCGAAGTCGCGCGGATCCTCGCCCTGCTCGATCGAGATCACGCGCACTGCGCCCATCATGTTCACGTTCACGATCTCGACCACGCCCGCGGCGGCCTGCACCGGGTCGACACCCAGCTTGTGCGCGAGACCTTCGACCGCTTCGCGCGCCTTGTCCGGATGCATCTTCATGCGGCCACCGAGCAGCGACTCCGGGCTCAGGCGGCCGAGCACCACGTTGGCATCGGTGACCGTGGGCTCCGTGCCACCGCGGCCATAGGCGGCCGGGCCTGGATAGGCACCGGCACTGCGCGGGCCGACCTTGAGCAGCCCGCCGGCATCGATCCAGGCGATGCTGCCGCCGCCGGCGCCGATGGTGTGGATATCGAGCGTGCGCGTGCGCACCGGGTAGCCACCCATCTCGCGCTGGCTCTTCTTCGCCGGCTCGCCGTCCTTGATGAGGCAGACATCGGTGCTGGTCCCGCCCATGTCGAAGGTGATCAGGTTGGGCAGGCCGATGCGGCTGCCGAGACGGGCACTGCCGATCACCCCGCCAGCCGGACCGGAGAAGAAGGTGTTGACCGGCAGGCGCTTGACGGCCGCCGGCGTCACTGCGCCGCCGTTGGACTGCATCACCCGCGGCGTGCGCGGCACGCCAAGTTCACGCACCCCGGCCTCGAAGCGGTCGAGGTAGCTCGCCATGATCGGCATCAGGCTGGCATTGACGAGGGTCGACGCGCAACGTTCGAACTCGCGGAACTCGGCCAGCACTTCGTACGACGCGCAGACCGCGGAGCCGGGCCAGGCAGCCTCGATGATCTCTCTCGCGCGCGCCTCGTGCGCCGGGTTCTGGTACGAGTGCAGGAAGCAGATCGCGACCGACTGCACGCCGGCATCCTTCAGCGCGGCCACGGCCGCATGCACGGTCGACTCGTCGAGCGGCGTGACGACCCGGCCTTCGACGTCGATCCGCTCGGTCACCTCCAGACGGCAGTCGCGCGAGGCCGGCGGCACCGGCTTCACCTTGTCGAGGTTGAAGTAGTCGGGCCGCCGCTGCCGCGCGAGCTCGATCACGTCGCGAAAGCCGGCGGTGGTGACCAGGCCGGTCTTCGCCCACTTGCCCTCCAGCACCGCGTTGGTGGCCAGGGTCGTGCCGAGCACGAGGAACGCGACGTCGGCCGCAGCCACGCCCGACAGGGCAAGCAGTTCGCAGATGCCGTCGTGGATACCCGCGGCAGGGTCCGCGGTACGCGTCGGGACCTTGTGGTACTCCCAGCGGCCGGCGGAAGGTTCCGCCAGCACCAGGTCGGTGAAGGTGCCACCGGTGTCGATGCCAATCCAGTATCCAGCCATCTTGCGTCGCGCTGCCTGGGCAGCGGCTCCTCCGTCGTCGAACTGCCTGTGGACGAAAGCTACAGCGCTTCGTATTCTTCAGGCAAATAGATCTTCCATCCTGATTCATAGGCTTGGTCAATGAATTTCAAGCTTCGCCAGTTGCAGGGCCTGCTCGCGCTTGCACGCACCGGATCGTTCAGCCGCGCGGCGGCGGACTCGTCGATGACCCAGCCGGCGTTTTCTCAGATGATCCGGGAACTGGAGACGACGCTGGACGTGCGCCTGTTCGACCGCACGACGCGCCGCGTCGACCTGACGGACGCCGGCCGCACGCTGGTCGGCCTGGTGCAACGGCCGGTCGATGAACTCGCCGATGCCTGGCTCGACCTGCGCGACGTGGCCGCCGGCACGCGCGGACGGATCGCGCTCGCACTGCTGCCATCGGCCGCGTTCGGCTTCGTCACCCGCGCGCTGGCTGCGTACCAGGCGCTTCACCCGCTGGTCCAGGTGACCCTGCGCGAAGAACAGAACGACGTATTGCTGCAGAAGGTGCGCGACCGCGAGGTCGACTTCGGCATCGGCATCCTGGCAGGCCGCGATCCCGAACTGGAGGCGACCGACCTGTTCGTCGACGAACTGGTCGCAGTGCTGGCGAGCGGGCATCCCCTGGCCGCGCGAACGACCCTGTCCTGGAAGGCGGTAGCGGGCGAGCCCCTGATCCTGCTGCCGCGACCGTCGAGCGTCCGCCAACTGGTCGAGGCTTCGCTCGCTCGCCACCGTGCCGCGCGCGAGCCGGCGTTCGAAGTGGCGAACATGCTTACTGCGGCCAGCATGGCCCGCTCGGGGCTGGGCATCACCGTGCTGCCCTGGCTGGCGCTGGCCGAGATGCGCCAGGAAGGCCTCGAGGTGCGCCGCATCGGCGTGCCGCGCCCGCTGCGGCGGGTATCGATCGTCTGCCGTGCCGACCGGCGACCAAGCCCTGCCGCGAGTGCGTTCCTCGCCCTGCTCGAAGACGGCCGCACCCGTTTCCTGCCGCAGGCACTGGCGGCTCCGGCGAGTTGACGCCGGGGCAGCGCATGCACTGGAGCCCTCCGCCACCACCCAGGTCGCCGGCGTGGAAGGCATCCCCCGTCACGCGGTCAAGGCAGCATCCCATCCCGTCCCGGGCTACACCACCACGCTCGACTTCCGGGCCCGGGCCGGGGACTGACTCAACCTTCGACCTTCTCCACCACGCCGCTCTTCGTTGCCTTGAAGATGGCCTCGAGCGCGGAGATGTTGGCGACCATCTGCTCGCGCGGCACCGGGTATGGCGCGCGCCCTTCGGCCGCGTCGGCGAAGGCCTCGAGGTTGGCGAGCACGCCGGGCACCGGCGGGAACTCCTTCACCTCGCGCCGTCCGCCGCGGAAGCACTGGGTCATGGTCCAGCCTTCCGGGGCTTCCGGATGGGTCTTGTCGCGTACCTCGATCCAGCCCTCGTTGCAGTAGATCGCGAAGCGTCCGTCGAACGGCGTGGCGAGAATCGCGCTGATCAGCGCATGGCCACCGTTGCGGAACGACAGGAGGATCGCCAGCGTGTCGCCGTTGACCAGGTGGCTGCCGAGTTGCTTCACGCTCGCATAGACATGATCGACCTGGCCGAACACGCCGACCGAAAGGTCGAGCAGGTGGATGCCGGTCGCGGTCATGGGCCCGGCCGGCGCTTCCTTGCCGGACAGGCGCCAGTTGTCCGCTGCAAGCGACAGGAACTTGTCCTGGCTGAAGTTGGCCTCGACCTGCAGCGGCTTGCCAAGCACCCCCGACTGCACGATCTTCATCATCTCGAGGATCGGCGGCTCGAAGCGGCGCTCATGGCCGACGGCCAGCGCGACGCCCGCCTTCTCCACCGCGGCCATCGCGCGCAGCACGTCGGCCCGGGTCATGGACAGAGGCTTTTCGCAGAACACATGCTTGCCAGCGGCTGCCGCGGCGACGATCTGGTCGGTGTGCTGGGTGTGCGGCGTGCACAGCACGACGCCCTGGATCGTCGGATCCTTGAGCACCTCTTCATAGCTCGTCACCACCTGCACGCCCTGCTCGCGCGCAAAGTCGGCGATGGAATCGGGATTGACCTCGACCACCTTGCCGACGGTGATCTTGCTGCTGGTCTTCAGCAGCGGGACGATGATCTTGCCCCACCATCCCATGCCGACTACGGCTACGTTCAACATCTTTCTGCTCCTCTTCAGGCTGCGCGGGCGGTCTTGCCCGACGCGATGGCGGCATTGACCGCCGGCATGACCTTCTCGGCCATCAGTTCCTTCGAGCGCTTGCCCAGCGCCGGGTCTTTCCAGTCCAGGGACGCGTAGACGAGCGTGCCGAAGTCGCCCACTTCCTCGCGGAAGGCGAGGATCTGGTCGACCACGCTGTCGACGGTGCCGGCGATCGTGAGCTTGCGGTTCACGTAATCCGCCGTGATCATCTCGTCGGGCATGCTCTGGTCGGCCTTGAACAGGTTCCCGCGGTTGCCGAAGCCGACCAGCTTGCGGATGAGCTGCTTGAAGTAA
>CAIQON010000314.1 GCA_903873475.1 uncultured bacterium
CGTCCATCCCTCCCTGCTCGATGCCTTCGACTGCCTCCCGATCCAGTATCGACACGCCTGCGTCCGCATCGGGCGCGACAACCGCCGCGCCGGGCATGGCCAACACCACGCCCGGCCTCGCCAGGGCCGACGCCGCAGCCCCGGCCGCCGGACCCGCCGACCAGCCACCGGCGCGCGCCGAGGACGGGCTGCTCACCGCCAGCCTGCGTCGGGTGCGTTCGCTCTGGTCGCGTCTGGCCCGCTCGGTGGACGAGATCGGGCACCCGGCCGCCGGCGGCATGACCCGGCGCTCGCTCGACCGGGTGCGCGAGACACTGAACGAGTGCGCGATCGAGCGTGGCGGCGAGGCGTCGGCCCGCACCCGCGCCGCGCAGATCGGCGACGCCTACCTGCGGCTCGACGAAGCGAGCCGGCTCGACGTGCTCAGGCTGCTTTCCACCGAGTTCGGCGCCGACCCGGCCCGGGTCACCGCGGCGGTCGCCGAGTGGCAGCGTTCGATCGGCGGCAACGCACAGCCGCTGGCGGAAGTCGAACTGCGCGAGGCAGTGCGCACGCGGCGCAACGGCATCCTGCGCCAGTTCAACGCACTTCCGGCCGGCACCAAGTTCCTCGTCGACCTGCGCGCCGACGTGCTGCGCCACCTGCCGCGCGAGCCGGCGCTCGCCGCGCTCGACCGCGACCTCGAACTGCTGCTGCAGAGCTGGTTCGACGTAGGCTTCCTGTCGCTCGACCGCATCACCTGGGACTCGCCTGCCTCGCTGCTCGAGAAGCTGATCGCCTACGAGGCGGTGCACGAGATCAGGTCCTGGAGCGACCTGCGCAACCGGCTGGACTCGGATCGCCGCTGCTACGCATTCTTCCACCCGCGCATGCCGCTGGAACCCCTGATCTTCGTCGAGGTGGCGCTCACCCGCGGGCTGGCCGACAACGTGCAGGTGCTGCTGGACGAGACGCGGCGCGAGTTCGACCCGCGGGAAGCCGACACCGCCATGTTCTATTCGATCTCGAACACGCAGGTCGGCCTGCGCGGCGTGAGCTTCGGCAACTTCCTGATCAAGCGCGTGGTGTCGGCGTTGCAGCGCGACCTGCCGCAGCTGCGGCAGTTCTCCACGCTGTCGCCCATCCCGGCCTTCCGCAGCTGGCTGAAGAAGGCCGACGACACCGTGGTCACTTCGGGCGTGCGCGAACGCGAACTCAAGATGTTCGACGCCACCTTCCACGAGCCGCTGGGCGCAGCGGCGCTCACCCGCGCGATCGACTTCGTCGCACG
This sequence comes from uncultured bacterium, assembly GCA_903873475.1. Taxonomy (GTDB): domain Bacteria; phylum Pseudomonadota; class Gammaproteobacteria; order Burkholderiales; family CAIKXV01; genus CAIKXV01. Next base: position 1,271 of record CAIQON010000314.1, read on the forward strand.
TGCCAACGACCCGTCCCTGTCCGACCTGCTGAAGCCGTTCGTGCTGCGCACCGTCGCGCACTACCTCACCGAGGCAAAAGCAGGCGATCGTCCGCACTGCCCGGTCGCGCGCTTCCACCAGTCCAACCGCGCGCGGCTGGAGCGGCTGAACTGGCTGGCCGACACCGCCCCCAAGGGCATCGCGCAGTCGGCCGGGGTGATGGTGAACTACCTGTACCGGCTCTCGCACATCGACGACAACCACGAGCGTTTCGCGCGCGAGGGCCAGGTGGTCGCGTCGTCGGAAGTACGCAAGCTGCTGTAGGGTCCGCCCGCGCGGAACCTTCCCCGGGCCGTCATGCCGCGGTCATCATGGCACCGTAGATTGCGGAGCCATGCATGCACCGTCCAACGAAATCGAAGGCGACGCCGGCGAACGTGCCTACCGCACGGTGTGGATCTCGGACCTGCACCTGGGTACGCCCGGCTGCGAGGCGGCAGCGCTGCTTGAGTTCCTGCGCACGACCGAATGCGAGACGCTCTACCTCGTGGGCGACATCATCGACGGCTGGCAGCTGCGCCGAAACTGGTACTGGCCGCAGGCGCACAACGACGTGGTGCAGAAGATCCTGCGCAAGGCGCGCAAGGGCACGCGCGTGGTATTCATCCCGGGCAACCACGATGAGTTCGCCCGGCGCTACGTCGCGCACAACTTCGGCGGCGTGGACGTGGTCGATGAGTACATCCACGTGACGGCCGACGGTCGGCGGCTGTGGATCACCCACGGCGACCTGTTCGACGGCGTGGTCCAGTGCGCCCGCTGGCTGGCCCTCGCGGGCGACACGTCCTACACGCTGGTCCTCAAGCTCAACCGCTGGTTCAACCGCCTGCGTGCCCGGCTCGGCCTGCCGTACTGGAGCCTGTCCGGCTACCTGAAGCTGCGGGTGAAGCGGGCCGTGAGCTATGTCAGCGACTTCGAGCATGCGCTCGCGCGCGAGGCGCACCGGCGCGGCGTGCACGGCGTGGTCTGTGGCCACATCCACCATGCGGAGATACGCGACATCGACGGCATCCTGTACTGCAACGATGGCGACTGGGTCGAGAGCCTCACCGCGCTGGTGGAGCATGCGGACGGATCGCTGGAGATCGTGCGCAGCAGCGCGATGGCAGCCGACGGGCACGCGCGCGCCACCGGCCCGGCACCGATGCCTGCGGCGGCCGCGGCGTCCTCGCTGCCGGGCGCGGTCGCCGGTTCCCTCGCGGCAGCTGGCTCCCTCGCGGCCGCCGGTTCCCTCTCAGCCGGAATGGCGATCAGCGAGGCGGTGTCGCCGGCAATGCCATCAGCGGGGCGCCCATCCTGATCCGCTGCCCGGGCTCGACGCCTGCGCACAACGTGAAGCCGCGTGGCGCGAACACGATGATCGTCGAGCCGTGCTGGAAGTACCCCATCTCCTGTCCCCTCGCGTAGCGGGCATTGCACGGGATCTCGTTCGGCCCGCGGTAGCGAAGGTGCAGCAGCACGTCGGCGCAATGCAGGCGGATGCTCGCGACCAGGATGGCGGCGACCGGCACCAGGGCCACCGGATGGCCGCCGGCGTCCATCCGCAGGCGCAGCACTGCGCGCTCGTTGCGGCAGAACAGACGCTCGATGCGCTTCAGCGCGACCGGATTCACGTTCCAGGTGTCGCCGCTCAGGTAGGTGACATGCTCCACCGTGCAGGCATCGGGCGCGTGGAACCGGTGGTACATGCCCGCGGTCAGGCGCAGCGTGGCATAGGTGCCATCGCGGAACGGCTGGCTCGACCCGGCATGGCCGAACAATTCGTCGATGCCGTACGGGAATCCCTTCGCCTGGACGACAAGGCCGTCCTCGACGACACCGCAGGCACCGACGATCGCATCGCACGGGCTGGTCATCACCGACGGGTCGGTGGCGACCGGACGCGCACCCGGCGCGAGTTCCCGCGTGAAGCAGTCGTGCAGAGACCGGAAGTCGTGCCGGGCGACGTCCTGCAGTTCCAGGCCGCCGAACCACTGCCAGGCGCGCAGCGACATGCGCACCACCCACGGATGGGTCAACTGGCTGTACCAGCCCATGCAGACGGTGAGCAGGCGGCGCGGCACGCGGTTGCAGAGCAGGAAGTTGATGTCCTCCTGCGCGAAGAAGCGATGGATCAGGGAGATTTTCACGGCACTGTCAATTGATGCTGATACACGTTGATAACCCAACCATGGAGCCCGCCATGCAGACAACCCTTGCAGCCCTGGCAGCAACATCCTGTGCAATCGCATGGTCGTTCCCGAAACTGCGGCGGCGCTGGCAGCTCTCGCGCGCCAAGCATCGCTCCCTGGCCGGCCATTCCCGCATGGCCAAGCGCGTCGCCGGCATGATCCCCGGCTATTCCTACGCGGAGGATGCGTTCTTCGCCAGCGACGGCGCACCGTCCGATATCGTCATGCGCCGCCGCAGCGGCTTCGAACGGCTGGCCGCCGCGTTCGCGCAACGCTACCCGACGGGGGCGGCGATGACGCGCCAGGCGGCCGAGTCGCTGTCCGACCTGCAGTTCACCGGACGCTACCGCGTGCCGTTCCAGTACCAGGCCTACCTGCGCCAGCACGTGCAGGCCGGCCAATTCCTGCGCGAATCGGCCGGGGTGACCGTGACCGATGTCGATGGCAACACCCTGATGGACCTCACTGGTTCCTACGGTGTGAACGTGTTCGGCTACGACTTCTACAAGGCCTGCATCGACGAGGGCGTGGCCACCGCGCACGCGCTCGGCCCGGTACTGGGCGACTACCACCCGTGCGTGCTCGAGAACGCGCAGCGACTGAAGGCGATCTCCGGCCTCGACGAGGTGTCCTTCCACATGTCGGGAACCGAAGCCGTGATGCAGGCGGTGCGCCTGGCCCGCTACCACACGCGGCGGACCCACCTGGTACGGTTCTGCGGCGCGTATCACGGCTGGTGGGAAGACGTGCAGCCCGGGCCGGGAAACCCGTTGCCGCCCCGTGAGACCTACACGCTTCGCGACATGGACGAACGATCGCTGCAGGTGCTGCGCACCCGCAAGGATATCGCGTGCGTGCTGGTCAATCCGCTGCAGGCGCTGCATCCCAACAAGGGCGCGCCGGGCGACTCCTCGCTGCTCGACAGCGGCCGCCGCGCAGGCTTCGACCGCGCGCGGTACACCGAGTGGCTGCAGCGTCTGCGCGCGGCCTGCAGCGCCAACGGCATCGTGCTGATCCTCGACGAGGTGTTCGTCGGATTCCGCCTGGCACCCGGCGGCGCGCAGGAATACTTCGGCGTGCGGGCCGACATGGTCACCTACGGCAAGACGCTCGGCGGCGGCCTGCCCGTGGGCGTGGTCTGCGGCCGCAGCGCGCTGATGAAGCGCTTCCGCGAGGACCGGCCGGCCGACCTCTGCTTCGCACGCGGCACCTTCAATTCCCACCCGTATGTGATGGCGACGATGAAGGCCTTCCTCGACCGGCTCGACACGTCCGAGGTGCGGGCGCTGTACGAGGGGATCGACGCGCGCTGGGACCAGCGGGCGGCGAGCCTCAACCACAGGCTCGCCGAGGCCGGGGTACCGGTACGGGTGGCCCATCTTTCGTCGATCTGGACCGTCGACTACACGCTGCCCTCGCGCTACAACTGGATGCTGCAGTTCTATCTCCGCCTCCATGGGCTGGCGCTGAGCTGGGTGGGTACCGGTCGCCTGGTGTTCAGCCTCAACTACGGCGATGCCGAGTTCGCGGAGGCCTGCGACCGGTTCGTGCGCGCCTGCGTGCAGATGAAGGAAGAGGGCTGGTGGTGGGACAGCCCCGCCGTGAGCAACCGGTCGATCCGGCGCCAGCTGCTGGTCGAGACCCTGCGCCAGCGCCTGCTTCCTTTCAGCGATGCCGCACGTGCGGCATCGGATCGATGAACTCGCCGCGCAGCACGTACCAGGGGGCCTTGTAGTACAGGGCGATGTCATGGAACGGATCGGTGATGATCTTCAGTGCCCAGGTGAGGCCGGTCAGCAGGTTCTGCTTCAACCACAGCTGCACGACGCGCAGCAGCAGACCGGCCACCGCCAGGGCAAGCCACCACATCCCCAGGCTGTTCAGGAATTCGCCCGCCCCCGCGTCATCGGCCGACAACGGCCAGAGAACGACCGGCACCATCAGCCACGCCGCCATCAGCACCACCTTCCGGCGGATGTTGTAGCCGACCTTGATCTCCTCCTTGTATTCGTCAGAGACCCGGTTGACTTCATCGAATCCGCGCGGCTCGAAGAAGAAGTGCCCGGCCTGACGCGAAGTCATCGACACGCACCAGCCGAGGATCGCGGCTGCGGCCGGATTGATGAACAACAGGACATAGGCGACCAGGAAACTCACGGCGCTCAGCAGATGCAGGCACTGGTTGATCCGGCTGTGGTGGTAGAAGCGGTGGTCGTCCCAGCGCTGCGTTGCAAGTTCCCTCAGTACGTCGTTCATGCCGGCCCTCCTGCGAGTTGTCATGTGCGGGCCGCCTGCTGCACCGGCGCCCACCCCGGGCGGACTGTGGCGTCCGCCCCGGGGGTGGATCGTGGGGCCCTTTCATGAAGAATCGGTGACGCTTTCGTTTCACGACCGACACGGATCGGTCATCACATTGCAGGAATCGGGCGTCATTCTTCGCCCCATGCCCGCCGCCAACCCATGGTCGCCGTCGCCTGACATGCCCGCACGGACGCAGCGCCGCCTGCGACTGGCCTACGTCACCGAGACCTACCCGCCGGACGTGAACGGCGTGGCCATGACGGTCGCTTCGATGGTCGCCGGGCTGCGTGGCCGCGGCCATCGGGTGCAGCTCGTCCGGCTGCGGCCGCACGATCCGGCCGCAGTGGCAGCCTCGCCCGAGGCCGACGACGTGCTGCTGCCTGGCCTGCCGGTGCCGTTGTATCCGGGCCTGCGGATGGGCACTCCCTGCAAGGGCCGTCTCATCGATGCCTGGACCCGGCAGCGTCCAGACGTGGTGCACATCGCCACCGAGGGACCGCTGGGCTGGTCGGCGCTGTCTGCCGCGCGGTCTCTGGGCCTGCCGGTGACCTCCGAATTCCGCACCAACTTCCACGCCTACAGCGCCCACTACGGCGCGGGCTGGCTGAACTGGACCATCCTGGCTTACCTGCGCCGCTTCCACAACCGCACGCAGCAGACGATGGTGCCCACCGAAGCGCTGCGCGGAGAGCTTGCCGCGCGCGGCTTCCACGATGTCACGGTCGTGGCGCGCGGCGTCGACACGGGGCGCATCGATCCGGCACGTCGCGACGAGCGGCTGCGCGCGACGTGGGGCGTAGCCGCCGAGGATCCGGTCGTGCTGAGCGTCGGACGCCTCGCGCCCGAGAAGAACCTGGATGCGCTGGTCGCTGCATTCGCCGGGATCCGCCAGCGTGTCCCACGGGCACGGCTGGTGGTCGTCGGCGACGGACAGCTTCGGGCACGCATCAGTGAACGCTGCCCCGGCGCGATCATGGCCGGCCAGCGCACCGGCGACGATCTCGCCGCGCACTACGCGTCGGCAGACCTGTTCCTGTTCCCGAGCCTGACCGAGACCTTCGGCAACGTCACCACCGAGGCGATGGCAAGCGGGCTACCCGTGGTGGCGTTCGACTATGCTGCGGCGGGCAGGCTGATCCGCTCCGGCGAGAACGGCCTGCTGGTCTCCTTTGAAGACACCGCCGCCTTCATCGACGGTGCCGTGGTGCTCGCCAGCGACCGCTCGCGCGCCCGTGCGATCGGCCGTCGTGCGCGCGCGACGGCGTGCGAGTGCGGATGGGACGCGGTGGTCGACCGCTTCGAAGCGGTGCTGGGCGGGGTACTGCGGGCGGATGCCAGTCCGGCGGCACCGATACCGGCCCGGCGGCGAGTGGCCTGACCATGCTCGCGACGGCGTCCCCACAGGCACGTTTCGCGGCATCGGCGCCCCCCAGGCTGCGTCCGCCCGCGCTGGAAGTGGCGTGGGCATCCGACCAGGAAGACGTGCGCGCCGCGCAGCGGCTGCGCTACCGGGTGTTCGTCGAAGAGATGGGCGCGCGGATAACGGTGCCCGCGGATACGCCGCCGGGCGTGGACGAGGATCGATTCGACGATGCGTGCGAGCATCTGCTGGTGCGCACGGCCGGCTCGGACGCATCGCCAGCCGAAGTCGTCGGCACCTACCGCGTACTGACCCCGGCGGGGGCGCGGCGCATCGGTGCGCTCTACACCGAAAGCGAGTTCGACATACGGCGGCTCGATCCGCTGCGGCCGCGGATGGCGGAACTGGGACGCTCGTGCACCGCGCCGGAGTGGCGCCGGGGAGCGGTCATCCTGCTGCTCTGGACGGCTCTGGCCGAGTTCATGCAGCGCTCGCGGCTCGACTACATGATCGGCTGCGCCAGCGTATCGGTGAACGACGGGGGCGTCCACGCCGCCAACCTGTGGCAGACCCTGCGCACCGCCCATCTCTGCGAACCGGAGCGGCGTGTCCAGCCGCGCCGTCCCCTGCCGCTCGACCGCACCGACCCGTGCGCGGACGCCGAGCCCCCGGCACTCATGAAGGGCTACCTGCGCTGTGGTGGAAAGGTGCTCGGCCCGCCTGCACTGGACCCGGACTTCGGCGTCGCCGACCTGCCGATGATGCTGGCCCTGTCCGACCTGCCGAGCGCCTATCGCGCGCGCTTCATCGGCGCATGAGCGTGCGGCGCCGCGGCCGCGGGCGTCAGTCGCTGACCCGGCGCGAGAAATCCTTCAGCCGGAAGCCGAACACGGCCAGCGCGGCGAAGTACACGCCGCCACCGGCGACGCATACGACGGCGAGCCGGAGCGCACGTTCGAGCCCCTGCCAGGCGAGCCATTGCGACTGCGGCCCCGCCATCCACCACAGCGCACCGGCCATCAGGGCGAGGGCGGCGCCGATCTTGAGCGTGAACCACACCCATCCGGGCTGCGGCCGGTAGGCATCGATGCGGCGCAGGCCGCGCAGCAGCAGCCCTGCATTGAGGCAGGCGCCGAGCGCGATCGCCAGCGCGAGGCCGGCATGCGCGAACACTGGGATGAACAGCAGGTTCATCACCTGCGTCGCGGCCAGCGTGACCAGCGCGATCTTCACCGGCGTGCGTATGTCCTGCCTGGCATAGAACCCGGGCGCGAGCACCTTCACCGCGATCAGTCCGATCAGCCCGACGCTGTAGGCCATCAGCGCCGCCCGTGTCATCGCGACATCGTGCGCGCCGAAGGCGCCGTGGTGGAACAGGGTGGCCACCAGCGGCATCGACAGCACGGCCAGCGCCACGGCAGCCGGCGCGGCCAGCAACAGGGTGATGCGCAGGCCCCAGTCGAGCAGCCGGCTGTACTCCTGCGTGGTGCTGTCGGCATGGCTGCGCGCGAGGCTCGGCAGGAGGATGGTGCCGAGCGCGACACCGAGCAGCCCGGTGGGAAACTCCATCAGCCGGTCGGCGTAATAGAGCCAGGACACGCTGCCGCTCGCCAGGAACGACGCGAACACGGTGTTGATCAGCAGGCTCACCTGGCCGACGGACACGCCGAACAGCGCCGGGCCCATCTGCCTGAGCACGCGCCGCACGCCCTCGTCGGCACCGCCCCAGCGCGGCCGCGGCAGCATGCGCAGCCTGCGCAGGAACGGCACCAGGAAACCGAGCTGGAGCAGGCCGCCGACGAACACCGCCCAGGCCAGTGCCTCGACTGGCGGGTCGAAATACGGCGCGAACCAGACCGCGAAGGCGATGAACGACAGGTTGAGCAGCGCCGGCGCGAATGCGGGCACGGAAAAGCGGCTGTAGGTGTTCAGGATGCCGGCGCCGAGCGCGGTCAGCGAGATGAACAGGATGTACGGGAAGGTGATGCGCAGCAGATCGACGGTGAGGGCGAACTTGTCCGGGTCGGCGGTGAATCCGGGCGCCGACAGCCAGACGATCGCCGGCGCGGCGAGGATGCCGAGCGCGGTCACCCCGATCAGCGCGACCGCCAGCGTCCCGGCGACATGGTCGACCAGGAGCCGGGTCTCGGCCTCGCCGCGCCGGTTACGGTATTCCGCGAGGATCGGCACGAAGGCCTGCGAGAAGGCCCCCTCGGCGAAGATCCGGCGCAGCAGGTTGGGCAGCTTGAATGCAACGAAGAAGGCGTCGGTAGCGGCGCCGGCACCGAACATGCGGGCGATCAGCAGGTCGCGGGCGAAGCCGAGGATTCTCGATACCAGCGTCATGCTGCTGACAGCACCGAACGCGCGCAGCAGGTTCATCGATGCCCTCCGACAGCCGATGCGGGCACTGCGATCCGCCGCCGTAGCCGCCCCCGTAACGCCTTTTCAGGCAGCGCGGACCCGTACGGGTTGAATTCCCGCCCGGTCCCAAGTACCATCCAAGGCTTTTCGCTGCTGCCCGAGCACTCTTTCGTTCGGGCGTCCAACCGTATCTTCGACAGAGAACCGCCGTGGCCAATTCCGCTCAAGCCCGCAAACGTGCACGCCAGGCCGACGCCCAGCGCGCCCACAACACCACCCTGCGCTCGGCGCTGCGCACCGCGATCAAGAAGGTTCGCGCCGCCATCGCCGCCGGCAACAAGGCCGATGCACAGGCTGCGTTCACGACCAGCGTGTCGGTGATCGACCGCATCGCCGACAAGGGCATCGTGCACAAGAACAAGGCCGCCCGGCACAAGAGCCGGCTGTCGGCTGCCGTCAAGGCAATCGCCTGAACCGAGGTTGTCGCCAGGGTCCGCCGCAACGGCAGGCCGATGAAGGCAGCGGTGGCAGGGGTGGGGGTGGTTCATCGAGGTCGCTTGATACACCCGTGCGAGTGTAGCAGGCACGCAAAACACCCCTGGCAACGATCATGCGATCGCCTGCCCCTGCTTGCAGTCCATGACCGGCAGTATCAGAATCGGGTACGGTTTCGCGATCGATGAACACGGCGGCAGCAGCCGCCGTTGTCTTTTGCGGCGCCGCCCCTCGAGTGCATTCCGAGTCCGAAGTACACCCCCGAGCCGCCGGCAGCGTCATGGCCGTCGTGCGGCACCGTCCCGACAGCCGTACCTGCAACAGCCCCCGGAGGGCCAGATGTCCGCTCACCTGATGAACACCTACAAGCGACTCCCGGTCGCATTCGTGCGCGGCGAAGGCGCATGGCTGTGGGACGAATCGGGCAAGCGATACCTCGACGCGCTGGCCGGCATCGCGGTGAACGGCCTCGGACATGCGCATCCGAAACTGGTCGCGGCCATCGCCGACCAGGCGGCGAAGGTGATCCACACCTCGAACATCTACCGGATCGTCGAGCAGGAGAAACTCGGCGAGAAGCTCGCGCAGCTCTCCGGCATGGACAACGCCTTCTTCAACTGCTCCGGCGCCGAAGCGAACGAGACGGCGATCAAGCTGGCCCGCCTCTACGGGCACCAGCGCGGGGTCGAACTGCCCACCATCGTGGTGATGGACCGCTCCTGGCACGGCCGTACGATCGCCACGCTGTCGGCCACCGGCAACCGTAAGGCGCAGGCCGGCTTCGAGCCGCTGCTCGGCGGCTTCGCGCGCGTGCCGTTCAACGACCTCGAGGCGGTGAACCGGGTCGCCGAAAACAACGCGAACATCGTCGCGGTGCTGGTCGAGCCGGTGCAGGGCGAAGGCGGCATCCAGATTCCCGAAAAGACC
>CAIQON010000315.1 GCA_903873475.1 uncultured bacterium
CAGCAACAAGGAACTCATCACGGTCGATGCGTTCTCGCAACCCATGCTCGATCAGGTATTGAACAGCGCGCCAGACAACATGAAACTGGCGCCGGGTATGCAGAAGCAGGCCCGCGACATCGCTGCCTTCATTGCGAAGGCGGAAGACAACCGTGCCGCCATCGACGCGATCATCCGGCAGAAGGCCGTGCCCGGCCTCGTGCAGTTCGTCCGCAGTTACGGCGACAAGCGCGGCGGCTGGATCGCCACGACCGGCAAGGAGACCGGTTTCGGCGAGGATTTCTGGTTCCGCGCTGCCGCCAACTTCGCCGGCATCTGGTGGAACAACAACCAGGAGGTCGTCTATTTCATTGGCGAAGCGGACGCTGCCGGCACTCCCCTGGACGGCGACAGCGTGTATGTCCTCGACTTCAAGCCGGAGGACCTGCCGGCGAAGCATGTCAATGCCTACTGGTCGTTGACGTTGATGTCCCTGCCGGATTACCGGGTGGTTCCCAACCGGCTCGACCGGTTCAACTTCAACAACCGGTCGCAGTTCACGTTCGAACCGGATGGCAGCTTGAAACTGCATCTGGCATCCGAACTGCCGAGCGGCGTCCCGGAATCGAACTGGTTGCCATGCCCCAAAGGCAGGCCGTTCACGCTCAACCTGCGCACGTATGTGCCTAAGGCTGAAGTTCTGTCGGGCGAGTACTACGTGCCGCCGATCGTGAAGATGGCTTAGCGCGAGGATATCTTCCCGCGGAGAGACCGAAGATGCCGGCGCGTCGGCCAGTCATGGGCGCGCAGGCGATGAAGGACATTGAATGACGACCCCGACCCCGACCCCGACACCAGACACATCGCCGCAGGAACACGGCCATGGCGACCCGGACGCGCACCCGCAACACCGGCTGGCCGGCCTGGGAAAGCGGCTCCACCATCCGGCTGCCCCTGAGCAGGCCGGCAGAGCCCCCAGGACATCGGACGAGCTGGCCCTCGAGCGCACCCGGATGGCAGCCGACCGCACCCTGATGGCGGCGGACCGGTCGTTGATGGCCTGGGTACGTACCGCGCTGTCGATGATCAGCTTCGGCTTCACCATCTACAAGCTGCTGCAGGGCTTCGAGGAGGCGGGTACCCAGCTGACTCACGCCAGCAGCCCGCGCGCCATGGGCATGTTCCTGACCGGCATGGGTACGGTGGCGATGGTGCTGGGCACCGTCGAGTACTGGTTCCGCCTTCAAGACCTGCGCAAGCAGAACGGTTTCGCGATCTGGCGCCCTTCATTCGTGATGGCCCTGTTGATGTCGGTGATCGGTCTGTTCCTGTTCGTCGCCATCATTGCCAGGGCACTGTGACAGCGGGCTGGCAACCCACTGAACTGTTGGCGACCGGGCTCGCAGCGCTGGCGCTGGCGGCCGTCGTCCTGGCAGGCGGGCGCCTGCATCCGCTGAGCGCCGTCACGCTGGATCATCGCAAGCGGGTATCGTTCTGCGCCGGCATGGCCGCGGCTTATGTCTTCGTGCATGTCATGCCGGAACTGCAGGGCGTGCGCCTGGTCTTTGTAGAGTCGGCATCGGTGCAGACGCGCTTCGAAGGCATGGCGATCTACGCGGTGGCGCTCATCGGCTTCATGACCTTCTACGGGCTGGACCACCTGCGCAAGCAGGTCCGTGACTCCGATGCAGAGCAGCGCGAGCAGGCGGCGTTCAACCTGCACGTGGGCGGATTTGCGGCCTACGCGGCCCTGGTCGGCTACCTGCTGGTGCACGACCTGGAAGAAGGCCGGGTGCCGCTGCTGCTGTTCACCACGGCGATGGCTGTCCACTTCCTGGCCGTGGACCACGCATTGAGTGAAGAGCATGGCGAGGCGTATGCCCGCCGTGGCCGCTACTGGCTGGCAGCCATGGTGCCGCTTGGCTGGGCGGTCGGGCAGTTGCTGGCCCTGCCCCTGGCCGTGGTGGCACTGCTGGTCGCGTTCCTGTCAGGCGCGGTGATCGTCAACAGCAGCCTGATGGAGTTGCCCTCAGAGAAAGAGGGCCACTTCGTCCCCTTCCTGGCCGGCGGCCTGCTGTATGCGCTGATCCTGTTGCCGCTGGGTTGAACACACAGAAGGTGGGAGTGCCGATGGATGAGATCTGGATACGTATCGTTGAACACATGTCGGACCGTGTCAGCGGGCCGATGAAGTTCCGCCTGATCCTGCAACCGGTGATGGCCTCGATCTTCGCCATCATCGCCGGGCTGAACGATGCGAAGCTGGGAAAGCCGCCTTACTTCTGGGGGCTGTTCACCAACAGCGGGCACCGTGGCGAAATGCTCAGGGACGGCTGGAAGAGCGTGGGCAAGGTGTTCGTGCTGGCGATGGTGCTCGACATCGTTTTCCAGATCAGGGTGCTGGGCACGGTGTACCCCGGTGAAGTGATCATCGTGGCCTTCCTGCTGGCCATCGTGCCCTACCTGTTGCTGCGTGGCCTGGTCACGCGCCTGATGCGCTAGGGCAACGCCGGTCCTGGTGACGCGATGAAGCTGCCTGTCGCTGGCTGGTTGCCGTCCTATCGGCGCGAGTGGCTGCGCGCCGACACGGTGGCCGGGTTCACCGCCGCCGCGGTGGTGATCCCCAAGGCGATGGCCATCGCAGCCATTGCCGGCCTGCCGGTCGAGATCGGCCTCTACACCGCGCTGGCGGCGATGCTGGTCTATCCGCTGCTGGGCGGATCGCGCCCGCTGAGCGTCACCAGCACCTCGGCCATCGCGATGCTGGTGGCCACGCAGATCGCGGTCACCACGGCGCAGAATCCGGATGCCGACGCGCGCGCGGTGGCCACCACGCTGGCCCTGCTGGTCGGCGCCGTGCTGGTGGCTGCCCGACTGCTGCGGCTGGGCTTCCTGGCGAACTTCATCTCGAAGCCTGTGCTGGTGGGGTTCGAGGCCGGGGTCGGCGTGGTGATCGTGATCGGTGCGCTCAAATCGGTGCTGGGCCTGCATTTCGCCAGCCACGGCAGCGTCGGCATCCTGCTGGAACTGCCGTCGCTGCTGTCGCAGGTCCACGTTCACACGCTGCTGGTCGCCGCCGCCGGCATCGTCGTGCTGATGGGCCTGCCGAGGCTGCTGCCGCGTCTGTCGGCACCGCTCACCTGGGTGGCGGTGAGCATCGCGGTAGCCGCCCTGTTCGACCTGCAGGGACTGGGTGTCAAATCGGTCGGCGCAGTACCCTCCGGCCTGCCGGCGCTGGCCTGGCCCGAACTGCGATTCGTCGCTTCATTGTGGCCAGCGGCGCTGGGCATCGCGCTGATGTCGTTCACCGAATCGGTGGCCGCCGCACGCACCTTCCAGCAGCGTGACGACACGCCGGTCGATGCCAACCGCGAACTGCTGGCGGTGGGCGCGGCCAATCTGGCGGCGGCGGGGGTCGGCGGCATGCCGGCGGGTGGGGGTACCTCGCAGACGGCCATCGCCGACAAGGCCGGTGCGCGCAGCCAGATGGCGCAGTGGGTCAACGCCCTGGTGGTGCTGCTGACCCTGCTGCTGCTGTCGAACGTGATCGGCCTGCTGCCCGACCCGGCACTGGGTGCACTGATCATGGTGCTGGGCATGGGCATGGTCAAGCCGGCCGCGTTTCGGGCCATCGCCCGGGTGCGGCGAGACGAGTTCCTCTGGGCGCTGGCCACGCTCGCCGGCGTGGTGCTGATCGGCACGCTGCAAGGCATCCTGATCGCGGTTGCGATCTCGATGCTCACGCTGCTCTACCATGCGAACCATCCGCCGGTTTACCGCGGTGCCTACAGCCGCGCGCAAGGCGTATTCCGTCGCGCAGGCGACAACGCGCAGGACGAGACATTCCCCGGCCTGCTGTTGCTGCGCACCGAAGGCCGGCTGAACTTTGCCAACGCGGCCAACGTGTTCGCCCGGATGCAGGCCCTGATCGCGCAGACCCAGCCGCCGCCGCAGGTGATCGTGCTCGACTGCAGCGCGATCCCCGACATCGAGTACACCGCGCTGCTGATGCTGACCGATGCCGAGCAGAGCCTGCGGGCACGCGGCATCGAGCTCTGGCTGGCCGGCGTGGCGCCCGACCTGGGGCCGTTGCTCGATCGCACGCCGCTGGGTGCGGCACTCGGCCCGCAGCGTGTCTTTCACAATCTTTTCAAGGTGTTGGACGCATGGCAGAGCCGGGGGGCGGAGCCCGGGCAATGACCTAAGGTGCAATGGTCGTTTCCAGTGCCTCAGCCTATAATGACGAGACTGTTTGGCGGGTTGCACCGACCGGCCGCGGCGCGAATGGCAAGTGTCAGACCTGCAGAACCAGACCTGTTTCATTGAAACCCGACGATGACCCAGTTCGCTGAATCGCCTGCAGGACACCCGCCGATGCCCGATTCGGGTCCGCCGGGCTTCCATCTGCTGGCCAAGCCCAGCGGGTCGACCTGCAACATCGATTGCACCTACTGCTTCTTCCTGTCCAAGGAGGCGCTGTACCCGAACGACCGCAGCCGGATGTCGGCAGCCACGCTCGAGGCCTACATCCGCCAGTTGCTCGAATCGCACCGGGTACCCGAGGTCACCGTGGCCTGGCAGGGCGGCGAGCCGACGCTGATGAAGCTGGAGTTCTTCGAGCATGCGGTCGCACTGGTCGAGAAGTACCGCCAGCCCGGGCAGGCGGTAAAACACACCTTCCAGACCAACGGCCTGCTGCTGGACGACGCCTGGTGCACGTTCTTCAAGCAGCACGATTTCCTGGTCGGCCTGAGCGTGGACGGCCCGCGCGAGTTGCATGACACCTACCGGCTCGACCGCCGCGGCAAGGGTACCTTCGACCTGGTGATGAAGGGCTGGCGGGCGCTGCGCAGGCACGACGTCGAGTTCAACATCCTGTGCACGGTCAATGCCGCCAACCAGCACCACGGGCGGACGGTCTACCGCTTCTTCCGCGACGAGCTGGGTGCGAAGTGGGTCCAGTTCATCCCCATCATCGAACGCGCCACCGAGCAGACCATCGCTATCGCCAACAAGGGCTGGAGCGAGGTACCCGGCGAGAAGCGCGTGCTCTACACCCAGACCGGCAACCTGGTCACCGAACGCACCGTCGGCTCGGAACAGTACGGCACCTTTCTGATCGACGTGTTCGAAGAATGGGTACGACGCGACGTGGGCCAGGTCTATGTGCAGCTGTTCGACGTCACGCTCGAGGCCTTCTTCGGCCGCCACCTGCTGTGCATCCATGCGCCCACCTGCGGCTACGGGCCGGCGCTGGAGCACAACGGCGACCTCTACTCGTGCGATCACTTCGTAGAGCCGAAGCACCTGCTGGGCAACATCCACAAGACGCACATGCTCACGCTGGTGGCATCAAGCGAGCAGCGACAGTTCGGCCAGGGCAAGCGCGACTCGCTGACGCAGCAGTGCCAGACCTGCAAGGTACGCAACTGGTGCAATGGCGGCTGCCCCAAAGACCGCTTCGCGCTCAGCAAGGATGGCGAGCCGGGGCAGAACTATCTCTGCGCCGGGCTCGAGAAGTTCTTCATGCACACCGGGCCGACCTTCAACGTGATGGCCCAGCTGTACAGGAAGGGCCACCCGCCCGCCGAGGTGATGAGCAGCATCGCCGCGCTGGACGCCCGGCGCGATGCCTACCAGCCTTGTCCCTGCGGCAGCGGCAGCAAGTTCCGCTTCTGCCACGGCGACCGCGATCCGAAGACGCCGTTCAGCGGTGTCGAGCCGGTGGCGCCACAGGCGTTGATCCAGGCCCAGGCCAGCCCCGCTGCCGGCCAACGATCATGATTTTCTCGACCGTACAACTCGATCGGGTTGTCCGACTGGCGCATGCGCGCCTTGTTTGCTGAAGAAAGGATGGAGCCATGGCTGAGAAGAAACCGAATTTCCTGATCCTCTGGGGCGACGACATCGGCTGGTTCAACATCAGCGCCTATAACCACGGCATGATGGGCTACAAGACCCCGAACATCGATCGCATCGCCAAGGAGGGCGCGATGTTCACCGACTGGTACGGCCAGCAGAGTTGCACCGCCGGTCGCGCCTGCTTCATCACCGGCCAGTCGGGCTTCCGTACCGGCATGCTGAAGGTCGGTCTGCCCGGCGCCAAGGAAGGCCTGCAGGCGCGCGATGTCACCATTGCCGAGCTGCTCAAGGACCAGGGCTACATGACCGCCCAGTTCGGCAAGAACCACCTCGGCGATGCCGACGAGACCCTGCCCACCGCGCACGGCTTCGACGAGTTTTTCGGCTCGCTGTACCACCTGAACGCCGAGCAGGAGCCGGAGAACCCCGACTACTTCAAAGATCCCGAGATGATCAAGAAGTATGCGACGCGCGGCGTGATCCACAGCTGGGCCAACCCGGACGGCACGCAGAAGATCGAGAGCACCGGTCCGCTCAACATCGAGCGCATGAAGACCATCGACGAAGAGGTCACCGCCCTCACGCTGGACTATCTCGAGAAGGCGAAGAAGGCCGACAAGCCGTTCTTCCTGTGGTGGAACTCCACCCGCATGCACATCTTCACGCACCTGAAGGAAGAATCGAAGGGCAAGACCGGCCTGGGCACCTACCCCGACGGCATGGTCGAGCATGACGGACACGTCGGACAGATTCTCGACAAGCTCGACGAACTGGGCCTCGCCGACAACACCGTCGTGATGTATTCGACCGACAACGGCGCCGAATGCTTCTCCTGGCCCGATGGCGGCAC
>CAIQON010000316.1 GCA_903873475.1 uncultured bacterium
CGCGCAACATCTGGGCTGACGCGCTGGGCTGACGGGCTGGACTGACCCTCTGGACTGACGCGCACAGGCCGTGCACCCGAAGGGTGCGGCTCCCGGCCGGATGGGCGCCGGGAGCCGCTGGTCGCTGGCCGGATCCTACTTGCCGTTGGCCTTCAGCCGGTACAGGCGGCGGGTGGTATCGCCCAGGATGCGCTTCTGCACCGCCTCGTCCATGTCCGCAAGGCCTCGCACCGCGCGTGCCTTGCCCAGCCAGCCCATGTCGAACGGGTAGTCGGTGCCGTACACCACGCGGTCCTTGCCGAGCTTGTCGACGGCGAACTGAAGCGCCTGCGCATCGTGGATCAGCGTGTCGAAATGGAACCGCTTCAGGTAGCGCTCCGGGGATACCGCACCGTTGACCTTCGGCTCCTGGCGCTCGCCATATCCGTGCCGCCAGCGGCCCATGATCCAGGGCGTGAAGCCGCCAGTATGCGCGAGCAGGATGCGCATCTTCGGGAATCGGTCGAGCACGCCACCGAAGATCAGGCTGGCTGCCGCGATGGTCGTGTCCAGCGGGTTGCCGATGAAGTTTCGCAGGTAGTAGGACTTCAGCCGGTCGTTCACGCCCATCACGTCCACCGGATGGATGAACACCGGCACGTCGGTGTCGGACACCGCGCGCCAGAACGGATCGAGCGCACGGTCATCGAGGTTGGTGCCCGCGACGTTGGACCCGATCTGCACCCCGACATGCCCGCGCCGCACTGCACGGCGCAGTTCGGCTGCAGCCGCCTTCGGAGCCTGCAGCGGCACCTGGGCCATGCAGCGGAAGCGGCCCGGGTGTTCTTCGCACACCTGCAGCATCGCGTCGTTGAGCGCAGCCGACAACTCGGTGTTGAGGCCAGCGTCGAGCGCGTAGTAGGTCATCGGCGGCACGACCGACAGGATCTGCATGTCGACGCCGGTGCGCTTCATGTCCTTCAGCCGCAGCGCCATGTCGAACGACTCGCGCGGCAGCGGATTGGGAACCACACGCTCCTGGCCCAGGATGGTGGTGCGGGACACGAGCAGTTCCCATTTCTTTCCCTGCTCGATGGATATGCTGCGGCCGAAACGGCCGCGGCGCACATCTTCGATGAAAGACAGGGGCGCGATGTGCGCGTGCGGATCTATGACCATGCGGCTTCCTCCTCGGGGCAACGGGAAGCGCAGCACCACGCCGCGCACCCGTGCGGAGGATAAGGGCTATCGCCCCGGAGCGCGAGCGAGGAGCGACGGGGTCAAGTCTTGTTAGCGACGGAGCGACGGGGTCAACGACGGAGCGACGGGGTCGAGCGACGGGGTCAAGTCTTGAATTTTGCGCCCGGATGCAAAATTCAAGACTTGACCTCGTCCTGTGACCCCGTCCTGCCTCGTGCAGAGTCGGAAGGCCGTCCGGCCTGCCGTTCAGGCAGCCGGTTCGGCGACTTCAGCCTTGGCGTCCTTCGAGTCCGGCTGCGACTCGAACTCCAGCGTGACCTTCTCGTCCGCGTCGATGCCGACCGTCACCTTGCCGCCCTCGGCAAGCCGGCCGAACAGCAGCTCGTCGGCCAGCGCCTTGCGGATGGTGTCCTGGATAAGGCGCGCCATCGGACGGGCGCCCATCAGCGGATCGAAGCCCTTCTTCGCCAGGTGGTCCTTCAGCGGCTGGGTGAAGCTGATGTCGACCTTCTTCTCGGCCAGCTGCCCCTCGAGCTGCATCAGGAACTTGTCCACCACCTTCATGATGATGTCTTCAGTCAGTGCGCCGAAGGAGATGATGGCGTCGAGCCGATTGCGGAACTCGGGCGTGAACAGGCGCTTGATGTCGCCCATCTCGTCGCCGCTCTGCTTGCTGTTGGTGAAGCCCATCGACGACTTGTTCAGCGCCTCGGCGCCGGCGTTGGTGGTCATCACCAGCACCACGTTGCGGAAGTCGGCCTTGCGCCCGTTGTTGTCGGTCAGCGTGCCGTGGTCCATCACCTGCAGCAGGATGTTGAACACGTCGGTATGCGCCTTCTCGATCTCGTCGAGCAGCAGCACCGCATACGGCTGCTTGGTGATCGCCTCGGTCAGCAGGCCGCCCTGGTCGAAACCGACATAGCCGGGCGGCGCGCCGATCAGGCGCGACACCGAGTGGCGCTCCATGTACTCGGACATGTCGAAGCGGATCAGTTCGACACCCATCGTGTAGGCGAGCTGGCGCGCAACCTCGGTCTTGCCGACCCCGGTCGGGCCGCTGAACAGGAAGCAGCCGATCGGCTTCTGCGGGTTGCCCAGGCCAGCACGCGCCATCTTGATGGCGGTGGCCAGCGCATCGATCGCCTTGTCCTGGCCGAACACGGTCGCGCGCAGGTCGCGGTCGAGGTTCTTCAGCGCGGTGCGGTCATCCGAGGACACGTTGCGCGGCGGGATGCGCGCGATCTTGGCGACGATGTCCTCGATCTCGTGCTTTCCGATCACCTTGCGCTGGCGGGTCTTGGGCAGTATCCGCTGGGCCGCACCGGCCTCGTCGATCACGTCGATCGCCTTATCCGGCAGATGACGGTCGTTGATGAAGCGGGCCGACAGTTCCGCCGCGGAACTCAGCGCCGCGGCGGTGTACTTGACACCGTGGTGCGACTCGAAGCGGCTCTTGAGGCCGCGCAGGATCTCGACCGTTTCCGAGACGCTGGGCTCGGTGACATCGATCTTCTGGAAGCGGCGCGACAGCGCATGGTCTTTCTCGAACACGCCGCGGTACTCGGCATAGGTGGTCGCGCCGATGCACTTGAGCTGCCCCTGCGCGAGCGCCGGCTTGAGCAGGTTGGATGCGTCGAGCGTGCCGCCCGATGCCGCCCCTGCACCGATCAGGGTGTGGATCTCGTCGATGAACAGCACGGCATTCGGGTTCTCGAGCAGTTGCTTGAGCACCGCCTTCAGACGCTGCTCGAAATCGCCACGGTACTTCGTGCCGGCGAGCAGTGCGCCCATGTCGAGCGAATAGACCTGGGACTTGCGCAGGATGTCGGGTACGTCGCCTTCCACGATGCGCCGCGCGAGCCCCTCGGCGATCGCGGTCTTGCCCACGCCGGCCTCGCCCACCAGCAGCGGGTTGTTCTTGCGGCGGCGGCAGAGCGTCTGGATCACGCGCTCGACCTCGCGGTCGCGGCCGATCAGCGGATCGATCTTGCCCGCGAGCGACAGCTGGTTCAGGTTCACCGTGTAGGCCTCGAGCGCCCCGCCCCCCTGCTGTTCCTGCTCGGTCTCGGCCTCGGCGTCGGCCTTGGCCGGCTGCGGCGTCTGCGGCACCTTGCTGATGCCGTGCGAGATGAAGTTCACCACGTCGAGCCGGTTCACGCCGCGCTGGTGCAGGAAATACACGGCGTGCGAGTCCTTCTCGCCGAAGATGGCGACCAGCACGTTCGCGCCGGTGACTTCCTTCTTGCCGGAGGACTGCACATGCAGGATCGCGCGCTGGATCACCCGCTGGAAGCCCAGCGTCGGCTGGGTATCGACGTTCTCGCCGTTGACCACCGGCGTGTGCTCGGCCACGAATTCGACGAGCGTCTTGCGCAGGTCTTCGATGTCGACGACGCAGGCCTTGAGGACTTCCGAGGCCGACGGATTGTCGAGCAGCGCCAGCAGCAGGTGCTCTACCGTGATGAATTCATGGCGTTTCTGCCGCGCCTCCATGAAGGCCATGTGGAGGCTGACTTCCAGTTCCTGAGCGATCATCTAGGTTTCTTCCATCACGCACTTCAGAGGGTGCTGATGCTTGCGCGCGAACGCCAGCACTTGTTCCACTTTCGACTCGGCGAGGTCCCGGGGATAGACGCCGCAGACACCCATGCCGTCACGATGCACCTTCAGCATCACCTGGGTCGCCTGTTCACGGGTCATCGCGAAGATCGACTGCAAAACGGCGACGACGAAATCCATGGGGGTGTAATCGTCATTGAGCAACAACACCTTGAACATCGGGGGCGGCTTTACGCGACTTTTCTTCGCTTCGAGGACGGTTCCGTCCGAACCCTGGACTGCCATCGCCTTCGTTGCCATTGCCGTCATCGCCACCCTTGCTGCCTTCGTTGCTTCTGTTGCCGTTGCGACCACCGGGGCAGGTCCGGCTTCCGGTTCCTGCTTCAGCACTCATGCGCCCTTCTGCATGCCATTGTGGGCATTATGGTGAAAACTGCAAGAGCCTGCCGGCCTGTCCCCTGCAAATAGCGCATGTCGCGGCGCTCGCTTGACGGCACTCGGGCAACCGGCGTAAAAAACGAACTGTCTGGTGCTGATTGAACTTGATGATCGGGCTGTCTGCGTCCATTCGCGGGACTGCGTCCCCGTGAGTGTCGTTCAGTTCCGGGTGCGCGCCAGATGTCAGAGCAAGGGCTTCGCCTTCAATCGACGCAGAACGGATGAGGACGGTACGTCATGGCAACTGGCACGGTTAAGTGGTTCAACGACTCCAAGGGCTACGGATTCATCACGCCCGACGACGGCAGCGAAGATCTGTTCGCGCATTTCTCCGCGATCACCATGAACGGGTTCAAGACACTGAAGGAAGGCGAAAAGGTCTCCTTCGACGTCACCGAGGGCCAGAAGGGCAAGCAGGCCTCGAACATCCAGCGCGCTGGCTGATGTCGGCACCCTGACCTGGTCTGTCCGACCAGGGTCGATGTTCCCGGGCTGCAACGGCTTTCCGGGCTTCAAGCGTGGCACAGGGCCCTTGCATGGCCCAGGCGACCGTTCGTCCGCCGCACGTTCAGTCAGGATTCGCGCCGGCGCCGGGCTCGCCCGGCACCGGTCCCTCGACAGGTGCGAGGCACGATGTCGTCCGGCGCATACGCAGCAACCGACTGAAACGCTGGCACTTTATCGCACTGGAACCCGGGATCTGCCGTGTTTCGCGGAAAGGCACCGGCACTACACAGAAAGCTGACGGTCAGATACACTCCACGCCGCCGCGCGCAGATGTCCGGTGTGCGGGCCTGGATCCTGCATCGTCTGTCAACCGATCCGGGACAGTACCGTTACTGTCAGTGCCGAAGTACTTCGGCTCTCAGTGCAGTTATCCAACCTCTAGAGGAAATACCATGAAAAAAATGATCGCTGCTGTCCTGGCTGGCCTGTTCGCTGCTGTTACCGCTTCGTCGATCGTCGTTGCCGCTGAGCCGAAGAAAGACGACGCGAAGAAGACCGAGAAAAAAGCCGAGAAGAAGTAATTCTTCCCGCGAGCTTTCTCGCTTGAAAAGCGGGCCTTCGGGCCCGTTTTTCTTTTGGGCGGTGGGGTCAGGTCTTGAGTTTTGCATCTACGATGCAAAACTC
>CAIQON010000317.1 GCA_903873475.1 uncultured bacterium
ATATGGCCGTCGATCAGGTTGGCCGCCAGTTCCGGGTCCCGGTCGCGCAGAGCACGCACGATCTGCAGGTGTTCCTGCTGGGTGTGTCGGCGCTGGCCTTCGCGCATGTCGATCCAGCGCACGTAGTGGATACGAGCGTTGATCGACCGCAAGGCCCGCACCATCTCGAGGTTGCGGGTGAGCTCTGCGACCTGCTCGTGGAACTGCTCGTCCAGGGCCAGCAGGCTCGCGGCCTTGGTATCCTCGGGACGATCCTTGGAGGCCTTCACGAAACGTTCGAGTTCCGCCAGCTCGTCGTCGGTGGCCCGCTCGCAGGCGATGCGCGCGGTCGACTTCTCGATCGCCAGGCGCAGTTCGTAAAGGTCGTAGACCTGCTTCGCATCGAGGGGCCGGCCGCTGAACCCGCGGTTGGGTGCGCGGGTCAGGAACCCTTCGACCATCAGGCGATTGAGCGCTTCGCGCAGCGGCGTTCGGCTCACCTTGAGCGCCTTTGACAGCTCGACTTCATTCACCCGTTCGCCCGGATGGATGGCAAAGGTCATCGCCATCGTCTTGATGCGCTCGTAGATGACGTCCGGGCCCTGCGCGCTGCGGGTGGCCGCCTTCAGCACCATCGGGCGGCCTCAGCCCTGCCCTAGTGCATGGCGCGCGGCGCTGGTGCCGGCGATCTTGCCGAATACCGCGCCGGATACCAGCCCGGAGCCGCTCGGGTAGTTGAAGTAGAACAGGCCGCCGACCATTTCGCCGGCCGCGAACAGGCCGGGCATCGGCCGGCTGCCGACGTTCTGCACGTTGCAGTCGGGCGTAATGCGCAGGCCACCGAAGGTGAAGGTGACACCGCAGGTGACGGCATAGGCCTGGTAGGGCGGGGTGTCGATCGTGTTGGCCCAGTTGGTCTTCGGGATCGGCAGGCCGTCGGTACCGCGGCCGTCCTTGACCACCGGCGAGAACGGAACATCCTGCTGCACGGCGGCGTTGTAGGCCTTGACGGTCTCCAGGAAGCGCTTGGGGTCGACGCCGTCAAGCTTTCCGGCGAGTTCCTCCAGAGTGTTGGCGGTGACCTTGGTCACCTCGCGGATGCGGTATTCGTCGCGCAGCAGGTGGTCGACCTTCTGGTCGAAGATCTGCCAGGCGAACATGCCGGGCTGCTGCTGGACCACGTGGCCATACTTGGCGTAGGTGAAGTTACGGAAATCCGCGCCTTCGTCGACGAAGCGCTCGCCATCGGCGTTGACCATGATCGAGAAGATAAAGCTGTGCTTCTGGAAGCCGTCGCCAACCCGGCGGTCGCCATAGGGCGTGGCGTTGCGGTCCCAGCCGACCGCGTGCGCACCCGACCAGTGGCCGAACGGCATCGCGCCGATGTCCAGTGCCATCTGGATTCCGGCGCCGTTGTTGTGTTGCGTACCGCGTACCTTGGCCAGCTCGTAGCCAGGCCCGAGATAGCGTGTGCGCATCTCCGCATTGGACTGGAAGCCGCCACAGGCGAGTACGACCGACTTCGCCCGGATCGCGAAGTCCTCGCCGTCATGCTCGGCGACCACGCCGCACACCTTGCCGTGTTCATAGATCAGCGACTTGGCGCGCGTGTCGTAACACACCGGGATACCGGCTTTTTCCAGCGCGCGGAACAGGCCGGCGGAGAGCTCCGGTCCGCCCCCCCAGAAGTTGCAGATCTGTCCGCCGAAGAACTTGACGCGGCCGTCGATCTTCTGTGACTGGCCCTTGTACATCGGCTCGAAGCGGATGCCTTTCGTGCGCATCCACACCAGCGTTGGGCGGGCGTTGTCGACCAGCGTCTCGGTCAGGTCGGGATCGCAGCGGTACTGGGTGACGCGGCCCATATCGTCGAGGAAGTCCTCGCGGCTGTAGGTGCCAAAGTCGACGGTGCGCAGTTCTTCGTCCGACAGATCGAGCACTTCGCGGATGTCGTCGACGGTGTTGAACACCCAGCGGGTGGAGCCGGCGACGAAGAAGGTGTTGCCGCCGCGCTCGGACTCGGGTGCGGTCTCGAGCAGCACCGGATTGGCGCCGGCGTCCTTGGCCGCGAGGGCCGCACAGGCGGCCGCATTGCCGGCGCCGACGATCACCACATCTGCATTCTTGATATCACCTGGTTTCATGCTTTGCGCTCCGCCTTCATCTGTAGGGTCTTGCGACTGTGGGTTGTCGATGTTCTGCAGTTCCTTGGGGGTTCTCCCGGGGAGAGTCGGGGTCCCCACTACTCCATCTTGATACCGGTGGTCTTCACCACCTGTCCCCAGCGGACGTCCTCCTCGGCGACGTAGCGACCGAAGGTTGCGGGGGAGTCGTCGGTCTTGACGTCGATGCCAGCGGCATCGAAGCGCTCGCGGGTCGCAGGCAGGTGCGCCGCCTTGACGATTGTCGAATGCAGAGTCGCCAGCGGTTGCCCGGTGAGCTTCGGCGGCCCGACGAAGGAATACCAGTTGAGCACCACCATGCCGGCCAGTCCCTGCTCCTGCGCGGTCGGCACGTCGGGCAGGGCCGGCG
Organism: uncultured bacterium; assembly: GCA_903873475.1. GTDB lineage: Bacteria > Pseudomonadota > Gammaproteobacteria > Burkholderiales > CAIKXV01 > CAIKXV01. Next base: position 2,512 of record CAIQON010000317.1, read on the forward strand.
AGCGGGTGTCGCCGGTCAGTGCGAGGATGCGCAGCTTGCCCGCCTTGGAGGCGGCCACCATGCCGGAGATGCCGGCCACCACGCCGTCGATCTGTCCGCCCAGCACGTCGGCCATGGCCGGGCCGGTACCCTTGTAGGCGACATGCGTGATGTCTATCTTCGCCATGAAGTTCAGCATGCCGATGGTCAGGTGCTGCAGGCCACCGACGCCAGGCGAGCCGAAGTTCAGCTTGCCGGGCTGGGCCCGGGCGAGCGCGACCAGCTCCTTCAGGGACTTCGCGGGGACGGTCGGGTTCACTGCCAGCACGAAGGGCACGCGGCCGACGTTGGTGATCGGCGTGAAGTCACGCACCGGGTGGTAGGTGATCTTGGGATTGAGGTGCGGTGCCAGCACCAGGTTGCTGATGCTGGCCAGCCCGATCGTGTAGCCATCCGGCGGCGCGGCATTGAGCAGTGTCAGTCCGATGGTGCCGGCCGCCCCCGGCCGGGAATCGACCAGGACCGTCTGACCGAGCAGTTCGCTCATCGGCTGGGCGATGCCGCGCGCGACGATGTCCACCACGCCGCCGGGCGGGAAGCCGACGATCATGCGGATCGGCTTGACGGGGAAGCCCTGTGCCTGCCCAAGACCTGCGGCACCGACCAGGCCCAGGGCCATCCCAAGCATCGTCAGGCGGCGGCGCTGCGACGGTCTCATGGCGTTCTCCCGTGTCAGGTTTGGAGGGGTCATTGCACGTGATCCGGGGGCGCTGCGCGGGCCGGACCGGGGCGCGTCCACTGCGCCGTCAGCGCGTCCAGGTCGGGCAGGTGGTAGAGACGCCCGCAAGCCTCGTACAGTCGAGCCGCGGCCTCAGGTGCGAGCGCGCGGCACGCGAGTTCGGTGAACTTCGCCGCCAGTTGCGCATCGGACAACGGTCGTTGCGGACTGCCGCTCGGGTGCTCGATGGACTGCGACAGCGTCCGGCCATCTCGGTATTCGATGCGGACCTGCGCCTGCCGGGGCGCGAGCGTCGGATCCTCGACGCCGACCATGCGCGCACGCAACGCATGCAACACCGGGTCATGCACATCGGTGTCGTCGAACGCGGAGAGCCCGGCCGCCCGGCGGGTGAGGGCCAGCGCGGCTGCGTGGAACACACTGAAGCGGCCGGTCAGGGCGGACTCGGGATGCTGGCGTCCGGCCAGCACGAGCGTGCGCGGGTGCACGGTGATCGTGATCCGGCGCACCGTCGCGGGATCGAACGGTTCTTGCTCGGCCAGGGCCAGACAGGCATCTATCACCGGATGGATCACCACGCCGCACGGGTAGGGCTTGAGGCTCGCTTCGGTGATCAGGTCATGACGGCCCAGGTCCGCCAGCACGGATGCGGTGTCCTCCGGCCAGCCGAAGACATCGAACAGCCCGAACTTCGCTTCCAGCACGTCGGGTTCGCTGTCGAAACCGGCCTGGGCGAGCAGGGCCGCGAGGGTGCCCGATGCGGCGGCCTTGCCGATGTTGAAGCTCTTGCAGGCGTTGGGCAGCATTGCGCGCAGACCGCTCGACTGGGTACCTGCGAGGCCGAGCGCATGGCCGGTACGAACGGGGTCCAGACTCAGCAGCACGCAGCCCGCGGCAGCCGCGCCAAAAGTGCCGAGGGTCGCGCTGATATGCCAGCCACGATCGTAGTGCTGGGGAAACAGCAGCAGTCCGAGCCGGCATTCGACCTCGATACCGGTCACCACGGCACGGATGAACTGCGCGCCGGAAGCGCGCGTGTGCTCGGCCAGCGCCAGCGCCGCACCGACCACCGCTCCGGTGGGGTGGATCAGCGTCGGCACATGCATGTCGTCGTAGTCGAGCGCGTTCGCGGCCAGTGCATTGATCCAGGCAGCGTTGACCACATCGAGGCGCCGGTCGCGTCCGACAAGCGAGGCCTGCGGCGGGCCGGCCAGCGCATCGGCCACGCGCAGCGCCGCTTGCACCGAGTCATCGTCGCGGGCGCCCAGTGTGCAGCCGAGCCAGTTCGCGATCGCGCGCTGGGTCGACTGGACGGTATCCGGTGGCAGTTCGCGGGTACGCCCTTCGCAGATGAAGGCCACCAGCGCGCGGGACACGGTCGGCCCGGTCAAGGCATCGGCTCCAGACTCACTGCGGGCGGAAAGCGCATGCGCGAGGATTTCGGGTGGCGCGCGGTTCAGGGCGCGTGTTGCAGGCTGTCAGGCATTACGAGGGTCCAGGCTACGCTCGGCATGTTCATCGTTGACCCTCGGGACAGAGTGTATACACCTGTGTGTGCAGTATCAATCGAGCGTCCACAGGGCGGCATTGCCCCCCTCGGATGTGGTGTCGACGCTGGTCACCCGCTCGGTGCACAGGCGCTTCAGGTAGTTCGGGCCGCCGGCTTTCGGTCCCGTCCCGGAGAGTCCCTCGCCACCGAACGGCTGCACCCCCACCACTGCGCCGACCATCGAACGGTTGACGTACAGGTTGCCGACGCGGGCGCGCTGCCGGACTCGTTCGACGGTGCTGTTCACGCGGCTGTGGATGCCGAGCGTGAGGCCGTAGCCGGTGGCGTTGATAAGGTCGATCACCGCGTCGAGCGTTCCGGCGCGCCAGCGAACAACATGCAGGACCGGGCCGAACACTTCGGATTTCAGGAGGGACAGGTCTTCCAGAGCGACCAGCGCCGGTCCGAAGAAGTGTCCGCCGGGCGGTGCCGGCAACTGATGGAGTACCCGGGTGCCCATGGCTTCGAGGTGCGTCTGCAGGCGCTGCCGGGCCGCGTCATCGATCAGCGGACCGATGTCGGTCGACAGCTGTGCGGGGTCGCCGAGGCGCAGTTCGTTCATCGCGCCGATCAGCCGCTCGACGATGCGATCTGCGACTTCGTCCTGCACGAGCAGCACACGCGCCGCCGAGCAGCGCTGGCCGGCGCTCAGGAAGGCCGATGTGATCAGGTCTGCGATGACCTGCTCGGGCAGCGCGGAGGAATCGACGATCATCGCGTTCTGGCCGCCAGTCTCGGCGATTAGCGGCAGGATCGCGCCGTTGCGTGCGGCCAGTGCCCGTTCGATGTGTTTCGCGCCTGCGGTCGATCCGGTAAACATGACCCCGCTTACATCAGGGTTGGCAACCAGTGCCTGGCCGACACGGGCATCGCCCAGCGCCAATTGGAGGACGGCAGGCGGTACGCCCGCTTCATGCATCAGTCGAACGGCCAGGAACGCGATGATCGACGTCTGCGGGGCCGGCTTGGCGATGACAGCATTGCCGGCCACGAGGGCGGCGGACACCTGCCCGATGAAGATCGCCAGTGGAACGTTCCAGGGGCTGATGCAGAGGATCAGGCCGCGGCCGCTGTAGGTGAGTTGGTTGGTTTCACCAGTGGGCCCGGGCAGGTCGAGCGGGGCGAGGGCTTGCTCGGCCTGCATTGCGTAGTAGCGCAGGAAATCCACCGCTTCGCGGACTTCGGCCAGTGCATCCGGGAGCGTCTTTCCGGCCTCGCGGATCGCGATCGCCATGAACGTCGCGATCCGCGCTTCGAACAGATTGGCGGCGGTGCGCAGGCAATGCGCGCGCGCGTGGTGGGACCGTGCATTCCATCCTTCCTGGGCAAGCGCACCGACGCGGCAGGCAGCAGCGGCTGTTGACGGCGCCAGCATGCGGACCGAACCGAGCGTGCGTTCAAGGCACGCTGGGTCGAAGGTCGATTGCGGAGGTTCACCGCCGGCCTCCCCATCGATGAGGCTGTGCGCCTCCCATGGGGTGGCCCAGACCTCGTGCATCGCTGTATTCAGCCGATCGACCGCTGCGCGATCTGTGAGATCGATGCCGGTCGCGTTCAGCCGGTCAGCCCCGTACAGGTACCTGGGCAGCAGGATCTGGGGATGAGGCGCGCCGTCGAGCGCCAACACGGTGTCGGCCGGGTCGGCGAGCAGGTGAGCGCTCGGGGTGGCTGGATCCTGCAAGGCGTTCACGAAGGAACTGTTGGCGCCGTTCTCCAGCAGTCGGCGCACCAGGTAGGCGAGCAGGTCGTCATGGCTGCCGACCGGGGCGTAGATGCGGCAGTTGAGTGTGGGGTCGTGTTCCAGAAGCGACTCGTAAAGGCCGGCCCCCATCCCGTGCAGGCGCTGGAACTCGATGTCGCGGCGGGTGCCCGCCCATTCAAGGAGGGTGGCCACGGTGAGGGCGTTGTGGGTTGCGAATGCGGGCGTCAGGTGCTGCGCGGCGAACAGGCCGCGCGCGCAGGCGAGGTAGGACGCGTCGGTGGCGGCCTTGCGCGTGAACACCGGATAGCCCTCGAGGCCCCGTTCCTGGGTGCGTTTGATCTCGCTGTCCCAGTACGCGCCCTTGACGAGTCGGACCGGGATGCGTCGGCCGCACCGTTTCGCCAGCGCGTCGAGCCATTCGATGACTGCGCCGGCACGCTTCTGATAGGCCTGCACGGCGAGTCCGAGGCCGTTCCAACCCTCGAGTGCCGGCACGATGGCCACAGCCGCGAACACATCCAGCGTGAGTTCCAGCCGCTCGGACTCTTCGGCATCGACGGTGAAGGCGAGATCATGGGCGCGGGCGCGTTGCGCAAGCGCGGCAAGGACAGGGGGCAGTTCCAGCAGAACGCGCTGCCGCTGGGCAGGTTCGAATCGGGGATGCAGGGCCGACAGCTTTACCGAGATGCCCGGACGATCCGACTCGGTGCGGGTGCCGGCGGCGGCTCCGATCGCTTCGATGGCCGTCGCGTAGGCGTCCAAGTACCGTTCGGCATCGGCCTGTGTAGGCGCGCCTTCGCCGAGCATGTCGAACGAGTAGCGAAAGCGGTTTGTGGCAACCTGGGACCGCTCCAGGGCTTCGTCGATCGTGCGGCCGAGCACGAACTGACGGCCGAGGATGCCCATTGCCTGCCCGATGGCCTGGCGCACGACGGATCGACCTGCGCGGCCGACCAAGTCGCGCAGAATGCCGCGCCGGGCCGAATCGGAGATCAGACTGGTGCCTGCACGCAGGGCGACAGTGGCTGCGTTGACGAGCGTGGAAGACGACTGACCCACGTGCGCCTCCCAGTCGGCCTCACCGAGCTTGTCGCGGATGAGCAGGTCCGCGGTGAAAGTGTCTGGGATGCGGAGGAAGGCCTCGGCAAGCGACAGCAGCACGACGCCTTCAACCGATGACAGACGGTACTCGCTCAGGAACCGGGCGATCAATCCCGTGCCATCGGCATGCTGCCGCATCTGTCCGATGAGCCGCGCGGCGACGGGGGCGACCCGTGCACGGGTCGAGGCATCGAGGCGTGCCGCCTGCGCGCAGGTCAACGCCCATTCAGGTTCGGCGACGCGGTAGAAGGCCTGATAGGCGGGGTCCGACATGCCGAAAATGCTAGCATCCTAGAGGGCAGACGGAGCTTCGTATTTCAGGTCTTAAGGCGAGGGAATCTTCTGCACTTTTATGATTGGGCCGTTGAATCTCACTTGTTAAGGAAGGTCTGAACAAGTCATGGATGATGCGCGCCGGTTCCGAATCGTGGCGCGAATCGCGTCGGCGGGCAGCCTGAGCCACCGAAACCGTTCGATGTAGTTGCCGTTTTTGCTCTTCATGCCATTTGCGGACGCACCA
>CAIQON010000318.1 GCA_903873475.1 uncultured bacterium
CGCCAGCGCCAGCGCCGGCATGACAGCAGGGGCCCGGCCGAATGCGGCAGCGATGCCGCGAGGAGTAGACGTTTTCATCGATTGAAACCTCACGCCAGGCCCGCCCGAGGCGGGCCGCTCACGGCAAAGTCAGGATTGTACAGGGCGGCCGATGCCCGGCGCGGCATGGATCCGCCCGTGCCAGCGCCGGGCTTCATCCGCACGGTGCCCACCCCGCACCCAGCGCCGAGACTTCAGTGCCCGCCTCGGTACGTACCCGCCACTGGCCTTGCGCGTCGCGCAGCACCACGCCGCGTTCGGTCTCGCGCTCTGCGAGCCCCAGCCGCTGTTCGCGGCACACGCGGCGCCCGGCGATCGCCACCGCGGCGTCGGCCTCGGCCTGCAGCCGCTCGCGGTCGAGCGCCAGGCGAAGGGCAGCCGCGCTGGTATCGGACACCGGGGCCGAGGTGCAGCCGACGATGGTCAGGCTGAGCAGGAGGCTAAAGCAGGCAACTGCGCCGGAGCCTCGGACTATATCGGCGCGTCGCGAGGGGCCTGGCGTTCCGGCCGGCGTGCCCGCTGCGCAGCAGTTAACGGCGTCCAACCCCGCTGGCTCTGTCAAACGCGCCGACGCGCCAAGGCCACCCGCACCATTACATTGCCTGATATTCGCCCTCACCCCGTGTATCCCAACGTCACCTTCAACGGCCTGCCCAACACACACCATGCGCTCGCATGGCAAGTGCCCAGACCGTGCGACACCCCTGGACGATACCCGAGTACACGAGGGCTGAAGCAGTCAGGGACGAAAGGTCAGCGTCATGAGCATCGCCTTGCAAAGCCTCAACGGGGCGGCGAGTCATGCGATCCGCTCAGGGACTCGACGCAACGACGGGGGACGCCGGAACATTCACGAAGAACTGATCGGCCATGCGACGGACTTCCAGACGAATCTTCGCCACATCGTATTCTATCTTCGGGAAGGCTTCGAGCGTCTGGCGGATGAACTCCGCCACGCTTTCCCGCCACACCATCGATCGATTCAAGGGCGAGATACCAACCAGCGTGCCAATTCGGGCATCACGAGAAAATCTCCTGTGCAGCTCACGCCGAATCTCGAAATGAACGTCGATGTGCCGGACAGGCACATCGGGAGTGACCAGAATCACCAGCCGCCGCACATCGGCCAGTTGCCCCGGGAGAATGAAAGAGGGTGTAGTGATTCCCACATACTCGCGGATGACCGATATCGACCGGTTGTCTATCGCAGGTATCGGGATGACGGGATCACCCCCGCCAGCCTGCACCGCCAACGCAACGAACTCGGAACAGTAAAGCGCCCGCTGGTCACTCAGATCGTAGAAGTGATCGAAGCGTGTTTCCGCAGCATGATGCTGCCGTACAAACGCCAGCATCCTGTCGACATCGACCCCCGGGGGCGGTGAAAAGATACCGAGAAACTGCCCTGCAGAACTCCTGGACTCGAGGAACTCCCGTAAACGCCAGCGCCTGACATACCCCGAGCCATGTTTGGCAGGAGACGCCCCTGGCAGGAAAAAAAAGCTGCCATTGACGTCATAGACGACGGGGCCATCAGCCTCGATCGCCACTATTCCGAGATGCGTCCAGGGCTGGTACTCGACCGCGAACATCGTCGCAAAGAAGCCGTGCGGCTCGCGGCCATCCATTGCAATGATCTGTCCGTTGGCCAACGGCAATTCATCAAGCGCTGGCATTTGGTACCACACTGCGGGCGTGCGTGATGGGCTTTCAGCCTCGACATTGCCCGAGCGGTCATTCCTCGCCCGATCGTGACGAGGCGCAAAAGGGTCGAACTCACCTCGAGCGGGCGGTGCCAACTCCGCCGCAACACGGACAGGAATGACCGAGCATCCGCTTAAGACCAGACAAGGCAGAAACAGCCACACACATAATGCATGGCTGGCGGCGCAGTGGGTGTGCGCCAGCAAGCGCTGAATAGTCCCGCCGAGCTTCTGCACAAGAAACGCCAGTCGACGAAAGATGCAGCACCAAGGACCGCCCTGTGCGTCAGGACACATAAAGACTCTGTTCACGACGCCGCCTCGGCTAGCCAGATCTGTCGGTCGTGTGAACGGGCGAAGCACCGGACATTTGACTACCACCAGTCATCACCCCCGGTGAGACCGACGCATCTTTCGCTTGTAACCACGCGCGGGGATGCGCTGCACTGCAGCGCACACTGAGTATCCCACTCGCCGATGATAGCGACCCGCGGGTTCCCGCTCTCCTGCAGGAAAGCCGCGACCGAGCGCAAGGATCACCGAGTACCCGCCGTCGTACCCGGCGTCGTACCCGGCGTGTCGTTACCGGAAGATATCAAAGCACCAAAAGCGGCGGCAGCGGCCCCTATTCCGAGCACCTGATTATTCGTAAAGCTGCCCTCTGCCGGGAACTCGCCAGGCCCGTACCTGGTCCACCTTTCGAATGAGGGCTTGGTGGACCTGGTGTCCACTTCGAATCGCTTTTTACAGCTCTTCCCTGAACCAAACTCGTTCCCGGGTTCGATAACATACCCGGGCTTGCACCCAGTGATTACAAACTTCGGACCGATAATTGAAAACTTAGGCCTAGTTTCCGCCACCCCGTCATTGATAAAGTCCCCCCCGGCATAAGCAGGAGACACAATAACTGGATAGTCAGTTGCCACCAGCGAAGCGAACATTGCAGCCAGAGCAAAACCGAAGACTGCGCGCGCCGGACGTTTCCTGCTTGCCGAAGCGGAAAATCCATCGACAGGTTTTTGAAGCATTTTCACAACTCCCGAATGTGTATTTGAGAAGATTATCCGGAACGTTGCCTGCGGGCAAGACCGGTCTTTCGATTGTTTAACGCCCCTGACTCCTTGCACCTCACCCTGCATCTGCCACGATCGCCAGTCGTTTCACCTATCAGTCGTTACCATCAGGTCTCACCAGTTCCACCCCACCGTCACCTGCTGCGGCCCCACCGACACGCGGGCCTCGCCCGGGCGCGCCGGCGTGCGCCCGCTCTGCCAGAACAGATAGCCCAGCCCATAGCCCAGCACGCTGCCGGCCACCGTGTCCGACAGCCAGTGCTCGCGGCCGCCCGCGCGCGCGAGGTTGGTGAGCCCTGCCACGCCGTACAGCCACGGGGCGTTGTACTCCAGCGCCCAGGGGGTCAGCACCGCCCAGGCCACCGTGGCATGGGTGGAGGGGAAGGAGTCCCGCCCGCCGCCGAAACTGAAGGGCTCGAAGTCGCGGTGGCTCGCGCCCGAGGTGGGCCCGGGGCGCGCGCGCCCGGCCAGCGGCTTCAACGCCCAGGCCAGCACCATGCCGCTGGCGCCGGCCTCGGCAGCGCTGCGCGCCGTACGGGCGCGGTCGGCGTCCGAGGGGTCGAAGGCCAGCAGCGCCGAGCCCGCCAGCGCCGCCCAGGGCAGCGCATCGCCCACGCGGATGCCCGCGCGCATCCAGTCCGCCTCGCGGTGCCGGTAGGCAGCACGATCGACCCGCTCGTCCAGCAAAGAGGCACCGAGCACCGTGGCGCCGAATACCGTGCCTGCGCGCAGCCAGTCGATGTTGCGCACGGCTGACCCCGCGAGCATGAAATCGTCGCGCACGCGCGCCACCTGCCCTGCCTCCGGCAGCAGCACCTGGGTCAGCGTGGGGCCTGGCTCGGGCTGCGTCGGGCGGTCCAGCACCACCAGGCCCGACAGCGCATCGGCCTCGCGCGCGCCAGCGTCGTGCCAGTCGATACCCACGCGGCCCTGCAATGCCTGCGGACCTTCGCGCGCATCCATCACGGCCTGCAACTGCGCGAAGTCGAAGAAGTCGTAGGTCACCATGGGCGCGCCGCGGCGGGCGAGTGTCACCCTCAGGCCACGGGTGTCCAGCGGTGCGTGCGCCGTGGCCGTGCGCGCCACTCGCCCCACCGCCCGGCTGGGCGATTCGATGCGGTCGCGGGTGACCGACACGCTCAGCGTGCGCGAGGCGTCCATCTCGATGTGCAGGTCGCGAAAGCCCTGCGCGTAGAGCTGTGCGTCGAGTGCTTCGAAGGAATCCGGGCTCGCCGAGGGCAGTGAGCGCGAAGCGGGCGCAGTGGGTGCAGTCGTCCGATCGGCCGCCACGAACGCGCGCGGCACCACGCGGGTGCGCGCCTCGTCCTCGCCCTGCCGCCGCAGCCAGCGGTCGGCCTGCTCGGCCGGATCGCGCGACGCCTCCACACGGCCTTCGGTGGCAAACCCGGTCACCGGGTCCTGGGTGCTCGGGGCGCGAATGCGCAGGACCTGCTCGTCGCGCAGCGCGGTGTGCTGGATGAGCTGCACCGCGCGGCCCAGGCGCGCGCCGCCATCGCGCGTGAGCGGCTGGTACAGGAAGGTGCCGGCGCGCGCACTCGATCGCATCAGGAACGCATCGAAGGGGACGCGCACGAAGATGCCCTTGTCGAAGCTGCCCTCGCCGAAGCGCTCGGCCGACACGTTGGTCTTGGTGAAGAAGGCGCCTACCGTCACCCCGTTGTCGAAGCCGCGAGACAACTGAAACGTGGCGCCGATGTCCCCGGCAAGGTAGCGACCCGCCGCCACCATCGCGCGCACATCGTTCCAGCCCGTATCCCAGTACAGCGTCGCGTGGCCGGTGGCCACCTGGTAGCCAGTCTGCGTACCGGCATTGCCGAAACTGAAGTCCTGCTCGTAGCTGCGCTGGCGCACCAGGTTCGCGTCCACGCCCAGCGCCACCCGGCTGCCGAACGGGCGATACAGCCATTCGCCGCCCACGCCCGCGAACATCGACTCCAGGTACCCGCCGTACACGCTGTAGAAGTGATCGCGGGCAGGATTTCCCACATGGGTGACCTGCAGGTTGGGCAGCGTGAGCGAGGTAGAGGTCACGTATTCGCGAGCATACGTGCGCACCCGCGGCAGGTTGCTGGGCGCGGTGTAGCGGAAGCGGTCGTAGTTGTCGATCAGGCCCAGCGCCACCGTGCCCTGCATCCAGGTGTCGGCGCGCAGCCGCCAGCGGAACCGCTCCACGGCCGACAACTGATACAGCAGGAAGGCGTCGGGACCGCCGAAGCTCGTGCGCAGCGCGAGCGACAGGCCGTGCTCGAAACGCGGGGGGGCAACGTCTGCGGGCGCCGAGGCCGAGGGCTGCGGCGCGGACTGCGGCGCCGATGCGGCCACCGCCGGCGGGCGTGCCATCACCGAGGGACGCTGCTCGCGTGGGGGCAGCAGCTCGAAGCGCTCGCGCACCCACGCGTCACGATCCACCACATGCTCGGCCATCACCGCGCCGCGCTGCCGATAGGCGAGCACGAAGCGGTCCACGTCTGCGGGCGCGTCCCGGTGCAGCACGCTCGCCGCCCGATCGACACGGTCGTGCCAGTAGCCCGCCTCGGCGTCGTCGAAGGTCACGCGCAGTTCGCGCCCGCGCAGGTCGAAGCGCGCGGCGTGCCACTGCGTCTGTACGCGCAGCGCCTCGCGCGAGGGCTGCCAGTCGATCGGCGCGCGCGCGGCGGAGGTGTCGGCCGACTGCGCGGTCGATGGGACGACCGACTGCGCGGTCGATGGTCCGACCGACTGTGCGGCGGATGGGTCGACCGACTGCGCGGTCGATGGGGTAGCCATCGGCGCCTGCGCGGTGGTGGCTTGAGCCACGGGCATCGGCACCTGCGGCCGCCCGCGCGCCACCGGCACGCGCGGTGCATCCGCCGTCTTGGGCATGCGCAGGCCATCGAGCTGGGTGTTGATCGAGAAGCCCAGCATGATGCGATCGCCACGCTCGTAGCCCAGCGTCAGGTCCAGGTTCGGGCCCACGCGGTACACCGCCCCCACGTTGAACGGGCTGCGCTGCTCGAAACGGGCGCCGAAGGGCTCGCGCTGGTAGTCGTTGCCGTCGTACTCCAGCTTGAGCACCAGCGGTGACCACGGCGTCTGCCACTGCACGCCACCGAACAGCGAGGTACGGCCCTGGAAGTAGGTGCCGAAGCTGAAGTTGCCACCCTGTCCCACTTCTGCCTGCGGCCGGTCGCCGCTACCCAGCGGATTGGACAGGTTGCCTCGTGCGCCGAGGTACCCCCAGCCCAGGCCCAGGCTCCAGTCGAAGGCACCGGTGCGCTTGCTCGCCACCAGGTACTCGCCCGAGAACAGGCCGGTGCCGGTGATATCGCGAAAGCCCACGGCCAGCGCTGGCAGGAAGGCCGTCTCGTCCCAGAGCAGGGCCTTCACGTCGATGCTCTTGTCCTTGTAGCTCTGGTCGCCCGCGATCGCCGGTCCGTAGAGTGCGTTGCCGAGGCTGGAGTAGCGGAACGCCACTTCCAGCCACGGCAGCGGCTGCAGGCTGACCGTGCCGTGGGTGTAGGGCGTCGTGCGGCTGATGGTGAACCCGAAGAAACCGGTGGGCTGCATGCGCGCGCTGGGCGTCTGCAGCAGGCCGACCACGCCCCAGTCGCTGGCCGTGATGGACAGGTCGCGCGCGGGCGGGCGCGGCACGGGCTGCGCAGGTGCAGCTTCGGTGAGGTCGGCTGGCGAGGCTGCGGCTGGTGAAGCTGCAGCCGCAGCGCGCGCCCCGTCGTCGAACACATCGGCCGCCGGCCCCTGCGTGGCCAGCCGCGCGGCGATGCGCGCCGAGGTCGCGTCGGGCCAGCGCTGGTCGCGCGGCGGCGCCCAGATCCAGGCGCCAGGCGCCGGCGGCAGTTGCGCCTGCTCGTTCCAGGGTGCCACGCCGCGGCGCACGATGCGCCCGTCAGGCTGCACAACCCATGCGTGGTCCACCCGCGCGGCCGCCTCGCGCCCGCTGCAGGCCGCGACATAGGCGAGGGCCTCGGCCATCGGGCGGTGCGGCACCTGGCAGCGCAGCCCCTCCGGGGTGATCACGGTGACCGTGGTCGGCCGCGCCGGTACGGTGGCGTGACTGCCCTCGCCCAGCATCGGGTCATGCGCGGGGTTGACAGCCAGCCAGCGCGCGTCGGCCGAGCGCAGCGGCACCCGGCCGGTGACGGGCAGCCGATCCATCCAGCGCAGCAACTGCACGGCCGGTGGCGTTGCCAGCTGCATCAGGTCGGCCCGCAATTCGAGCCGCAGCGCCTGCTGCCGCGGCACCTCGTCGTCCACCCGCCACAGCGTGCCCGGCAGGTAGTCCTCGGCGCGCGCGCCGCGCTCCAGCAGCCACTGGCTGAGACGCTGCGGCCGAGCGGGCGTGGCGGGCGCGGCGGTGGAGGACACCGCATCGACCGCATGGGGAGGCTCTGCAGCGGCCGCCCCGCCAGCCGCTAGCGCAAGCGCGACGGCTGCCGGCCCTGCCCAGCCCATCGGACTTCTGCGGCGCGCGCGCCGGCGCGACCGGCTCACTTTCGCGACCCTGGCGGGGGCCACTGCTGCCAGGTCAGGCAGAACCGGTTGTCCAGGCACTGTTCGGCGTAGACCACCCGCGGGCCATACGGCCCATCCGTATCGAGGGCGTAGCGGGCCGTCGGCAGCGTATTGTCTTCGCTGCGCTCCTCGAACCAGCGAAGACGGGCGGGGTCATGACCCACCAGCGCACCGGGGTGCCCGGCGGCCACCGGCACCAGTACGAGCCGATCGACCAGGCCGTAGCGGTAGCCGGGCGCCACGTCCCGCCGCCGCTCCCATCGCAGCGGCTCGGTACGCGCCAGGATCTCGCGCCACTCCGGCAGTGGCGACAGCACGACGCCGCCCCACTCGACCGGCAGGCCGGTTGCCGCCACGAGGCGCCCCTGCTGGAGCCGGATGACCTCCAACCCGCCCGTGTACCAGACCTCCACGGGCCCGGTCGGACTTGGGTCGATGGAACCGCGCGCCATCAGCACGGTGAGCCCACCGCCCGTAGCCCGCAGATACGCGAACGCCGGGTTCAATGGCTGCTGGTCCACCCGCTTCGCGCTCTCGCGCGCGGCGCCGAAGGCCTGAAGAAACGCCCGACCTTCCGTCGCACACCCGCCCAGCGACGACAGCGCCAGCAGCGCGGCGGCAAGCCCTTGCATTCGCCACATGAAGGTCTCGGCAGGACGGCGGAGGTTCAGGCGACCTCCGGATCCCTGAAAAAACAAGGAGGCCCGAGGGCCCCCATGAACGCGCCGTCGGCTGCAGCCGACGCCGCACGAATGACCCGGGCGGCTATTTAGCCGTGGTGCCGGTGGTGCCCGCAGTAACAGTGCCGGTGGTGTCTTCACCCGCGACCAGGACCGCAGCGCCCGCGACGATGAAGGCCGCAACTGCTACCTGGCCAGCGGTGAACCCGCTGCCGAAGAGACCGGCTGCAACCAGATCCTGACCGAGCACGAGTGCCCCCTGAGCATTAACCGTCACCAGAGCCTGTTGCGTGTCGACCGCGTCGAGCAGGGTCTGCGCCTGCCGGGCCGTGATTCGATTTTCCTGCCGCGCCGCATTAATCGCACTCCGGGCGTCTTCGCCACCCACCTGCCTCGTGGATTGTGCGAACGCATCGGGCACGCCGACAGGGTTGTGGATACCGGTCAAGACGACCAGCGCGAGTACGGCGAACACCGTGGCTTTGATCTTCACGGGAACTCCTTGTCTGTAATGATCGGCGAGTTTGACCGGGCATGGCGGATCGACGATGTATTTTTGGAACCGTACCGCCGAGCGGATGACAAGTCAAGGACAACGGGAATCGGCACGCCGTATCATTCCCTCCGGATCGCGCAGACGATCGACTGCTGGAGGAGCCCGATGGCCAGACCCACTCTCTCGCGCCCGCTCGCGGCGCTCGCCGCCGCGCTGGTGACCGCGCAGGTGACCACTCCGCTGGCGGCGCCAGCCTTCGCGCAGTCCTACCCCTCCAGGCCGATCCGGGTGATCGTGCCCTCGCTGCCCGGGGGCGGCTTCGACGTCACCGCGCGCGTGCTCGCCGAGAAGATGGGCCCGCTGCTGGGCGTGCAGATGGTGGTGGAGAATCGTGCGATCGCCGGGACGATCGGCGGCACCGAGGTGGTCGCGAAGGCGCCGGCCGATGGCCATACGGTGCTGGTCGGCGGGCTGTCGAACATCGCGCTCAATCCCGGACTGTACCCGGCCCTCAGCTACGACCCGCATGACTTCCGTCCGGTCGGGCTGGCCGTGTCGTACTCGTACACGCTGATCGGCCGCCGGGACCTTCCGGCGAACACGCTGAAAGAGGTGATCGAATACGGCCGCGCGCATCCGGGCAAGCTTACCTTCGGCGGCGCACCCGGAACCGGACAGCATGTCGCCACCGTCGCCCTGTTCGCGCAGACGAAGGTCGATGCGCTCAGCATCTTCTACAAGGGCGCGACCGCAGTGCACCAGGACCTTTTGGGCGGGCGCCTCGACCTGTACTTCGACAACATCCAGACCGCGCGCCCCCACATCGAAAAAGGCGCGGTCAAGGTGTTCGCCACCTCCAGCCCGGTGCGCCTGTCCTTCCTGCCGAACGTGCCGACCGTCGCCGAGACGGGTGTCGGCAAGCTGGAGATGGAAACCTGGTTCGGCCCGTTCGTGCGCCGCGATACGCCGCAGCCGATCGTGGCGCGGCTGCGTGCCGCGTTCGAGAAGACGATGGCGATGCCCGAGGTGGTCAGCCGGTTCGAGAACGGCAGCGGCAGGGTGCTCGACATGACGCTTCCCGACACCGAGGCCTACGTGAATGGCGAGATCGCGCGCTGGACGAAGGTGATCCGCGACGCCGGCATCAAGTTGCCGTAGCGCTCAGTAGCGCCCAGTCGTACTCACGCCGGCGTGCCGAGCCAGCCCCGCGCGGCGCTCATCAGTCGCGCGAGCGACTCGCTTCCGTCCATCGGCGTCTGCCGGTCGCTGGGCAGGCCCGCCACGTGCTGGCGGTAGGCGAGGTACTGGAACGGTGGCGCATACAGGCCGAGGATGGCCGGGTCGAGTTCGACCGGCTGCTCCGGCATGAAGCGGTCGCCCTCGTAGATCGCATCGCGCTGCACGATCCGCCAGTGCCCGTCGCGGCGCTCGACGCGGTCGAGGAACCGCAGGAACGACAGCGAGGTGAAGCGGGTGCCGTGCAGTTCGCCCGCCTGCGACAGCGCGGCGGGCGTCTCGGCGAGCGCGCGCGCGCCGGTGACCGCGACCACCCACACGCCGAAGAAA
>CAIQON010000319.1 GCA_903873475.1 uncultured bacterium
CATCGTGCTCGGCATGCTCTACGAGAGTACCCTGCATCCGGTCACCATCCTGTCCACGCTGCCTTCGGCCGGCCTCGGCGCGCTGCTCGCACTGATGATCGCGAAGAGCGACTTCAACCTCATTGCCATGATCGGCGTGCTGCTGCTGATCGGGATCGTGAAGAAGAACGCGATCATGATGGTCGACTTCGCGCTCGCCGCCGAGCGCGATCGCGGCGCAGGCCCGCGCGAGGCGATCGAGGAGGCCTGCCGGCTGCGGCTGCGGCCGATCCTGATGACCACGCTCGCGGCGCTGTTCGGTGCGCTGCCGCTTGCGCTGGGCCAGGGCGATGGCGCGGAGCTGCGCCAGCCGCTCGGCATCGCGATCGTCGGCGGCCTGCTGGTCAGCCAGGTGCTGACGCTCTACACCACGCCGGTGGTCTACCTGCACCTCGACCGCCTCCGCCACTTCTTCATCCGCCGCCGCGCCAGCCGCAGCGGTGGCGCACACCCGCACCGGGAGGTCCCTGCATGACCGGATCCGATCGCGCAGCGCGCACGGCCAGCACCGCCATCACCCGCGAGCGCGCGCGGCTGCGCCCGTGGTTGCTCGCACCAGCGCTTGCGCTGCTGCTCGGCGGATGCATGACCGCAGGCCCCGACTACCGCCGGCCCGAGGCGCCCGTATCGGCTGACTGGAAACAGGCTGGCCTGTGGAAGCCGGCGGCGCCGCAGGACCTGTCGCGCGGCGATGCCTGGTGGACCGCGTTCGGCGACCCCCGGCTCGACACGCTGATCGCCGCGATCGAGCCATCGAACCAGAACATCCGCGCCGCGGACGCGCAGTACCGGCAGGCGCTGGCGCTGATCACGCAGGCGCGCGCCGGCCTGTTCCCGACGCTCACCGGCAGCGTCCAGGCCACGCGCAGCCAGTCGCCGACGGCGACCAGCACCCGCACCGGCATCACCACCGCCGGCGGGAGCACGACCATGCAGGATGGCGGGGTCGCTGCCAGCTGGGAGATCGACCTCTGGGGTCGCATCGCGCGCACGCTGGAAGCCAGCGAGGCGAGCGCCCAGGCGAGCGCCGCCGACCTGGCGGCCGCACGTCTGTCCGCGCGCGCGGCGCTGGCGCAGGCCTACTTCCAGCTGCGCGTGGCAGAGCGACGGGCGCAACTGCTGGGCGACACCGTCGAGGCGAACCGGCGCGCGCTGCAGATCGCCGAGAACCGCTATGCCGTGGGCGTGGTGCCGCGTTCCGATGTGATCCAGGCACGGAGCCAGCTCGCCTCGGTCGAGGCGCAGCTGATCGACACCGAGGTGCCCCGGGCACAGCTGCAGCATGCGATCGCACTGCTGATCGGTCGGCCGCCGGCCGCGCTGACGGTGCCGCCCGGGGGGCTGCCGCCACTGCCGTCGCAGGTGCCGCTCGTGCTGCCCTCCGCCCTGCTCGAGCGGCGTCCTGACATCGCCGCTGCAGAGCGGCGCGTCGCTGCAGCCAACGCGCAGATCGGCGTGGCCTCGGCCGCCTGGTTCCCATCGCTCACGCTGTCCGGTGCAGGCGGGTTCCGGTCGACCGACCTGTCGAACTGGATCACGGCTCCGGCCCGCTACTGGTCGATCGGGCCATCGCTCGCATTGCCCCTGTTCGATGCGGGCCGCCGGCGCGGCGTGGTCGACCAGAACGCGGCGATCCACGAGCAGCGCGTCGCGCAGTACCGGCAGACGGTACTGGCCGCGCTGGTCGAGGTCGAAGACAGCCTGGTCGCGCTGCGCGTGCTGTCCGACGAGGCGGCGGCGCAGGCACATGCAGTCGATCTCGCGCGCCAGACGCTGCAGATCACGCTCAACCAGTACAAGGCAGGGCTGGTCGGTTTCAGCGGCGTGGTGATCGCCCAGACCTCGCTGCTGTCGGCCGAACAGGCCGCGCTCTCGGTGCTGGGGCGCCAGTTCGACGCGTCGGTGGTGCTGGTGCGGGCACTGGGCGGGGGATGGTCCGCCAGCGACCCCGAGCCTGCGGGCGGCGGACGCTAGCCGAATCGCCTCGACGCATCCACCGCGAGCCCGCTCACCACGCTGGTGAAGCGGTCGCCATCGACCTGCGCCGCATCGGGCACTACCGCGGCGATCGCCCGCGAGAGCGAGGCCAGTGCAGTCGATCCGCCAGTGAAATACAGCGCATCGATCTGCGACGGGGACAGGCCGGCCTGGGCGATCGCCTGCCGCGCGGCGCCGGCGATCCGGCCGATCGAGCCTGACAGGGCAGCCTGCTGGGCGGCGGCATCGAAGCTGCCAGCCAGTGCATCTTCGACCATGGACAGGTCGATCGCCGCGTGGCCATGCATCGACACGTCGATCTTCGCGGCCTCGGCCATCGCCGCCAGCGCATGCCCGAGGCGGCATTCGAGGACGGTCGTCAGGCGCCGGTGCATGCGCTGGTCGACATAGAGGCTCGCCATCTGGCGCAGTTCGATCAGCCGGTTGGGCAGGTAGACCGTGTTGATCAGGTGCCAGGTCGACAGCGCATGGTAGAGGGCGTTGGGCACGCGGATGGCCGCGCCCGATTCGCTGCGGCCTTCGGAACCCAGTCCGAGCAGCGGCATGATCGCGGCCAGGTTCACTTCGCGGTCGAAGTCGGTCCCCGCCACGTGCACGCCATGGCTGGCCAGCACGTCCGCGTTGCGATCGACCCGCGCGCGCTGCTCCGGGCCGACCCGCACCACCGAGAAGTCGGAGGTGCCGCCGCCGATGTCGGCGACCAGCACCAGCGTCTCGCGCGATACGGTGCGTTCGAAGTCGAGCGCGGCGGCAATCGGTTCGAACTGGAAGGCGACTTCGGAGAAGCCCGCAGCCCGGGCCGCCGCGCCGAGCGTGCGCTCGGCGAGCGCATCGCGCACCGGGTCGTCGTCGACGAAGAACACCGGACGGCCGATCACGGCACGCTCGACCGGCCCTCCGGCCGCCTGCGCGGCGCGCTGGCGCAGGTGGCGCAGGAAGGCGACCACGACGTCGAGGTATTTCACCATGAAGCCGGGGCCGACTTCGGTGGTGCGGTCGATCAGGTCGGAGCCGAGGATGCTCTTGATCGAGCGCATCAGCCGGCCTTCATGGCCCTCGACATGTGCCTGCACCGCCGCGCGGCCGAATGCGCGCGATCCGTCCTCGCCGCTGAAGAACACGGCAGTCGGGATCGCCGTATGCGCATGTTCAAGCGCGACGAGCCGGAAGGCCTCCTGCCGCGCATCGCCCACGGTGCCGCCCAGCAGCGCCACGGAGGAATTGGAAGTACCGAAATCGATTGCACACCCTGCCGTTGACACCCGGACCACTCCACTCGAAACAGGCGCCACGCAGCGCAGACGACATGAGTCTAGCAGCCCGGCGCGGGCGCCGGCTTGCATGCCCCGTTCGATGCGCGCGCGATACGGCAGCGATCAACGAATCGATACAGCCAACGGATCGACACAGTATTGCGCTACAGTCGCGGGTTTTCGGAATCCAGGCAACAACGGAGTACAAGTACGTGTCAGAACTCACCGATCAGCAGATGGACCAGCTGCGCGCCGCGCTCGAGAAGCGGCATGCCGAACTCGCCCGCGACATCCGCGAAGACCTCAAGGCGACTGGCTCGGAGCGCTATGCCGACCTCGCCGGTGAGGTGAACGACTCGGGCGACGAGTCGGTCGCCGACCAGATGGTCGACATCAATGCAGCGATGATCGAACGCGAACTGATCGAGCTCAAGGCGGTCGAAGCGGCGCGCAAGCGGATGGAAGAAGGCGACTACGGCGACTGCATCGACTGCGGCGTCGATATCCCCCTCGCCCGCCTGTTCGCGTATCCAGCGGCGACCCGCTGCATCGCCTGCCAGAGCCAGCGCGAGAAGACCTACGCCCAGGGACGCAGCGCACCGGCATGACCAGCCAGCAACACCGGTCGCGCTGGCTGGCGGTCCATGGGCTCGACCTGCACGTGCGCGAGTGGGGTACCGAAGGCGCGCCGAAGCTGTTCCTGCTGCACGGCTGGATGGATGTCTCGGCATCCTTCGCCTTCCTGGTCGACGCGCTGCGGCGCGACTGGCATGTGATCGCTCCCGACTGGCGCGGCTTCGGCCTGTCGTCGTGGGCGTCGCACGGCTACGAGTTCCCGGATTACTTCGCCGACCTCGATGCGCTGCTCGACCGACTGTCACCCGATGAACCGGCGCGCGTGGTCGGCCATTCGATGGGCGGCAACGTGCTGATGTCCTATGCCGGCCTGCGCCCGGCACGCCTGTCTCGCATCGTGTCCCTCGAAGGCTTCGGCGGGCACCGCCACGATGCCGCGCGCGCGCCCGAGCATCTCGTCCGCTGGCTCGACCAGCAACGCAAGCCGGCGACGTTCCGGCCCTACCCGTCGCTCGACGATGTCGCGCGCCGGCTGCGCAAGAACAACCCGCGCCTGACAGCGGAACGCGCGGCCTTCCTGGCGCCCCACTGGGCGCGCCCGGCCGCCGGTGGCGGCTTCGTGCTGCGTGCAGACCCCCGGCACAAGCAGCTGCATGCGCAGCAGACCCGCCTCGACGAGGTCCTCGCCTGCTGGAACCGGATCACCTGCCCGGTGCTCTGGGTGGTGGCGAGCGATCCCGCGAAGCAGGGCTTCCGGCTCGACACGCCCGAGCAGTTCGCGCAGCGCTGCACCGCGGTGCCCGGCATGAGGCTCGAACGGCTGGAGGAGTGCGGGCACATGCTGCACCACGACCAGCCAGCCGCCGTCGCCCGCCTCATCGAGCCCTTCCTGGACTGAAACCCGGGTCAGACACGGATTTCCCCGGGTGCCGGAGAACCCGTGTCTGACCCGGGTGCCGGGAAACCCGTGTCTGACCCGGGTGCCGGAGAACCGGTGTCAGACACGGGTTCGGGGGCCGATCAGCGGGTGATGATCGAGTAGTCCACTGCGCGCCCGATGCCGAGACGGAACCCTTCCAGGCGCAGTACCTGCCCGGGGGTGATGTTCGCGAGGTTCACCTCGGGGCCGAAGGTCTGCACCAGCTCGGCGCACTGCTTCGGGAAGCGGTAGGGATCGGCCTCGATCAGCAGGCGGTCGAACCAGGCCTGCTCCTTCAGCCGATCGATCGCATCGGCGCGCGCGGCGACCAGCATGTCGAAGTCGGACTGCTCGACGATCACGTGTTCGATGCCCTGCCGGCCTACTGCCTCGACCACGCCGCCGAGTTCGTCCAGCGACAGCGGCTCGGTCGGCGACTTGCGGCCGAATTCGTACTTGATGTAGATGCCGCGCTTCTGGAAGCGCTCGATCATCCGCGCCCGCTCGTCCGGCGTGAGCTGGACGTAGTTCTCGGAGATCTCGAGCCCCCCGATCTCGAGGTCGGCCAGCAGTGCCTCCAGGCCATCGAGTTCGTTGCGCTGCCAGGCGTACTCGAACAGGATGCCGCCGGCGAACGGCACGACGTCGTGCTCCCGGTAGCAGCGCGCGGCCGCCTTCACCACATCGCGCGGCAGCAGCAGCGCATTCATCGCATAGATCTTCGCGAAGTCGATGTAGTCGCCGCAGGCCTGCAGCAACGGCTCGATGCCGCCGACCGCGCCGGTCCAGCCGAAGGTGTCCGGCCCGAAGTCGATCATCGAGGTCAGGCCGCGCGTACGCGGCTTGCGGCTGCGTGGCGGCAGGGCGAGCGGCTTTACGGGTACATTCATGGCGCATCCTTCTTCGGCGCGGGCCGATAGTCGTCGGGAGAACCGGGCGGGATCGGAGGGTTGGCCTTCAGGCCCTGCTGGAATGCGACGACCATCCGGCGGATCGGCCCACGTGCCCAGCCGTCGCCGGTGCTGTTCAGGTCGGTCTCTTCCTTCGGGTCGCGCACCAGGTTGAACAGGTACGGTGCTTCGAGGTGGTTGGTGCCGGTATTGGGCTCGGGTTCCCAGACGAAGTGCATCTTCCAGTCGCGCCACTTGGCGGCACGCAGTTCATCCTTGATGTAGTAGACGAAGCCTTCGCGTTTCGACCCTGTGGACGGGTCCAGCAGGAAGGCCAGCTGGTCGATGCCGTCGATCGGGCGATCGTCGGGCACCGTGGCGCCGGCGACGCGCGACAGCGTCGGGAACAGGTCGGTCACGTGGACGATGGCGTCGCTGACCGCACCCGTGGGCACATGGCCCGGCCAGCGCACGATGAACGGGACGCGCAGAGAGCCTTCCATCGACGTGTGGTACGTGCCGGTCCACGGGCCGGCGGTGCCACGCCACGGACGACGGAACTCGGGGCCGTTGTCGCTCGCGAAGATCACGAGGGTGTCGTCGGCGATGCCCAGGCGGTCGAGCGCATCGAGCATCTGCCCGGTGCGGAAGTCCATCTCGACCATCGAATCGGCGAAATCTCCCGCGCCGGTGCGGCCGGTGAAATCGGGATGCGGCAGCGTCGGATAGTGCAGGTGGGTCAGCGGCACGTAGGCGAAGAACGGCTTGCTGGCAGCCACCTGCCTCGACATGAAGTCGATCGCATGTTCGGCCAGTTCGCTGTCGATCCGTCGCCGCGCATCGAGGTCGTATACGTGGTGTTCGGTGGCGGCCTCACTCGCACGGCCGGCCATCACGTACGGCATCGGCACCACCGAAGGATCGAAACCGGGCGTGCTGGTGAACAGGCTCTCGTTGGTGGTTCTCGGGATGCCATACCACTCGTCGAAGCCGCGATCGTGCGGATGGCGCCCGGCGCGATCGCCGAGGTGCCACTTGCCGAAGCAGCCGGTGGCGTAACCCTGGCGGCCGAACTGCTGGCCCAGCGTCA
The DNA here is from genome assembly GCA_903873475.1 of uncultured bacterium. Classification (GTDB taxonomy): domain Bacteria; phylum Pseudomonadota; class Gammaproteobacteria; order Burkholderiales; family CAIKXV01; genus CAIKXV01. The sequence goes on from CAIQON010000319.1 coordinate 6,766, forward strand.
CCTCCCACGGGATCAGCCCCTGCGGCAGCCCTGCCGGCACCGACTGCAGCGCACCGGTGCGGATCGGATGCCGGCCGGTCATCAACGCCGAGCGGGTCGGCACGCAGTCGCTCTCGACGTTGAAGTTGGTCAGGCGCAGCCCCTGCGCGGCCAGCGCGTCGATGCGCGGGGTCGGTGCGCCACGCAGCACGCCGCCGCCATAGCAGCCGAGCTCGCCCCAGCCGAGGTTGTCGGCGAGGATCAACAGCACGTTCGGTGTCGCCGGTCGGGCTCCGGTCCTCGCGTTTCCTGAAGCAGCCATGCGGTGTGTCCTCCGGGTTGCGGCAATGGTCAGGATACTTCACGATGCCCGATTCGACATTGCAAGACCGGAGTCCTGCTGATGCGCGCATCCCGCTTCTTCCTGCCCGTGCTCGGGGCCTTGTCCGTGGGCCTGCTCACGGGCCCGTTCGCGCCGCCCGAAGCGGCGGCGCAAGCGTGGCCGGCCCGGCCCGTCCGCATGATTGTCCCGTTCGCACCCGGCGGCGCGGCCGACCTGGTCTCGCGCGTGGTGGCCGAGCGCCTCAGCGCCTCCTATGGGCAGCAGTTCATCGCAGACAACCGGTCCGGCGCCGGCGGCACCATCGGCTACGAACTGCTGGCACGCGCAGCCCCCGATGGCTATACGCTGGGCACCGCCAGCGATTCGTCCACGCTGCTGCCGTTCACCTACCGCAACCTGCCCTGGGATCCGCGCAATTTCACCGGCATCAGCCTGCTGACCACCCAGCCGCTGGTGCTGGCCGTGCACAGCGCGGTACCGGCCACCAGCCTGAAGGAACTGGTCGCCCATGCGCGCACCGTGCCGGGCAAGCTGTCCTTCGGTTCGTCAGGGCACGGCCATCCGCAGCACCTGGCGGGCGAGATGATCAAGCTCGCCACCGGCATCGACATGACCCACATCCCCTACAAGGGCGGTGGCGCGGCGATCATCGACCTGGTGGGCGGCCAGATCCCGATCGTGGTGCTCGGCTCCTCGCCGGTGATCCCGCACCACCGCGCCGGCAAGGCGCGCATCCTCGCGGTGGTCTCGCCGACGCGTTCCAGCGCATTGCCGGAGATCCCGACCCTCGACGAGGCCGGCGTCAAGGGCGTCGACCTGGCGCAGTGGATGGGCCTGGCGGGCCCGCCGAAACTGTCGCGCGACCTGGCGAAGAAACTCAATGCCGAGGTGGCGACCCTCCTCGCCAATCCGGCCAGCCGAAAGACACTCGAAGGCGCCGGTTTCGATCCGTCACCGAGCACGCCGGAGGCGTTCGAGGCGAAGATGCGCGAAGGCATGGCGCGCTGGGAGAATCTGCTGCCGAAGCTGAAGATCAGGTTCGACTGAGGCAGGCGTGGCGCCGCCGCTAGCGACCCCCCATCGGTAACCCGTGCAGCGCATGCGCGACCTCGCCCGCCTGCCAGATCGTGATGCCCTTCTCGTCGGCGAAACGGCGCGCACCCTCGGACACTTCGTTGATGCAGACGTAGATCGCGCCCGAAGCCCCGCGCGCCTCGCGCACGGCCTGCAGCGCACGCAGCGGTTCGATGCCGGTACGCGCGGCCTTCCAGCGCCGCGCACTGACCAGCACCTTGCGCCCGGCATGCTCGGTGCCGGGACGCTCGAGTTCGAAATCGAAGGCGTCGGTATTGGACCGGGCGATGGTGCAACCATCGCGCCGGAACGACGACTCGAGCAGCGCGGCGAACGCCGGCCAGGCCATCGCGCCTGCCGCCTCGGTGATGCGCGCCACCTGCGCCGCGCCGGGACGCCCCCATTGCTTGCGCAGCGCGATCGCCCCGATTACGGCGAACGGCAGCCCGGCGACGATGCCCATCAGCCGGAAGGTATCGGGCAGCAGCACGAACGACAGCAGCACCAGTGCGGCTGCGATCGCAAAGCTGATCCACCAGCGCGCGCGCAGCAGGATCGCGAACAACGAATTCTCGGCCATCTTCACCGTCGGGCTACTCCCTTGCACTTGCGGCATCTGCGCAGAGGATAGCGACTCTACCCGAACGGAGCTCGACCGCGACCGGAAGGCCAGGACTGCCGCACGTTCACTTCGCCAGCAGCACCGCCTTGTGCGCATCGATGAAGCCGGTGAACACCTCGCCCGCCCGGAACGACGCATGGTCGAGCGTGCGCTGCAGGAACAGCAGGTTGGTCTCGACGCCTTCGATGCGCACCTCGCCGAGCGCGGCGAGCAGGCGGTCGATCGCCTCCCCGCGGCTGGCCCCGTGGGCGATCACCTTCGCGATCATCGGGTCGTACCAGTGGCTGATCGGATCGCCGGCGCGCACGCCGGCATCGATGCGCAGCCCATCGCCAGCGGCCGGCATCTCGAAGGTCGTGAGCGTGCCGGTGGACGGCAGGAAGCCCTTCAGCGGACGCTCGGCGTACAGGCGCACTTCGATCGCATGGCCGGCCGCGGAAATGCCGGCCTGCCCCTGCACCGGCAGCACGCCACCGCCGGCCAGCAGCAACTGCATCGCCACCAGGTCGGTGCCGGTGTTCATCTCGGTCACCGGATGTTCCACCTGGATGCGGGTGTTCATCTCGAGGAAGAAGAACTCGCCACTGTCGGCGTCGACGACGAACTCGACCGTGCCGGCGCCGCGATAGCGCTGCTCGCACGCGAGCGCCGTCGCCGCTTCGCACATCGCGAGCCGCGTCGCCTGCGTCAGGCCGGGCGCCGGACTCTCCTCGATCACCTTCTGGAACCGCCGCTGTATCGAGCAGTCGCGCTCGTACAGGTGCACCGCGCGGCCATCGCCGAAGCCGAACACCTGGACCTCGACATGGCGCGCACGCGGCACGTAGCGCTCGAGGTAGACCGATCCGTCCTTGAACGCCCGTGCGGCGAGCGCCTGGGTCGCCGCGACGGCTGCGGCGACGCCGGACGCATCATCGACCCGGCGCATGCCGATGCCACCCCCGCCGGCCGCTGCCTTGACCAGCAGCGGATAGCCGACCGCCGCTGCCGCGGCTTCGAGCATCGCCGCATCGGGCGGCGCGTCGCCCGGGGCGAAGCGCTCGCTGCCCGGCAGCACCGGCACGCCGGCGGCGCGGGCGATCGCGCGGGCGCGTTCCTTGTCGCCCATGTCGTCGATCGACTGCGGCGTCGGCCCGACCCAGGTGAGGCCGGCCGCCTCGACAGCCGCTGCGAACGCGGCGTTCTCGGCGAGGAAGCCGTAGCCCGGGTGGATCGCATCCGCACCCGTCGCGACGGCTGCGGCGAGCACCCGGTCGGCAAGCAGGTAGCTCTCGGTGGCGGCGGCCGGACCGATCGCCACCGACTGCCCGGCCAGCGCGACATGGAGCGCGCCCGCGTCGGCCTCGGAATGCACCGCGACGGTATCGATACCGAGCGCCCTGGCGCTGCGGATCACGCGGCAGGCGATCTCTCCGCGGTTGGCAACCAGCAGCTTGCGGATCATCGCGTCCCCGCCGCTCAGACCTGCAGGCGGGCGACGACCGCGCCTTCGCTGCAGGTACTGCCTTCGGTCACGCAGATCTCGACCAGCGTGCCGGTCTCCGGCGCCGTGACCGGAATCTCCATCTTCATCGACTCGAGGATCATGATCGGCGCCTCTTCCTCGATCACGTCGCCGACCTGGGCCACGATCTTCCACACGTTGCCGGTAATTTCACTCTTCACATCGATGATCGGCATCTGCTGCACTCCTGAGCGGGTTCGTGTTGCGATTGTCGCCTATCCGGCCAGATCCGGTCCGCGGGTCTGACCCTGGGGTCTGACCTCAGGGTCAGACCCGACCGCGCGCGGCGAGGCGATGTTCGAGCTTCGACACCACGGCGAGCGCATGCCCCGCGTCGGCGATCTCGTCGAACACCGCGATGCCCGCAGCC
>CAIQON010000320.1 GCA_903873475.1 uncultured bacterium
CGAGCTCGACGCCGCCCATCTCGGGCATGCGGATGTCCAGCAGCACCAGGTCTGCATCCTGCCCCTGCAGCAGCTCGAGGGCTTCACGGCCGGTGGCCGCTTCGCCGATGACCTCCAGCGGCACCTTCGCGGCGCAGTCGACCAGCAGGTCGCGCATTCGGTTGCGCGCGGGTACCTCGTCGTCGACGATCAACACGCGAAGCAGCGGTTCGGCAGGCAGACTCATCATCGATCCCCAGGTTGGCGCACGGGTAGTGGAGAACCTGCGCCGGCCTTCGCCCGGCGGTCGGTGTCGGTATAGGGCACGCGGATGGCCACTTCGTAGCGGCCCTCATGCTCCCGGATACGCATGCGCGCCTCGGCATCGAAGAACAGCTGCAGGCGTTCACGGATGTTGTCGACCGCGATGTGGTTGCCCTGCCTGCGCTCGCCACCGGCCGGCACCGGGTTGGACAGCAGCACGTGCACTTCATTGCCGGCGCGGAAGATCCGGATCACCACGGTGCCGGTGGCCATCGACGGTTCGATGCCGTGGTAGACGGCATTCTCGAGCAGCGGCTGCAGGATCAGCGTGGGCAGGCGGGCCTCGCCCGGCATCTGGTCGATATCCCAATCGACGCGCAGCCGGTCGCCGAGGCGTATCGACTCGATCGCCAGGTACTGCCGTGCCAGTCCCACCTCGCTCGCGAAGGTCGACAGCGCACGGCTGTCGGCCATCAATGCCCTGAACAGGTCCGCGAGGTCTTCCAGCACTTGTTCCGCCCGCCGGGGATCGGCGCGGATCAGCGACAGCACCGCGTTCAGGCTGTTGAACAGGAAGTGTGGCTGGATGCGCGCCTGCAGCGCCTGCAGCCGCGCCTCGACCAGTGCCGGGGACAGTGCGCGGCTGCGCAGGTCGAACCAGGCCAGCAGCGTCCCGACGGTGATGATCGTGCAGAACAGGTGGAGCGGCAGCGTGTTGCCAGCGGGGCCCAGCAGGGCGGCGCCCAGAAGGTCGAACGCCGTGGTCACGCCCATCGCGGTCAGCAGTACGATTGCCACGCCGAATTCGTGGCGGATACGGTCGAGCAGGGGCTGCACGCCGGCGAGGATCAGCAGCGTGATGAACATCACCGGCTGCACCAGCGCCGAGACCTCGATCAGCGCCTCGCCCATCGTCGCCAGGGTCTGCGCCTTGAGCACCGCGGCCACGAGCGAGGCCGCATTCACCCCCAGAAGGATGCGCAGCACCACGCCCAGGTTGCGGAAGTCGGGCAGGTAGACCGGGTCCGGCGCTGATCGCGCAGCGCTGCGCGCTGCCGCCGTGCCGGCGGTGGGGCCGGGGTTTTCGCCTATACTCGGGCCGCCGTTCATCCTCCTATTGTCGTCGCCAGACTGCGCCCGATGCAACCCGAGACCCCAGACACACCCGGTGCCGTCCCGGCCGTCACCCAGGCTGCCCGCGACGTCGCGACCGCCCCTGCCGGGCGTGCGATCGGCGGCATCAGCGGTGGCAGCAGCTGGTCGGGTCGCTTCGACGAGCCGGTGTCGGAACTGGTCAAGCGCTTTACCGCGTCGGTCGACTTCGACAAGCGGCTCGCCGAGCATGACATCCAGGGTTCGCTCGCGCATGCGCGGATGCTCGCCGGCTGCGGCATCCTGTCGGCGCAGGACCTCGCCGACATCGAGCGCGGCATGGCCCAGATCCTCGACGAGGTGCGGTCGGGACGGTTCACCTGGCGCCTCGACCTCGAAGACGTGCACCTGAACATCGAACGCCGCCTGACCGAGCTGGTCGGCGATGCCGGCAAGCGGCTGCACACCGGCCGTTCACGCAACGACCAGGTGGCCACCGATGTCCGGCTGTGGCTGCGTGCATCGATCGACGAGATCGACGGCGCGCTGCGCGCGATGCAGCGCGCGCTGCTCGGGCTCGCTGCGCAGCATGTCGAGACGGCGATGCCGGGCTTCACCCACCTGCAGGTCGCGCAGCCGGTGTCGTTCGCGCACCACCTCATGGCGTATTTCGAGATGCTCGCGCGCGACCGCGAGCGTTTCGCCGACTGCCGCAGGCGGGTGAACCGACTGCCGCTCGGTGCCGCTGCGCTGGCCGGCACCAGCTTCCCGATCGATCGCGAGCGGGTCGCGCGCGAGCTCGGCTTCGATTCGATCTGCGCGAACTCGCTCGACGCCGTGTCCGATCGCGACTTCGCGATCGAGTTCTGCGCCGCGGCTTCGCTGACGATGACCCACCTGTCGCGCTTCTCCGAGGAACTGATCCTCTGGATGAGCCCGCGCTTCTCGTTCATCGACCTCGCCGATCGCTTCTGCACCGGCTCGTCGATCATGCCGCAGAAGAAGAACCCGGACGTACCCGAGCTGGTGCGCGGCAAGGTCGGACGAGTCAACGGCCACCTGGTCGCGCTGCTCACCCTGATGAAGGGCCAGCCGCTTGCCTACAACAAGGACAACCAGGAAGACAAGGAGCCGCTGTTCGACACCGTCGACACGCTGCTGATGACGCTGACCATCTATGCCGACATGGTCGGCGGCATCCGGGTGAAGCCCGCAGCGATGCGCGAGGCGCTCAAGCAGGGCTTCGCCACCGCCACCGATCTCGCCGACTACCTCGTTCGCAAGGGCGTGCCGTTCCGCGATGCGCATGAGGCGGTCGCACGCGCGGTGCGCCACGCCGAACAGGCGGGCTGCGACCTGCCGGAGCTGCCGCTCGCCGACCTGAAGGCGTTCTCGCCCGCGATCGGCGAGGATGTCTACGCCGTGCTGACCGTCGAAGGCTCGATGGCCAGCCGCAGCCATGCCGGGGGTACGGCACCCTCGGCGGTACGCGCGGCGATCGAGGCTGCACACAGCCGCCTCTGAGCTGCCGAGGCGCGCGGCGTCAGTGGTGCATGCGCCCGCCGGTGATGCGCTCATGGCCGGCCAGGTCGCGTTCGCTGAACACTTCGCTGAAGCCATGGCTGGCCAGCAGCGCGCGCACGGATGGCCCCTGGTCATGACCGTGTTCGAGGATCAACCAGCCGCCTTCGGCAAGGGCCGCTGGCGCCTGCGCGATGATCTCGCGCACGTCTGCCAGTGCGTCGTCGCCTGGCGTAAGCGCCGAGCGTGGCTCGAAACGCAGGTCGCCCTGCCCGAGGTGGGCATCAGCCGCGGCGATGTAGGGCGGGTTGCCGACGATCATCGCAAGCCGGCGTCCGTCGATGCCCTGCAGCCAGTTGCCGATCACGAAGTCGATGTTGTCGCATCCGAGTGCAGCAGCGTTGCGCCGGGCGACGCCGATCGCGTCGGCAGATGCATCGATCGCCAGCACGCGTGCCTGGGGATGCTCCAGCGCCAGCGTGATGCCGACGCAGCCGCTGCCGGTGCCGAGGTCGACCACGTCGGGCCGCCCTTGCGCCTGCAGCCGTGACAGCGCTGCGTCGACCAGGCCTTCGGTCTCGGGGCGCGGGATCAGCACTGCGGGCGTGACGGCGAACGCGCGGCTGTAGAACTCGCGCTCGCCCAGCAGGTAGGCGATCGGTTCGCCGGCCTCGCGCCGCGCGACCAGCGATTCGAAGCGCATCCGGTCCACCGGGCCGAGCTTGCGGCCTGGATAGGACACGATCTGCGCGATGGTCGCGCCGGTCACGTGCTGCAGCAGCAGCCGTGCGTCCACCGTATCAAGTGCATGGCCACGAGCGGCGAGGGTCAGCGCATCGCTGTAGGTCAGCGAGGGGAACGATGAGGAGGCGGGCGAACTCGACATCGTCAGGCGGCTTCCGACATGGCGGCGAGCTGCTCTGCCTGGTGCTCGGCAGCCAGCGCCGACACGAGCGGCGTGATGTCGCCATCCATGATCTGGTCGATCTTGTACAGGGTGAGGTTGATCCGGTGTTCCGTGACGCGCCCCTGGGGGAAATTGTAGGTGCGTATGCGCTCGGACCGGTCGCCGCTGCCCACGAGCGACTTGCGCTCGGCCGCCTGCTTCGCCTGCTGCGACCGTACCTGCACGTCCTTGATGCGCGCGGCGAGTACCGACATGGCCTGCGCCTTGTTGCGGTGCTGCGAGCGGTCGTCCTGGCATTCCACCACGATGCCGGTCGGCAGGTGGGTGATGCGCACAGCCGAATCGGTCTTGTTGATGTGCTGCCCGCCCGCGCCCGACGCCCGGTAGGTATCGATGCGCAACTCGGACGGATTGAGCACCACGTCGCTCACCTCGTCCGCCTCCGGCAGTACGGCCACCGTGCAGGCCGATGTATGGATGCGGCCCTGCGTTTCGGTCGCGGGCACGCGCTGCACGCGGTGTCCGCCCGATTCGAACTTCAGCTTCGAATAGGCGCCGTGGCCGATGATCTTCGCGATCACCTCCTTGTAGCCGCCGAGCTCGGCGGCATTCTGCGAGATGACCTCGACCTTCCAGCCGCTGCGTTCGGCGTAGCGGACGTACATCCGGAACAGGTCGCCGGCGAACAGCGCCGACTCGTCGCCGCCGGTGCCTGCGCGCACCTCGAGGAACAGGTTGCGCTCGTCGTTCGGGTCTTTCGGCAGCAGCGCCTGCTGCAGCGACTGCTCGAGCTCGGCGATACGCTCGCGGCCCTCGCGTAGTTCGATCTCGGCCAGTTCGCGCATGTCGGGGTCCGACAGCAACGCCTCGGCCTCGCGCAGCGACTGGCCGACCGCGCCGTGCTGGCGGTAGAGGTCGACGACGCCTTCGAGTTCGGAACGCTCGCGGGTCAGCCGGCGGTACTGATCGAGGTTGTCCGTCGCGTCTGCGCGGCCGAGGATCGCATTGACCTCGTCGAGCCGTTCGGCGAGCTGCGCGAGCTTGGCAGCGATGCTCGGGTTCATCGAGGTGCCGCTACGAGCGGTCGCCGGCGCGCGCGCGTCCCGACAGCAGTTGGGCGAGTTCGTCGCGGCTGCCCTCGCCGAGGTTGTTCAGGGCGTGCGACGGCGCGTGCAGGAGCTTGTTGGTCAGCGATCGCGACAGGCGGTCGATCACCAGCTTCGGATCGTCGCCCAGCGTCAGCCGCCGGATCGCCTGCTCTACCTCGCGCTGGCGCGACCGCTCGGCCTCGTCGCGCAGCGCGCGGATGGTGGGTACCAGTTCGCGCGTCGATACCCAGTGCATGAAGTCGGATACGCCCAGCGAGATGATCGCCTCGGCATCGTGGACGGCGCCGGCGCGCGACTCGCGGCCCAGCTTGACGATCTCGCCCAGGTCATCGACGGTGTAAAGGAACACGTCGTCCATGCGTGCGGCTTCGGCTTCGACGTCGCGCGGCACCGCCAGGTCGACGATGAATACCGGCTTGCGCCGCCGTGCCTTGAGCGTGCGCTCGAGCAGTCCCTTGCCGATGATCGGCAACTGGCTCGCGGTGCAGGTGATGACGATGTCGTATTCAGGCAGGCGGTCGGGCAGGTCGGCCAGCCCCATCGCATTGCCACCATGGCGTTCGGCCAGCAACTGGCCGCGTGCCTGGGTGCGGTTGGCGAAGCTGACCATGCGCGGCTTGCGTGCGCAGAAGTGCGCGGCGCACAGCTCGATCATCTCGCCGGCACCGATGAACAGCACGCGCTGCTCGGCGACGGACGGGAACAGGCGCTCGGCCAGGGCGACCGCCGCGGCTGCCATCGAGACGGAACTGCCGCCGATCTCGGTCTCCGAGCGCACCCGCTTCGCGATCGAGAATGTCCGCTGGAACAGCTTGTGCAGCAGCGATCCGAGCGTGCCGGCATTCTCGGCCGAGCGTACCGCCTGCTTGAGCTGGCCGAGGATCTGTGGCTCGCCCAGCACCATCGAATCGAGGCCGGCCGCCACGCGGAAGGCGTGGCGGGCGGCGTCTTCCGACGGCAGCGTGTAGACGTAGGGCTTGAGCGCATCGCGCTCGAGCTTGTGGTAGTCGGCCAGCCAGCCGGTGGCGTACTGCGGGTCGTTCGTGCTGCAGTAGATCTCGGTGCGGTTACAGGTGGACAGGATCGCCGCTTCGGTCACCGGACCGGTCTGCACCAGGTCGCGCAACGCCTCGGACATCGTTTCGCCGTTGAAAGCGACCCGCTCGCGCACCTTGACCGGTGCGCTCTGGTGGTTGATGCCGACTGCGTAGAGTTGCATGAATCGGGAACCGGTTGGCGAGGGGGCGGGACGATCAGGAATGTCCGGTGTGTCAAGAGAAGTTAACACACATTGGTGTCAATGCGAAAGTACAGCAGCTGGAAATCCGTCGAGGCCGGCGGCAGGAAAGTCGCCGCACGCTGGCGCCGGCTTTCCGCTGCGATCCCTGGATGGCAGCGGCGGGCGTTACAGGCAGGTGCCGCCCAGTGCTTCGAGGAACATCGCGACGCCCGTGACCTGCCAGGCAGCAAACGCCATCAGACCGCCGGCGGCGAGCACGAGCAGGGCCGTGCGGTGCGGCACGACCGGGTCGATGGCGGAATCGGTGATCCTGTCCATCGCTGCAGTATACAGCGGTGCTGCGGCGGCTCAGCCGGCACCGGCTGCGCGCAGCGTGGCCGGCGAAGGCTCGGCGACCGGCAGCAGCACCAGCGCGCCGAACACGCCCAGCGCGATCGAGATCATCCAGGCGATGTTGTAGGACCCGGTGCTGTCGAACAGGTACCCGGCAAACCAGGCGCCGAGAAAGCCGCCGATCTGGTGGCTCATGAACACCACGCCGAACAGCGTCGCCAGGTAGCGCGTGCCGAACAGCTGGGCCACCAGGCCGGAGGTCGGCGGGACGGTGCCCAGCCACAGGAAGCCGATGATGGCGCCGAACGCCAGCGCCAGCGTCGGCGTCATCGGCAACAACAGGACAAGGACGAACAGAAGCGCTCTGCCTGCGTATATGAACGAGAGTAAGTGCTTCTTCGCGTAGCGTGAGCAGGCAGCGCCGAACAGGTACGACCCGAAGATGTTGCACAGCCCGATCAGCGCCAGCGAGTTGGCGGCCACCGCCGCCGAAATGCCGCGGTCGGCGAGGTAGGCCGGCAGGTGGGTCGCGACGAACGAGACATGGAAGCCACAGACGAAGAACGACAGCGTCAGCAGCCAGTAGCCGGGATGCCTGCCCGCGCGGGCGAGTGCCGCCCAGGCACTGCTGTCTTCGCCTGCTGCGGGCGCCGTCCCGCCTGCGTTCGCCTTGTGGGCGAGGCCGAAAGACACGGCGAAGGCTACCGCCATCGCGATCGACAGCAGCATGAACGCGGTCTGCCAGTCGAAGGTCGTGACCAGCGCCTGTGCGCCCGGCACCATCGCGAACTGCCCGAACGACCCCCCCGCCGTGACCAGGCCGAAGGCAGTCCCGCGCTGGGCCGGCGTGACCACCCGCCCGACCGCGCCCAGCACCACCGGCAGCGTGAGCAGGCTCATGCCCAGGCCGACCACCCCGCCCAGGGTCAGCACCAGGCTGTTCGGCCCCTGCGCGAACCCGGCCAGCACCAGCCCCAGGCCGTAGATCAGGGTGCCGGCCGCGATCACCCGGTTCGGACCGAAACGGTCCGACAGCATGCCGGCGGCCGGCCCGAGCAGCCCGGTCAGCAGGGTCTGCAGCGCGATCGCGAGGCCGAAAACCTGGCGGCCGATCTCCAGGTCCATGGTGACCGGCTTCAGGAAGATGCCGAACGACTGCCGCACACCCATGCCAAGGGTGATCACGATCGCACCGCAGACCAGCACGGTCACGGCGCCTGCCTGCAGCGAGGTCTTCTTCACGACGGTTTCGTTCGAGGCTGTCTGGCTCATCGCGCAATGCTCCGGGCGCCGCGGCGCGTGCGCAGACGTCCGCGGCAGTGCCGGCAGTGTAACAAGCAGGGTCTGTTGCCGCGAATCGACGCCGAATCGACGCAGAATCGACGGTTGGCCGGTCCGTCGTGCTTACAATCCGCCCCGGCGTGGACAGATGCGGCACCCATCCGGGCAGAGGGCGATCCGGGGTGCCACTGACGCGCACATGCCATCAGGACCGGGCACCGCGGCAGATGATCGCCAGCCATCAGGGGCAAGACATGAGTGAAGAAGCGCAGCGCAACGTGAACAAGATCGAATGGCTCTGGTTGCTGATCCTGCTCGGCGACGTGATCATCGCCTTGCTGGTGATGTGGATCGGACCCACCGCCCTCGATGAGTCGTACCAGCGGTTTGCGACGATGGCGCTGGTGGCCGGCGGTGCGCTGGCGTTGCCGACGCTGCTGGTCCACCAGAAGTGGAACCAGTTCCGCTATCGCACGCCGCGGCCCGACCCGGAGAGCCATGACGACCTGCAGGCGGCGCAGATCTGGATGCTCACCGGCGCGATGGCGGGCAGCCTGCCGATGTATGTCGGCATCGGCTTCTACATGCTCACCGGCAACAGCTCGGTGCTGATGGTGCTGACCGGCATATCGCTCGGCATCATGGCGAATTTCCGGCCGGCAACGCTGTTCGGTACGGCCTGAATTCCCTGAACCCTCCGCATCCTCCGCATCCTCTGCACCCGGACGGCATAGTGGCCGGGCCTGCGTCGCGCGCGGAAGGGCTGGCGCGCCTGGACGCCTTCCTGCCGCACGCCGGCAGGGACTATGCGGCGCGGCGCAACCACGACCACGGGCCGCAGGCACGCGGCAACGTGTCGATGCTGTCGCCATGGATCCGGCATCGCCTGGTGACAGAGCCAGAGGTGGTCGCCGCCGTCCTCGGCCGGCATGCGCCGTCGGCCTGCGCGAAGTTCGTGCAGGAGGTCTGCTGGCGTACCTACTGGAAAGGCTGGTTCGAGCAGCATCCCGAGGCATGGTCGCGCTACCGCGCTGCCCTCGGTCCGCTCGTCGACCGGCTCGATCGGGATGCCGCGCTGGCCGAGCGCTACCGGCAGGCGGTCGAGGGCCGCACCGGTATCGCCTGCTTCGATGCCTGGGCCGCGGAACTCGCCGGCCACGGCTACCTGCACAACCACGCGCGGATGTGGACGGCGAGCATCTGGATATTCACGCTCCGGCTGCCGTGGCAACTGGGCGCCGACTGGTTCCTGCGCCACCTGGCCGATGCCGATCCCGCCTCCAACACGCTGTCGTGGCGCTGGGTCGGCGGCCTGCAGACCCGGGGCAAGCACTACCTTGCGCGGGCGGCCAACATCGCCGAGTACACCGATGGCCGGTTCGACCCGCGCGGTGAACTCGACGAAGCTGCGGCGCCGCTGCCCGCCGATGCGCCGTTCGAGCGGCAGCCCCTGCGGCTGCCCTCACGGCCACGGCCCGGCGTGCGTGCCGGCCTGCTGATGACCGTCGACGACCTGCATCCGGAATCGGCATTCGCGGACATGCCGGGCATCGAATGGGTCGCCGCGGCCCTGCCCGATGCGCCGGACACGGTCGCGGCGCTGCCCGAGGGTGACGTTGCACGCGCATTTCGTGCCGCGGCCATGGCGGACGGCGCTGCGCGCTGGACCGCCGCGGCCGGCATGCAGGTCGAACGCATCGCCGATCCGGTGGCCGGGCTCGTCGACTGGGCGCGCGCGCACGGCCTCGGACAGGTGGTCGCGCCGCACGCCTGCGTCGGTCCGCTTCGGCCCGTGCTGGATGCGCTCGGCCCTGCGCTCGATGCGCACGGCATCGCGCTGGTGCAGTGGCAGCGGCGCTGGGATGCCGCCGGATGGCCATGTGCCGCGCGCGGATTCTTCAACTTCCGCGAGCACATCGGCAAGCTGACGGCCGACTGCGAGGACATGAACCTTTCGGCATGACGCCTGCCGCTGCGCGGGCCACGCAATCCCGTCCGCCGGTATAGTCCACTCTCTCCCGTGATCCGAGTCGCCTGGAGTATCGATGTCCGTGCCGTTTACAGCGTCCGTCCGCGTCCCTGACCCGCGTTGCAGCCGCCGCCCGCGCGCGGCATGGGCGACCGTCTTCGCCCTGTCTGCTGCCGCCCTCGCGCCTGCCGCGCCCTTGCAGGCAGCCGAGGCACCCTTTCCCGTGCGGCCGATCCGCATGGTGATCCCGCAGTCGCCTGGCGGCGGCTCCGACTCGATCGGCCGGCTCACCGCGCAGAAGCTCTCCGAGAACTTCGGCCAGACCTTCGTCGTCGACAACCGCCCCGGTGCCGCCGGCATGCTCGGCGCCGAACTGGTGCGCCAGGCGACGCCCGATGGCTACACGATCCTGCTGTCGGCGATCGACACCATCACCGCGCCGCTGGTGACGAAGAATGCACCGTTCGATCCGGTGAAGCATTTCGCGCCGATCACGCAGTTGACCACCTCGCCGAACGTGATCCTCGTCACGCCCGCGTTCCAGGCCAGGACGATGCGCGAACTCGTCGACATCGCGCGCGCGAAGCCGAAACAGATCGACTACGCGTCCTCGGGTATCGGCAGCATGCAGCACCTCGGCGGCGAACTGCTGAACGTGCTGGCGAAGGTCGAACTGGCCCATGTGCCCTACAAGGGCGGCGGACCCGCGCTGGTCGACCTGCTCGCCGGGCGCGTGCCGGTGATGGTGTCGGGCACGCAGGGTGCGCTGCCGTTCATCCGCACCAGCAAGGCGCGCGCGCTGGGCGTCACCAGCCCGAAGCGCAGCGCGGCGCTGCCCGACGTGCCCACGGTCGCCGAGGCGCTCGGCCTGCCGGCGTACGAGGCACTGAACTGGCAGGGGCTGTTCGCGCCGGCCGGCACGCCGGCGCCAGTGGTCAGGCGGCTGGCCGACGAGACGATCAAGGTACTCAATGCCGCGGACGTGAAGGCGCGGCTGGCCGAACTCGGCTTCGACCCGGTCGGCAACACGCCGGCCGAATTCAGTGCGCTGGTGCTGGCCGAGCAGCGCAAGTGGGTGAAGCTGATCCAGGCTGCGGGCATCAAGCCGGAATAGCACCCGGGCCAGGCACCGGACACCAGACATCAGACGACCAGGGAGCGCATCGCGATGACAAGGGCAGCAGCGAAGAAGGCGCCGGTGGCGGCCGCCTTGCCGAGGCCGGCAGTGCCGAAGATCGCAGTGCCGCGCGGGCTGCGGCAGGTGTCGTCGACCCTGGTCGATGCCGGCGCTTCCTGGGGCGCGAAGCTCCTGAAGGGGCAGGTAGTGCGCTTCATCGACCTCGAGGGGCAGCAGGCGGTCGACTTCCTCTGCTACAACGCCAGCGACACGCGCGACCGCTACAACGCGGCCAACACGATGAAGATGGCCGAGAACCTGTACCTGAACACCGGGACGGTGCTCTACGGCGAGTACGCGACGCCCCTGATGAAGGTGCTCGCGTCCAACTGCCCGAACCACGACACCATCGGCGGCTGCTGCAGCGTCGAGATCAACCAGTTGCGCTACAACCGCCGCACCCACAGCTGCCGCGCGAACTTCCTGCACGAACTGGGCAAGTTCCGCATGGGCGAGTCCGACGTGGTCGCCAACGTCAACTGGTTCATGAGCGTACCGATCGGCGCCGACGGCCACATGGCGATCTCCGACAGCCCGTCGCAGCCGGGCGCCTTCGTCGACGTCGAGGCGCTCACCGACGTGCTGGCTGTGATCTCCAACTGCCCGCAGAAGTACAACCCGGCGTGCGGCTACAACCCGACGCCGGTGCAGGTCGAGGTCTATTCGAAGTCCGGCCGCTAGCCGCGCAGCGCCGGCCCCACGCAGGAACCGAAACAGGAGCAGACCATGCCGATCACCCGCGGCAATCCGCCGGGCCACAAGCACATGCGGGCCACCGTCTACAACCACTTCGTCCGGGTCGACCAGCCGAAGAGCATGATCTTCATCTCCGGCCAGCTCGCGCGCGGCGAAGACGGCCAGATGGTCGGCGGCAACAGCATGCTCGAGCAGTCGCGCCAGGTGTTGCGCAACATCCAGATCGCGCTCGAGGCTGCAGGTGCGACGATGGCCGACGTCGTCTGGACCACCGTGTTCACCACCGACATGCGCGAGTTCCGCGAGATCGTCGCCGCGCGCGAGGAGTTCTGGCGCGACAACCTGCCGACCAGCACGATGATCGAGATCAACCATCTCACCGAGCCAGCAGCCAAGATCGAAGTGCAGGTCATCGCGGCGGTCGCATGAGCGCCCCGTCGACCGGACCGGGCTACGTGCTGTACGTCCAGCCTGGCTGAAGCAGCTGTCTCCGGGCGAAAGAGTTTCTTTCGCGACACCAGATCCCGTACCGGGTGGCCGACATCCGGCGCGATCCGGCCGACCTCGCCGCGCTGCATGCGTTCGGCGTGCGTAACCTGCCCGTGCTCGCGCGCGGCAGCGAGTTCGTGTTCGGGCAGCAGCTCGCCGATGTCGCGCGCTTCGTCGGCGTCACCCTGGAAGTGCATGTACCGCTCGCGCCCGAGGTGCTGATGCAGCGCTGGACGGCGATCCTGCGCAGCACCCAGCGGCTGTGCGATCTACTGCCGCTGCAGGCGATCGGCGAGCCGCCGATCGAGGGCCGGCCAGGCACGCTGGGCGAACTCGCCTGGCATGTGTTCGGCATCGGCGACGGCTTCATCGAATGCGTCGAAGGGCGCGAGATCGACTGGGTCGGCGTGTCGATGCGCTTCCCGGCCGGCGGCGTGCCCGAGGGCCGCATCGCACGCGAGTACTGTGATGGCGTGATCGGACGGCTGGAGGGCTGGTGGGCCGATGCCGGCCCGGCGAAGCGCAGCGGCGCCGGCGAGGTGGCCACGCCGCAGGGCCACGTCGGGCTGCATGCGTTCCTCGAGCGGCAGACGTGGCACAGCGGCCAGCATGCACGGCAACTCGCCGACGTGATCGAGCGCCATGGCGGCAAGGCCGACTGGCCGGCGCGCGACCGCGAACTGCAGGGCCTTCCGATGCCCGTCGCCGTCTGGGGCTGACGCCGAAACCCGGGTCAGACACGGATTACCGGGAAAAGCGTGTCTGACCCGGGTTCAGACCCCAGGGTCAGACACGGATTTCAGGGTGGGCCTCAGGCTGCGGGTTGGTTGATCGCGTGCGGCGGCCTGCGGCCGTGCAGTACCTCGACCACGTCCATGGCGGCCTGCATCGCGATGTCGCGCCGGATGCGCTCGACGGCGGAGCCGAGGTGCGGCGTGAAGAAGGTGCGATCGGGCATCGCCAGCAGGCGCGCGTTCACGCTGCGCGGCCGGTCGGGCAGTGCCCAGTCTTCCATCTCGAACACATCGGCCGCATAGCCGCCCAGATGGCCGGACGCCAGCGCATCGGCTACCGCGTCTTCATCGACGACCGAACCGCGCGCCGTGTTCACCAGCAGCGCGCCCGGCTGCATGCGTGCCAGGAATCGCGCGCCGACGAGGTGGAATGAATCGGCGTTGAGCGGGACGCAGACGCAGACGAAGTCGCTGCGCGCCGCGAGTTCATCGAGCCCGGTCGCGGTCAGGCGCAGTGCATCTTCCTGGTCGGGCAGCAGCGGGTTGCGGTCCCAGTAGAGCAGCTGGGCGCGGAAGCCCGCCAGCCGCCGTGCCACCGCCTTGCCGACCGCTCCGGCACCGACGAGGCCGATGGTGCTGCCGTCGAGCCCGGTGCCGTAGAGCGCAGGACGCCAGCCTTCGAAACTGCCGGAGCGGACCCGCCGGTCGCCGGCAGGCATGTGCCGGCCGAGCGCGATCAGGTGGCCGACCGTGAGTTCGGCGGTGGGTGCGGTCAGCAGGTCGGTGACGATCGTGATCCACACGCCGCGCCGCGTACAGGCGGCGACATCGTAGTTGTCGAAGCCCTTCAGCGCGCAGGCGACGATCTTCAGCGACGGACAGGCCGCGAGGAATGCATCGTCGACCGTCTCGGTCATGAAGCCGATCAGCCCATCGGCGCCCTGGCAGGCCTCGACCAGTGTCTGCGCGGGCCACGGCTCGCGTGTCTCGTTGCAGATGACGTGCGCATGCTGTTCCAGCAGGGAACGCACCTCCGTGTGAACCCAGTTGGCGACGACGACGGTGGGCTTGGACTGTGTGGGCATCGAGTGGAACCGTAGTTGAAGTGTCATCAGAAGATCACACACGGTTGTTACAAACGTGCGGATGGATTCGACTTCGCCCTTCATCACCGAGCCGCTGCTCGATAAGTCCGCGTTGTCGCTCGACGCGGTCGAAGTCGTCTACCCGGACGGCACTATCGGCCTGCGCGCGACCAGCCTGCGCTTCGCGCCGGGCGACTTCGTGGTGCTCCTCGGCCCTTCGGGTGCCGGCAAGTCGACGCTGCTGCGTTCGCTGAACGGACTGGTACGTACGACGTCGGGCACGATCGATGTCGCTGGCATCGGCGATATCCGTCCGCGCCGCGCGTTGCGCAGGCACCGGCAGCGCTGCGCGATGGTGTTCCAGCAGCACCAGCTGATCGGCCGGCTCACCACGCTGCAGAACGTGCTCACCGGGCGCCTGTCGTACCACTCGACGCTACGTTCGCTGTGGCCGCTGCCGCTGGCCGACAAGCGGATCGCGCTCGACTGCCTGGACCGCGTCGGACTGCTCGACTGCGCGCTCAGGCGGGTCGATGAACTGTCTGGCGGACAGCAGCAGCGCGTGGGCATCGCGCGGGCGCTGGCCCAGCAGCCGCAGATCATGCTCGCCGACGAGCCGGTCGCGAGCCTCGACCCGGCGACCTCGATTCGCGTGCTCGGCCTCATCCATTCGATCTGCAAGGCCGACGGCATCACCGCGATCGTGAGCCTGCACCAGGTCGACCTCGCACGGCGGTTCGCCGATCGGGTGGTGGGTATCGGTGCCGGATCGGTCGTGTTCGACGGCCCTCCAGACCGGCTCGACGACGCGGCACTGTCGGCGATCTACGGCGCTGGAGCGGCGCCCGCCGCGGGCGAACGCACCGACCCGGCAGGCGTGGCCGGCGAGGCTGCACGCGAGAGCGACCACCACCCCTTGCAGGCCGTGGCCTGACCACATTCCCCGACCCCATCCTTTCCGGAGTACCGCATGGACCGCCGCCTCTTCCTGTACCGCGCTCGCCGCGCCACTGCCGCGACCGCACTCGCACTCGCCGGCGCAACGCCGTCCCTGCTGCATGCACAGAGCGTCAACCCTGATCCGAAGACGATCCGGCTGGCGCTGCTGCCCGACGAGAATGCATCGACGATCATCCAGAATGCACGGCCGCTGGAACTGCACCTGGAAAAGCTGCTCGGCCGCGAAGTCAGCGTGGTGGTGACCACCGATTACTCCTCGATGATCGAGGCGATGCGCTTCGGCCGCATCGACGTGGCCTACTTCGGGCCGTTCTCGTACGTGCTGGCGCGCTCGCGCGCACCGAACATCGAACCGTTCGCCGTCGGGCTCGACGCACGGGGCAGCCCGACCTACACGAGCGTCGTCATCGCGCTGGCCGACTCGCCGGTGAAGTCGATCGCGCAGGCACGCGGGCTCAACGTCGGATATGGCGACCCGGCATCGACCTCGAGCCACCTCGCACCGCGCGCGCTGATCCAGGAGCAGGGGCTGGTCGGCGATCGCGATTACAAGGTGATCCACCTCGGTACGCACGATGCGGTCGCACGGGCGGTCGAGACCGGCAAGGTGCCCCTCGGTGCCCTGTCGCGCCCCATCTTCGAGTCGCTGGTGAAGTCCGGCAAGCTCGACGGATCGAAGCTGCGCATCATCGGAGAGTCGCGGCCGATTCCGAACTACCCGATGGTGATGCAGAGCGGCCTCAACCCGAAGCTGAAGGAGCAGATCCGCCGTGCGTTCCTCGACCTCAAGGATGCGGCGCTGCTGAAGAACTTCCGCGCGACCGGCTTCGCCGCGACCGACGACAAGGCCTACGACGTGCTGCGCGAGACGGCGAAGATCCTGAACCTCGACCTGTCGAAGCAGCAGTAGGACGATGGAGCATTCGACCCACGCTGCCGCCGCCACCACGGGGGCGGGCGATCGCCTGGACGCGTGGCTCGACGGCGACCGTGTCCGCGAGCGGCGCCTGCTGCTCAGGGTGGCTGCGCTGGTGGCGCTGGTGGCAGGGTCGTTCTGGCTGACCGGGTTGTTCGACCTGGAACGCCTGGCCGAAGGTATCCCGGCGATCGCACAGATCGGCTCCGAGATGATGCCGCCGGATTTCACCCGCTGGCAGGCCTGGCTGCGTCCGCTGCTGGATACGCTTGCGATGAGCATCGCCGGCACCGCGTTCGCGGTCGTGTTCTCGTTGCCACTTGCGTTCCTGGCGGCGGCCAACACCACGCCCGGGCGCGGCACCTACCATGCGACCCGCATGCTGCTCAACCTGTGCCGGTCGCTGCCGGAACTGATCCTCGGCATCATCCTCGTGGCTGCCGTCGGTTTCGGCGTGCTGCCAGGCGTGCTGGCGCTCGGCCTGCATTCGATCGGCATGGTCGGCAAGTTCTTCGCCGAGGCGATCGAGCACGTCGATCCGAAGCCGATCGAGGCCGCGCGCGCGGCAGGCGCGACGCCCGTGCAGGTCATCCTGCACGCGATCCTGCCGCAGGTGCTGCCGCAGATGGCCGACACCGTGATCTATCGCTGGGAGTACCACTTCCGTGCATCGGTGGTGCTCGGCGCGGTCGGCGCAGGCGGCGTCGGCACCGAACTGCTGTCGTCGCTGCGTATCATGGACTACCCGCAGGTGTCGGCGATCCTGATCTGCATCCTGGCCTGCGTCACCGTGGTCGACGCCATCGGCATGGCCCTCCGCCGCCGCCTCAAGTAGCCCCAGGCTCAGACCCCACAGTCAAAACCCGGGTCAGACACGCATTTGCAGGAAACCCGTGTCTGACCCGGGTTTCAGAGCTGGATGCGGCGCCAGGCGCCGGAGCGCCAGCGCAGCAGCAGCGTGATGCCGAGCAGGCTGATGTAGGCGGTGATGGCGATCCAGCCACCGGTGGCACCAAGGCCGTACTGGGGCAGGCCGTCGATCCAGCCCTGTCCGGGAGCGAAGGTCAGGGTGTGCGCGAGGGGGACGAACAGCCCCCAGGACAGCACGAGCAGCGCCAGGGCCGGGAAGCGGGTGTCGCCTGCGCCACGCAGGCAGAACGAGCTGCCCAGGTGCAGGGCATCGAAGGCCTGGTAGATCGCGGCGATCCAGACCAGCGAGGTGGCGAGCGCGACGGTGGCCGCGAAGTTCGGGTCGGTCCGCGAGACGAACAGCGGGATCAGCCACGGGCCCGATGCGGCGATCGCCACGCCGACCACGCCCATGTAGGCCACCGACAGCCGGATCGTCGCATTGCCCACGCGCGCTGCCCAGTCGCGGTCGCCAGCACCGATCGACTGCCCGACCAGCGTGGTGCCGGCGATGCCGATGCCCACCGCCGGCATGAAAGCGATCGAGGTCAGCATCATCACGATCTGCGTCGCCGCGCCGTCGACCGGCCCGAGCTGCACCTGCATGATCTGGAACAGCGCCGCGCCGAGCACGTCCACCGAGATCGCCACGCCAATCGGCAGCCCCAGCACCAGCAATGCGCCGACGCGGCGCAGTTCCGGCTGCCAGCCGCGATGCGAGCCGTACTCGTCGCGCACCCGCTTCGACAGGAACAGCAGGAGCGCCAGCACGATGCCGCAGGCGAGCGCGATGTTGGTGGCCCACGCGGCACCGGCGATGCCCCAGCCGAGCCGGAACATCAGCAGTTCGTTCAGCGGCGCGTTGAGCAGCGCGACGGTGAGCATCAGGCCGAGCGTGACCCGGGTGCGCCCGATGCCGTTGAAGAAGCCCGACACTGCCCACAGCGCGACCGCCAGCGGTGCGCCGAGCAGCCGTGGCCACCAGTACTCGACGGCCAGCGCCTCGATCGCCGGTGCCAGCGCAAATGGCCGCAGCACCAGCGTGCCACAGGCCGCGAGCAGCACGAACAGCGGGCTGATCGCCAGCGCCACCCATAGCCCGGTCCACAGCGAACGCGCGGCCTCATGGTGGCGCCCGGCCCCCTGGTTCTGGGCGACCAGCGTCTGCACGCCCATGCCGACGCCGCCGAGCAGGAAGATCGCGCCCAGGATCAGCCAGTGGATCGCGCCCATCGCGGCCGTCGCCTCGGTCGACAACCGTCCGACGTACCAGGTGTCGGTCAGGTTCAGCGCGGCCTGCACGGCGCTGTTGGCGAACAATGGCGCGGCGAGCAGGACCACCGCGCGATAGTCGACATGTTCCCGGCCATCGGCGTCGCGGCGACTGGCCGGGCGCACCGATGCCTTCGCTTGCACGGACTCAGTCATCGCGGCACCGTCCCGCGGCCGCTTCGACATTCAGCGCCATCGACCGCGGTCGACCGGCGCCCTGTCGGCTACCATCCCCCCGCGGACCTCCGGTCCGCGCGCAGCGCGGCGGGTGCAGGGTCGTCGGAGTCTCGAAACGTTGGGCGATCAGTGACGATCAGTGGTGATCGTCATGCCCATGGGGCGAACGGGCGCCGAACACAATGATCGCGACCATGACGACGGCGACGACTGCCACCGCGATGCCTACCGTGTAGTGAGTGATCATGCTGGGTTCCCGTCAGTGAAGACCAAAAGGCCGCGAAGTGTACCCGCCGGCGCCGTCGTTCGCCATCGCGCACCGTACGTCGCGGGATGCGGGACGCGCGTGAGCGGTCGGTCGGGCGGTCTCGTCGCGCTGACGGCGGTGCTCTGGATGCTGCTGCCGGCCCTGCTGCCGACCGTGGCGATGCGCGCGGCCCATGCCCAGGACGCGCCGGTGGCGGCGCAGTCCGACGCGTACCGCGTCGAGATCGATGCGCCCTACCCGCTTGGCGGCCTGCTGCGTGCCGACCTCGACCTGCTGCGCTGGCGCACCTACGACGGCATGAACCGCGACCTGCTGGAGCGGCTGGTGGCCGAGGCCCAGGCGCAGCTCACCGAGACCCTCGCCACCGAAGGCTATTTCGCGCCGGTGATCGAACGCTCGATCGGCGGCGACGAGCGGCCATGGACGGTGCGTTTCCAGGTCGACCCCGGCCCGGCCACGCGCGTGTCGGAGGTGCGCATCGCGATCGTCGGCTCGGTGATCGCAGACCCGGCCCGCGTCGCCAGCCAGCGTGCGCGCATCCTCGAGCGCTGGCCGCTGCCGCAGGGTGCGCGCTTCCGCCAGGTCGACTGGGACAACGGCAAGCGGCTGGCGGTGGAATCGCTGGCCGCCGATCGCTTCGCCGGCGCCAGCCTGAAGCGCAGCCAGGCGACCATCGATCCGCAGACCGGCAGCGCCGTGCTCGAGGTCGAACTCGACAGCGGCCCGCCGTTCCGCTTCGGCGAGATCCAGATACGCGGCCTGTCGCGCCATCCGGCCTCGGTCGTGCGCAACCTGGCGACCTTCGTGCCCGGCGACCCGTTCGACGAGCGGGACCTGCTGCAGTTCCAGCGCCGCCTGACGGCCACCGGCTACTTCTCGGCGGTGCAGGTCGAGATGGAAGACGACCCGGCCAGCGCCGCGGCCGCGCCGGTGCG
Organism: uncultured bacterium; assembly: GCA_903873475.1. GTDB lineage: Bacteria > Pseudomonadota > Gammaproteobacteria > Burkholderiales > CAIKXV01 > CAIKXV01. The sequence goes on from CAIQON010000320.1 coordinate 19,314, forward strand.
GGTGTCGGTGATCGAGGCCAACTCGCGCCGCATCGAAGTGGGCGTCGGCTACAGCACCGACACGCTGTACCGGACGCAACTCGGCTACACCGACAACGACTTCCTCGACCGCGGCTGGCGCTGGCGCTCGGATGCACGCGTCGAGAGCCGCTCTGCCCGGGCGACCTCGTCGATCGCGCTGCCCGCGCGCGACGACGGATGGCAGCATGCCTGGCTGCTGCAGTACAACCAGAGCGACATCGCCGGCCTGCTCCAGCGCGAGGGCAGCCTCACCTTCAACCGCACCGCGATCGACGAGCGGCGGCAGCCGCAGTGGAGCCTGGGCGCCCACCTGGAGCAGCAGCAGCCGGACGACAGTCCGAGCGACACCGTGCGTGCGGTGTTCGGCGCGTACCGTTACACCCGGCGTACGACCGACGACCTGCTCTCGCCCAACCGGGGTACGAACTGGTCGGTGCAGGCAGGTGCGGCGCCGCCCGGGCTGTCCACCCGCACCTTCGGGCGTGGCGTCGCGCAGGTCGTGCACTGGATCCCGCTGGGCCGCACGTCGACGGTGATGGTGCGCGCCGAGGGCGGTACGGTCGTCTCCAGCTCCACCGACGGCATCCCCGAGAGCTTCCTGTTCCGCGCCGGCGGCGACACCTCGATCCGCGGCTATGCCTACCAGAGCATCGGCGTAAAGAAGGGCGCGGCGGTCACTGGCGGGCGGATGCATGCACTGGCCAGCGTCGAGGCGACGCACTGGATCAATGAGCGCATGGGCATCGCCGCGTTCTACGATGCGGGCAATGCGGCCGATAGCGTGGCCGACCTGCGCGACGTGGCGCAGGGCGCCGGCTTCGGCGCACGGGTGCGCACGCCGCTCGGCCCGGTGCGCGTGGACATCGCCTACGGCGAAAAGTCGAAGGAAGTCCGGCTGCACCTGTCGCTCGGGGTGTACTTCTGATGGGCCTGCGCATGCGTCGCATCGTCATCGGTGCGCTCCTGCTGCTGCTGGCGCTGGCGGTCGGCGCAGTGCTGTTTGCCCGCTCGACGCGCGCGCTGCAGTGGGCAGCTTCGCAACTGTCCGCGGCGGTCGAGCAGGCGGGTGGACGGCTCGCGTTCACCGAACTGTCCGGCTCGCTGTTCACCGCGATCGGCGCCGCGCGCATCGACTATGAACAGGTCGACGGCACGCGTGCGACGCTCACCGGCGTCCAGATCGATCCGTCGCTGGCCGCGCTGTGGCACCGGCAGCTGGTGTTCGACCGCATCGCGATCGCCACGGCCGGGATCGAGCGGCCGGCATCGGACGAGCCGGCGGTCGAACCGCGGAGCCTCGCCTTGCCGATCGAGGTGCGCGTCGACCGTGCGACGGTCGATCGCCTGTCCTGGCGCAGCGGCACCACGGCGATCGAACTGGCCCGCCTCGACTTCGCCTATCGCGGCGGGCCGGAGCGGCACGAGGTCGACGCGCTCAGCGTGCGCCTGCCCGGGCTTGCCGGCCCGACCGAAGCGGACACGGTCGTGCTCACGCTCGGCGGGCGCATCGACGCGCGTGCACCGTTCGCGCTCGCGGCGAAGCTCGGGGTCTCGGCCGACGCGCTGGGCCGCGCCGAGGCCGTGCTCGGCGGACGGCTGGCGGAAGTGAGCGTCGAGGGCACGCTGGCCGGTAACGCCGCGCGCGACTGGCTGAAGGCAAGGGTGGCCGCCACGATCGCACCGTTCTCGACGACGATGCTGGCCTCGCTGCGCCTGTCTGCGGAAGGCGTCGATGCAGCGGTCGTCTCGAAGGGCGCGCCGCGCACCGCCCTCGATGTCGAGGTCGAGGCGCACGTGGCCAGCGGCGCACCGGTGCGTGGCCGCGTGCGCGTGGTGAACCGGCTGGCGGGCGAGGTCGGCGCAGGGCGTATCCCGGTGACCGGCCTGGATGCCGGCTTCGAGTTCGAACCGGCTGCGCGCCGCGGGGTGCTGGCACCGTTGCGCGTGGCACTGGCCGGTGGCGGCAGCGTCGAGGGGCGGGGTACGGTCGCGCTGCCGGTCGATGGCAAGGGCCCGGCGTTCGATACCACCTGGCAGCTGTCCGTCGCCGACCTCGACCTGAAGGCCCTCGACGCACGCCTGGTGCCGACCCGGCTCGTGGGCAAGGTCGGGCTCGCGCTGTCGCCCGAGCGCCAGCGCTTCGATGTCGCCCTCGATCAGCGCGGCAGCCGCCGTCCTGGCGCGGTTGCGCCGGGCACCACCGTTGCATCCGCTGTCGCAACCGCGGCAGCCGATGCCGGCACATTGCATCTCGAAGCGGTGGGCCAGCGCACCGGCCCCGACCTCGTGCTCGACCGTCTGCTGCTGCGCGCAGGTGCGGTAGCCGCGGCGGCCGGCGCTGCGGGCAGCGACGACGGTGAGGCCAGCGGGCGCGGACGGATACGACTGGACGGCGAACGAGCGTTCGAGGGCGAGCTCCAGCTGCGCGCCTTCGACCCCTCGCGCTTCATCGCCGCAGCCGGGGCGGCCGGTGTGCCGGGCGCGGCGGAGGCCGCGAAGGCGGGCGTACCACCCGCCTCGATCAACGCCACCGTCTCCGCACGCGGACGCCTGCAGCCATCCTGGCAGGCGCGCATCGACGCGACGCTGGCGCCGAGCCGGGTCGCGCTGTCTGCACCGAGCACGGCCGAACCCTCGCCGCGGACGCTCGCGCTGCGCGGCCGCGTGCGTGGCCAGTTCTCCGCCGAGCGCATCGAAGACGCCGACATCCTGCTGTCGTCCGGCCGCAACACGCTGCGCGCGACCGGCTCCAATGGCACGCCGGACAGCGTGCTCGAGGTCGTGCTCGATGCGAACGAGCCGTCGCTGTTCCTGCCCGGCGCCGCCGGCCAGCTCAATGCCGTGGCGAGCCTCACCGGAAACCTGCGCGCACCGGTGGCGAAGTTCAACCTGAAGGGCAGCCGCCTGTCGTATGCGGGGCAGGCCGTGTCGCAGCTGGGTGGGACCGGCGATGCCGACCTGTCGCGCAATCCGCCACGCTTCGATGTCGCGCTGGACGCGCGCGCACTGACGATCGCCGGTGCAGCCTTGTCGCAGGCGAACCTGCGCTTCGGTGGCACCAGCATCGCCCATTCGCTGTCGCTGGCACTGCGCGGCACCGACGTGGATGCGAAGCTGCTGCTCGAGGGCGGGCTGATGACGCCGCTGTCGGCGGCGCGCCCGCGCTGGGCCGGGCGCCTGGTCGAAGCACGCAACGACGGCCGCTACCCGGTGCAACTCGTGGCCCCGGCCGCGCTGGAGCTGTCGCCGGTGCTGGCGATGCTCGCCCCGGCACGGCTGCAGGTCGGCGAGGGCCGCGTGCAGGTCGACGAACTGCGCTGGGAACCGGGACGCCTCGCCACCCGCGGTTCGCTGTCGGCCTTCCCTGCCGGCGGGCTGGTCGACCTGCTGATGTCGCCCTCCCCCGCGCCCGCGCCCGGCGCTGGGCCAGCGCAGGCAGGTGCAGCAGCGAAGGGGAGTCCGGCTGCAACGGCGAAGGCGAAGACGAACGCGAGCGCGAGCGCGAACGCGGCGAACCCGAACCCGAACCCGAACCCGAACCCGAAGGCCGCGACACCTTCCGCATCCGGCTACGACTCGACCCTGCGCATCGGCGGCCAGTGGGCGCTGGCGTCGACGCCCCGGCTCAACGGCACGGTGACCCTGCGCCGCGAGGACGGCGATGTGGCGCTGCGCGGCAATCCACCGTTCGCCCTCGGCCTGAGCCGGGTCGAGCTCGACGCGCGCTTCGTCGATGATCGCCTGCAGGCGCAGGCGCGCATCGAGGGCAGCGCACTGGGCGAAGCTACCGCAACGCTCGCGCTGGAGCCTTCGCCCGCGCTGTCGATGGCGTCGCCGATGGTGCTGCGCGCCGACCTCGCGATCCGCACGCTGAAACCGTTCGAGCGGTATGTCGGCGCCTTCGCCGACATCGACGGCGCACTGGTCGCTCGGGTGGAGGCCACCGGCACACCGTCTAAGCCACTGCTCGCCGGCAGCCTGCGCGGCGAGCGGTTGCGCTTCAACGCACCGCAGATCGGCGTGGCCCTGCGCGACGGCAGGCTCGATGCCCGCCTGGCAGACGGCGTGCTCGATATCGTCCAGCTCGAGGCGGTTGCCGGGGAGGGCACGTTCAGCGCGAAGGGACGCGTGCCGCTGCGCGAAGGCATCAGCGCGGCCACGCTCGCCTGGCGCGCGGATCGGATGACGCTGCTGTCGAGACCCGACCGGCGCCTGGTGGTCGACGGCTCGGGCACGCTCGCGGCCGAGAAGAACCGGCTGGTGCTGGCCGGACAGGTGGTCGCCCGCGAGGGCTACATCGAGTTCGGCCGCTCTGCCCGCACCGTGCTCGGCGAGGACGTGGTGGTGGTCGGGCGCAGCGCGAAGCCGGCCGCCGGCCCGGCGCGCAGCCCGCTGGCCGTGCGCCTGGACCTCGACCTGGGTAACGCGTTCCGTGTGGTCGGCAGCGGCCTCGACGCGCTGATTGCCGGGAAGATCCGGATCGCGTCCGCCGACGATGGCACGCTGCGTGCCGTCGGCACCATCGCCACCGAGCGCGGCACCTTCGCCGCGTTCGGCCAGCGCCTGGAGGTCTCGCGTGGACAGCTGGTGTTCAACGGCCCGATCGACAACCCGGGCATCGAGGTGGTGGCGCTGCGCCGGCTGCCGTCGGTCGAGATCGGCGTCGAGATAACCGGCACGGTGCGCGCGCTGCGCGTGCGCACGACGTCCAATCCGCCGATGAGCCAGGGCGAGCGACTGTCCTGGCTGGTGCTCGGGCGCAGCCTGGAGAGTGCCTCGCAGGCCGATGTCGCAATGGTCGCGGGCATCGCCGGTTCGATGATGGGCGGCGATGGCGTACCGATGACGCGCCGGATCGCCGAAGCCTTCGGCCTGGACGACATCGGCATCGGAAACAGCAGCACCGGTGCGATCGCCGGACAGGTCCTGACCGTCGGCAAGCGGCTGTCCGACCGCGTCTACATCGCCTATGAACAGGCGGTGAGCACCGCGACCTACCTGCTGCGTGTGGACTTCGAACTGCGCCGCTTCGTGTCGCTGCGCGCCGAAGCCGGGGCAGTCAGCAGCTTCGGCATCTTCTACACTCGCAGCCTGCGCTGAACGCGCGCCGACCGGTGCGCAGCCGAGGAAGGAAGATGCGATGGAGAAGCACCGGATGAACGCGCTTGTCTGCCATGCGTTCGGGCCGTGGGACGGCCTGAGGCTCGAGGAGACCGACGCACCCGGCCCGCTGGCTGCGAACGAAGTGCGTATCGCGGCGGCGTATTCGAGCGTGAGCTTCGCCACCGGCCTGATGGTCGAAGGCAAGTACCAGCGCCGGCCGCCGCTGCCGTTCGTGCCCGGCACCGAGTGCATCGGCATCGTGACCGAGGTGGGTTCGGCCGTCAGCCGGATACGCCCGGGCCAGCGCGTGGCCGCGACGCTCGACTGGGGCGGCTATGCGCAGCAGGTCGTGGTGGCCGAGTACACCGTCTATCCGATGCCCGACGGCATCGACCCGCGCGCGGCGATGCACCTGCCGCTGTCGTACGGCACCGCCTACGGCGCGCTCGTCTGGAGCGCACGGCTCGCCGCCGGCGAGACGCTGCTGGTCACCGGCGCGGCCGGTGGCGTCGGCATCGCCGCGGTACAGGTCGGCAAGGCGCTCGGGGCGCGGGTGATCGCGGTCGCGTCGAGCGAAGAGAAGCGGGCGTTCGCGCTCGAACAGGGCGCGGACATCGCGCTGCCGACCGAGGGCTTCCGCGACGAGGTCAAGAAGCTCACGGATGGCCGCGGCGTCGACGTGGTGTTCGATCCGGTCGGCGGCCCGGTGTTCGATGCCTGCCTGCGTGCCTGTGCACAGTACGGCCGCATGGTGGTCATCGGCTTCGCGCAGGGGCAGATCCAGCAGGTGCCGGCGAACCTGCTGCTGGTGAAGAACATCGCGCTGCACGGCTTCTACTTCGGCGCCCATGCCGGCTGGGGGCTCGACGACGAGCGGGCCGAGCGCGCGCCGAAGGTGCAGGCGATGATGGACGAGCTGTTCGCCTGGACCGCGGCGGGCCGGATCAGGCCGCATGTGTCGCACTGCCATCCGATGGAACGCTATCGCGAGGCGATGGCCGCCTTGCAGGCGCGCGAGAGCCGCGGCAAGGTCGTGCTCGAGATCGGCGGCGCTTGACCTGGTGACTGCCGGTGACTGCCGGTGGCTGCCGGGGCTGCCCCGGCAGCCGGCAGCCACCGTAGCGAGGGCTACTCCGCTTTCGCGCCCGATGCCTGGATGATCTTGCGCATCCGTTCCGTTTCGCTGCGCACGAACGTCGTGAACGCCTCCGGCGACAACGGCGACGGGTCGAGGCCGGAATCGACCAGCCGGGCGCGCAGCGCCGGCACCTGCAGCGACTTGTTGATCTCTGCGTTGAGCCGGTTGACGATGTAGCGTGGTGTCTTTGCCGGTGCGTGCGCGCCGTACCAGGTGTCGAACTGGTAGCCGGCGACGCCCGCTTCCGACAGGGTCGGCAGGTCGGGCAGCTGCGCCCAGCGCTTGACGCCGGTGGTCGCCAGCGCCGTCAGGCGAGCGCCCTTGATGAAGCCCAGGGTGCCCGGCGCCGCGGAGATCATGAACTGGGTGGAACCGCCCACCAGGTCGGACAGTGCCGGGCCGGTGCCCTTGTACGGCACGTGGACCATGTCGGTGCCGGTCATCTGCTTGAAGTATTCGGCCGCCAGGTGCGAGGTGCCCCCTGCGCCGGTACTTGCGTAGTTGAACGCGCCCTTCTTCGCGCGCAGCATCGCGATCAGTTCCTTCACGCTCTTCACGTTCATCGACGGGTGCACCACCAGCACGTTGGTGGTCTCGGCGATCAGCGCAACATGGGCGAAGTCGCGCACGCTGTAGGGCAGCTTCGCGTAGAGGCTCTCGTTGATGGCCATCGCGTTGTGCGTGACCAGGATGGTGTGGCCGTCCGGCACCGCCTGGGCGGCGATCGCGGTGCCGAGCGTGCTGCCGGCGCCCGGACGGTTGTCGACCAGACCCTGCTGGCCGAACGAATCCTGGAACATCTGTGCGACGAAACGCGCGGCGATGTCGTTGCCGCCCCCCGGCGCGAACGGCACGATGATGCGGATCGGCCGCGTCGGGTAGGGTGCGTCCGCGGCCCGGGTGGTGCCGGCGGCGGTCAGCAGTGCGGCTGTGGCCAGCGCTGCGGCACTGACGGCCGGGATCCGGCCGGTGGTCTTCTTCGGGCTCATGAACGGTCTCCTGTACGTCGCGGGGGCGAAGAATACCCCGCCGCGAGGCTGGCGGCGAGCAAGCGTTAGCCGTTCGTCAGCATCACTTCGCCGTCTTCGGTCACCAGGCGCTGGAATCGCTGGTCATGGGGTTCGACCGGGACCTCGGGCACCACCTGCAGTGAAAACGCGGCGGCCACGCGCACGCAGTCGGGCCGCAGCCCGGGCAGCAGCCGGTCATAGAAGCCCGCGCCATGGCCGAGCCGCCCGCCGCGCCGGTCGAAGGCGACGCCCGGGAGCAGGACCAGGTCGACTTCGGTCGGATCGATCGCCGGGCAGCGTGCCGGGTCGGGCTCCCGTATTCCCCATCGTCCCGGGCGCGTGTCGCGGTCGATGTCCCGCACCTCATGCAGGACGAGGTGGCGCCGCGCGTGCGACTCGACGTCTACGACCCGGGGCAGCAGCAGGCGCGTGCCCCGCGCCAGCACCGCGGCCAGGAACGGCACCGTGTCGAGTTCGGATTCGAACCCGACGTATGCGCACAGGGTGCCCGCGGTGCGCACGCACGGCAGCCGCAGCAGGTGTTCGACGATGCGCGCCCCGTTGGCCGTGCGCAGGGCCGGGTCCTGCGCCGCTCTCGCCGCGAGGATGCGCTCGCGCAGGGCCGCCTTCATCGCCGGGGGACGCTCGCGCAACGGTCAGGCCCGGGGGGCCTCTCAGTAGCGCGCGAGCCCCGGGTCGACCTCCTCGGCCCAGGCGTCGATGCCGCCGGTCAGGTTGAAGACCCGGTCGAAGCCCTGGTTCTTGAGGAACTGCGCCACCTGGTAGCTGCGCATGCCGTGGTGGCACATCAGCACATGTGGCTGCCCGGCGTCGAGTTCGCCCAGCCGCGCGGGTACGGTCTGCATCGGCATGTGCAGCGCGGCGTCGACTTTCGCCAGCGCGTGTTCCCAGGCTTCGCGCACGTCGATGACGACCGGCGATTCGCGGGTCTCGTCGTCCAGCCAGGCCTTCAGTTCGGCGGGTGTCAACGGCTCGATCAAAATACGAACCTCGCAGGTTGCTGCGCATTGCGCAGGGAGTCGACCACGGTCTCGAACAGCGTGACCCCGGTGAAGGTGTTCTCGCCCTCGCGTACGATCAGCCGGGCGTGCATCACGGGCCGTTCGCCGACGATCGCGAACAGGCGGCCGCCCGGCTTGAGCTGCTTCTGGAAGGTGTCGGGCAGCACCGGCAGCGAGCCCGACAGCACGATGATGTCATACGCGTGGGCCGTGTCCCAGCCACGGGCACCGTCGCCGGTTTCGACCCGCGCATTGTCGATGCCCAGGCTGGCCAGCCGGGCCTGCGCGGCAGCCGCCAGGGCGGCATGGATCTCGACGCTGGTCACCGTGGCACCCAGCCTGGCGAGGAGGGCGGTCAGGTAGCCGGTGCCGGTACCGATCTCGAGGATGCGGTCGGTCGGCGCGACGGACACCTCCTGGGCGATACGCGCCTGCAGTTTTGGCGCCAGCATGACCTCGCCGTGGCCGATCGGCAGTTCGAGGTCGGCAAACGCGAGCTCCTGGCGGCCCTCCGGCACGAACTGCTCTCTCGGTACCGTGCCGAGCAGTTCCAGCACCGCGGGATCGAGCACATCCCAGGTGCGGATCTGCTGTTCGACCATGTTGAAGCGGGCGTGCTCGAAGTCCATCCGGATGCCGGTTTGCGAGGGTGGAAAGACGTGAATCTTAGCATGCACCTTCGGCATGCCCGGGTGAGCGGGGACGCGGCATTTGCAATCGAGGGCTCGTTCAAGTAGCGTCCCGTCACACGTTGGGGGTCCGGCCCGGCCGCGGCATGCCGCAGGCGGATGCCGGTGAGAGATACCCTTCGAACCTGATGCGGGTCATGCCGCCGTAGGGAAGCGTTGCGTCGCCGCTCATCGATCGTTCCCCCTGCCTTCATGCGCACGCGGACAGGTCGCTACCCGGCTCATGCAGGGCCTCCCGACGATACGAATCCATACCGGGAGTGTGAGCGATGAACGATCCGAAATTCGTCAACGAGCTGGCGCAGGTCGACCAGGCCGCGACGCAACCCTTCCCGCGTTCGCGCAAGGTGTACATCGGCGGTTCGCGCCCGGACATCCAGGTGCCGATGCGCGAGATCTCGCAGTCGGACACGCCGGCCGGCATGGGCGCCGAGGTCAACCCGCCGCTGTTCGTGTACGACACCTCCGGCCCGTATACCGACCCGACGACGATGATCGACATCCGCACCGGCCTGAAGCCGGTGCGCGAGGCCTGGATCGACGAACGCAACGACACCGAGCGCCTCGGCGGCCCGACCTCGGTCTACGGCCAGGTGCGCCTGGACGACCCGAAGCTGGCCGAGTTGCGTTTCAACCTGAAGCGGCTGCCGCGGCGCGCGAAGCCCGGCATGAACGTGTCGCAGATGCACTATGCACGGCGCGGCATCGTCACCCCCGAGATGGAATACATCGCGATCCGCGAGACCCAGCGCCTCGACGGCTGTTCCGAGATGCTGCGCCGGCAACACCCGGGTGAATCGTTCGGTGCCAGCCTGCCGAAGCAGATCACACCCGAGTTCGTGCGCGATGAAGTGGCGCGCGGGCGCGCGATCATCCCGGCCAACATCAATCACCCGGAGAGCGAGCCGATGATCATCGGCCGCAACTTCCTGGTGAAGATCAACGCCAACATCGGCAACTCGGCGGTGACCTCCGGCATCCAGGAGGAAGTCGAGAAGATGACCTGGTCGATCCGCTGGGGCGGCGACACGGTGATGGACCTGTCGACCGGCAAGAACATCCACGAGACGCGCGAGTGGATCATCCGCAACTCGCCGGTGCCGATCGGCACCGTGCCGATCTACCAGGCGCTCGAGAAGGTCGACGGCAAGGCCGAAGAGCTCACCTGGGAGATCTATCGCGACACGCTGATCGAGCAGGCCGAGCAGGGCGTCGACTACTTCACGATCCACGCCGGCGTGCTGCTGCGCTACATCCCGTGGACGGCCAAGCGCATGACCGGCATCGTGTC
>CAIQON010000321.1 GCA_903873475.1 uncultured bacterium
CGGGCCGTGACGGCCGGCCAGGCGCCTCGAACGGCACGGTCCCATGCCCGGTGACCGTCCGGCGGCGCCATGCAATGCCTGGTGGACCCGGCATGCGGATACCGCCCGCACGCCCCGGCCGCTAGAATCGGCGCATCGCCCTTCACGCCGCGCAACGCGCGGCCCGCTCCGATGACTGATGCAGCCCCGTTGACCGCCACGCAGAAAGCCCAGGTCCTGTCCGAGGCACTGCCCTACATCCGCCGATTCCACGGACGCACCGTGGTGATCAAGTACGGCGGCAACGCGATGACCGACGAGAAGCTCAAGCAGTCGTTCGCGCACGACGTCGTGCTGCTGCGCCTGGTGGGCATCAATCCGGTGGTGGTGCATGGCGGCGGCCCGCAGATCGAGCAGCTGCTCGCGCGCGTCGGCAAGAAAGGCGAGTTCGTGCAGGGCATGCGCGTCACCGATGCCGAGACGATGGACATCGTCGAGATGGTGCTCGCCGGCCAGGTGAACAAGGAGATCGTCGAGCTGATCAACAGCGCAGGCGGCAAGGCGGTCGGGCTGACCGGGCAGGACGGCGGGCTGATCCGGGCCCGCAAGATGATGGTTGCGCGCCAGGAGAACCCGGACGAGAAGATCGACATCGGCCAGGTGGGCGAGATCGAGTCGGTCGATCCGAGCATCATCCAGACCCTCACCTCGAGCGGCTTCATCCCGGTCATCGCCCCGATCGCCTCGGGTTCGGAAGGCGAGACCTACAACATCAACGCCGACCTGGTGGCCGGCAAGGTCGCCGAAATCCTGAAGGCAGAGAAGCTGATGCTGCTCACCAACACACCCGGCGTGCTCGACAAGGAAGGCAACCTGCTCACCGGGCTCACCGCGCGGCGCATCGACGAACTGTTCGCCGATGGCACCATCTCCGGCGGCATGCTGCCGAAGATCGCCTCGGCGCTGGATGCCGCGCGTGGCGGCGTATCTTCGGTGCACATCATCGACGGCCGGGTCGACCACAGCGTGCTGCTCGAGATCATGACCGACCAGGGGGTCGGCACCATGATCCGCAGCCGATGAGGATGTGCTACTGATGGTCAAGGCCCGCACCTGGGTCTTCGACCTCGACAACACGCTTCACTACTGCACGCCGCACATCTTCCCGCACATGAACCGGTCGATGACCGAGTACGTGATGCAGCATCTCGGGCTGGCCGAAGCCGAGGCGAGCGCACTGCGGCGCCGCTACTGGCTGCAGTACGGTGCGACGCTGCTCGGGTTGATGAAGCATCACGACACCGACCCGGACCACTTCCTGCACGAGACGCACCAGTTTCCGGAACTCGACCGGATGGTGATCCGCGAGATGGGACTGCGCGCGCTGCTGCATCGCCTGCCCGGGCGCAAGGTGGTGTTCTCGAATTCGCCGGAACGCTACTGCCGGGCGGTGCTCGACGTGCTGGGCATCACCGATCTGTTCGACGGGGTGTTCACCATCGAGCACACCGGGTACCGGCCGAAGCCGGACGTGCGCGGCTTCCGTGAACTGTTCCGCCGCCACCGGATCGACCCGCGACGCAGCATCATGGTCGAGGATTCGCTCGAAAACCTGTCTACGGCGCGCGCGCTCGGCATGCGTACGGTGTACATCGTGCGCCGCAAACCGGGGCTGCTGCGTGTTCGGCGTCCCGCGCATGTCGACCTGATGGTGACCGACCTGCGGGAGATGCGGCGCTGCCTGCCACAGTTGCGATGAGCGCGGGAAGCCGCGTGGAATGCACTGCACGAGCCTGCATTTTTCCCTGACGCCTGCGGCCCAATCCGCCTAGAATGCGTTTTTGCGACGAAGCGGGCGCTCACAACCGGTGCCGCCGGGGTTCCCCGGTAACCGGGTCGTTGCCAGCGCCGGACGCCAGACCGGACACCATCCTGTGGAGGGTTCATCATGCCGCCCCGTACAGGCGAACGCAGGCTGCAGATCCTGCAGACGCTCGCCGAAATGCTCGAAGTCCCGAGCCCGGAGAAGATCACCACCGCCTCCCTCGCCGCCCGGCTCGACGTGTCGGAGGCGGCGCTCTACCGCCATTTCGCGAGCAAGGCGCAGATGTTCGAGGGACTCATCGAGTTCATCGAGCAGACCGTGTTCAGCCTGATCAACAAGATCGCCAGCGATGAGCCGATCGGCCTGAAGCAGGTCGACGCCATGGTCGCGGTGCTGCTCGCGTTCTCGAAGAAGAACCCGGGCATGAGCCGGGTGCTGATCGGCGAGGCGCTGGTGCACGAGAACGCGCGGCTCCAGGCGCGGATCAACCAGATGCACGACCGGATCGAGGCCACGCTGAAGCAGGCGCTGCGGCTGTCGCAGACACAGGGCGAACTGCCGGCCGACGCCGACGTGGCGGCCCAGGCCAATGCGATCATGGCCTTCGTGGTCGGGCGCTGGCACCAGTTCGCCAAGAGCGGCTTCACGCGCGACCCGTCGCAGTTCTGGGGCGAGCAGCGCAAGATACTGCTGTCGACCTGACGCGCGCCCTCAGGCCCGGCCGCGCCCCGCGCAGACGGGACAGGCCGGATCCCGCTTCACACGCACTGTCCGCCAGTCGGCCTCGCGCGCGCTGAACAGCAGCAGCCGCCCCGACAGCGGCCTGCCGACCCCGGTAACGAGCTTGAGCACTTCGCCTGCCTGCATCGCACCGATGACCCCGACCAGCGGCGCGAATACACCCATCACCGCGCAGCGCTCCTCTTCCTCGCCGGGCGCCGCGTCCTGCGGGAACAGGCAGTGGTAGCAAGGGCTGTCGTCAAGGCGCAGGTCGAACACCGATATCTGCCCGTCGAAGCGGATCGCAGCCCCTGACACCAGCGGCTTGCGCAATCGCACGCAGGCCGCATTGAGGGCGTAGCGGGTCGCGAAATTGTCGCTGGCGTCGACCACCACGTCGGCCGCGGCGACCTGCTCGAGCAGTGCCTCGCCTTCCAGCCGCTGTGCCAGCGCCACCACGCGCGTGGCCGGGTTGATCGCCTGCATCGAACGGCCGATCGAGTCGACCTTCAGCATGCCGATGCTCTGCGTGGTGTGCGCAACCTGCCGCTGCAGGTTGGTCAGGTCGACCCGATCCGCGTCACAGACCACCAGTTCGCCGATGCCGGCACTCGCGAGGTAGAGCGCGACCGGAGAGCCCAGCCCCCCGGCCCCGACCAGCAGAACCCGGCTGTCGAGCAGGCGCTGCTGGCCGTCGATCCCGATCTCGTCGAGCAGGATGTGGCGGCTGTAGCGGGTGAGCTGGTCGTCATCCATCGCAGGAAGGGCCGGGCCGGTCAGCCCCGGCTGCAACCGGCCTGGTCAGCGGGAGACGGCGGCAGCCGAAGTGGATGCGACCGGCGCCGCAGCGGCCACCGGCAGTTCACGCTGCACCGGCTGGCCCTTCAGGTGGTTGAGTGCCTGCATCAGCTGGAAGTCTTCGCGCGAGAACACCTGACCGGGCTCGAGGCGGATCGGCTCGACGCGCGGACGGGCGGGCTCGTCCTTCTTCGCATCCGGGCGCGGCCGCGGCGCAGCCTTCTGCTCGCCGCCCTTGCCGCCGGACAGGTGCCGGTTCAGGTCGGCCTCGCGCACACGCAGGCCATCACTCGGATTGCTCGGATCTTCGACCACGATGTCGGGCGTGATGCCCTTGGCCTGGATCGAACGTCCGTTCGGCGTGAAGTAGCGTGCCGTGGTGAGCTTGATGGCGGTGTTGTTGGTCAGCGGCAGGATGGTCTGCACCGAACCCTTGCCGAAGCTCTGGGTGCCGATGATCGTCGCCCGCTTGTGGTCCTGCAGCGCACCGGCGACGATTTCGGAGGCCGAAGCCGACCCGCCGTTGATCAGCACCACCAGCGGAACCGACTTCACTTCCTTGGGCAGACCGCGCAGGTAATCGCCCTGGGCGGCTCCGCGCAGGTAGAACTCGGGACTGGCGTTGAGCTTCATCCGGGAATCGGGCGCACGCCCGTCGGTGTAGGTAACCAGCGCATTGGCCGGCAGGAATGCCGCCGATACGGCAACCGCACCGTTGAGCAGGCCACCCGGATCGTTGCGCAGGTCGAGGATCAGGCCGCGCATGCTGCCGTTGTTCTCTTTCCAGACGCGCTGGATCGCCTGTGCAAGGCTCTCTCCGGTGTGCTCCTGGAACTGCGTCAGCCGGATGTAGCCGTAGCCTGGCTCCATCAGTGCCGAGCGCACGCTCTGGATCTTGATCACGGCACGGGTGAGCGTGACGACGATCGGCTTCTCTTCGCCACGCCGCGAAATCGTCAGCGTGATGTCGGTGTTCGGCTTGCCGCGCATCCGGCGTACCGCGTCGTTCAGCGTCATGCCTTTCACCGGCGTCTCGTCGAGACGGACGATCAGGTCCCCGGGGCGAAGGCCTGCGCGCGACGCTGGCGTATCGTCGATCGGCGAGACCACGCGCACCAGCCCGTCTTCCATGCCGACCTCGATGCCGAGGCCACCGAACTCGCCCTGGGTGCCCACCTGCAGTTCCTTGAAGGCCTCCTGGTCGAGGTATGCGGAGTGTGGATCGAGGCCCGACAGCATGCCGTTGATCGCCTCGGTGAACAGCTTGCGGTCTTCCACCGTCTCGACGTAGTCGCTCTTGATGCGGGCGAAGACCTCGGTGAACACGCGCAGGTCCTCGATCGGCAGCGGGCTGGGCGCCTCGCGCTGTGCGACCGCAGAGAAATTCAGGCTGACAAGCACGCCGAGCACGATGCCGACGCAGATCAGCCCGACCTGGCTTGCCTTGTTGCGCATGAGTGAACCCAACGACCGGGACATGGAGGAGCGGTGACCTCTGGAAGGATTGGCGCCGGATCGGGAAGATGGCCGGCGGAATGTATCGCGACGCAAGGCATGGTAGCAGCTTGGCGGGCGCCGTCGCGAGACGGAAATTGCGTCAATACTGCGACAGTCGTAACACGCGTAACAGCCCACTCGTAACAGCCACGACCGAGAACATCGCGGCGGCGTCAGCGCGTGGCCGACCAGCCGAGCGGATCGAGCGGCTTTCCCTGGTGGCGCAGTTCGAAATAGAGGCCGGCCGGCCCGGAGCCGCCGCTGGATCCGACCGTGGCTACCGGATCGCCGCCACGCACGCCGTCGCCGACGCGCCGCAGCAGGGATTCATTGTTGCCGTAGAGGGTCATGTAGCCGTCGCCGTGATCGACGATCAGCAGGTTGCCGAAGCCGCGGAGCCAGTCGGCGAACACGACGCGTCCAGGCGCGACCGCGCGCACCTCCTGCCCCGGCCGCGCCACGATCGTGATGCCCCGCCACTGCAACCCGCCGTCGGCGCGCGGCTGGCCGAACCGGTTCGTGATGTCGCCGGCCAACGGCAACGCGAGCCGACCTTTCATCGACGCGAACGCGCCTGCCGGCACGCCAGGCTCGGGGATCCGGTCGTTGCGAGCGACGCGCCCGGCCGTGACGTCGGCGGGCCGGGACGCCTCGCCGCTCCGGCTGCCAGCACCGTCGCTGGCCGCGCGATCGGCCTCCCGCTCCGGCGCCCGTGCAGGCGGGCGTTCGCCCGGAGCGCGGGCGGCGCGCTCCGCCGCCTTTGCCTTTGCCTGCGC
>CAIQON010000322.1 GCA_903873475.1 uncultured bacterium
GAGGCGGCCGTGCGGTGCTCGGACGGCTACGTGCACGAGATCGACGGCGCCTGGGTGCCGCACGGCGACCCGATGGAGGCGGCGCTGGACGTGTTCGCGCGTCGGATCGGCGTCGACACGGACGAGCTGCGGCGATCCGACGTCGACGAGGCGCGCTTCCCATTCGACCCCCGGCGCCGGCGGATGTCGGTCGTGCTGGACGGCCGGGTGCTGGTCAAGGGCGCGCCCGACGCCGTCCTCGCCCTCTGCCCGGATCCGGTCGATGCGCACGTGCAGGTGGATGCGATGGCCGCCCTCGGGCTGCGCGTGATCGCCGTGGCCACCCGATCCCTGGGCGGGAGCGCGATGCCCGCGTCTGCGGACGAGGCGGAGTCCGGCCTGACGCTGCTGGGGCTCCTCGGCCTGGAGGATCCGCCGCGGCCGGACGTGCGCGCGTCGCTGGACGCCTGCCGGGGTGCCGGCATCGCGGTCGTCATGGTCACCGGCGACCACCCGGCCACCGCCGCGGCCATCGCCACTGAGGTCGGGCTGCGCACGGCCGACGATCCGGTGCTGGTTGGCCGCGACCTGCCCGCCGACGATGCGGAGCTCGGCGCCCTGATCGACCACAGCGGAACGGTGGTCGCGCGGGTCTCACCCGAGGACAAGCTCCGCATCGCCCGAGCCCTGAGGAACCGCGGGCACGTCGTCGCGATGACGGGCGACGGTGTCAACGACGTGCCCGCACTCCACGAGGCGAACATCGGGATCGCGATGGGCGCGTCGGGCACCGACGTCGCACGCGAGGCCGCCGACCTCGTGCTGCTCGAGGATGATTTCGATTCGATCGTGAAGACGGTGCGCCTCGGCCGCCGGATCTACGACAACATCGAGAACGCCACCGGCTACCTGATCGCGGTGCATGTCCCGACGGCAGGCATGGCCGTGCTGCCGCTGCTCGCCGGCTGGCCGATGATGTTCTTCCCGGTGCACATCGTGTTCATCGAGTTCGTCATCGACCCGGCGTGCTCCATCGCGTTCGAAGCCGAGGGGGAGGCCGGTGGCGTGATGAAGCGGCCGCCGCGGCTGCCATCGCGCCGGCTGTTCGATCGCCAGTCGCTGGGCATCGCGATCGTGCAGGGGCTGGCCGTGCTGGCGGCCACCGCTGGGGTGTACGGTGCCGGCCTTGCGCTGGCTTACGATGCCGAGGCCGCGCGTGCGGCCGCCTTCGCCTGCATCGTGTTCGGCAACCTCGGGCTCATCCTGTGCAACCGGTCGCGCACCGAGTCGATACTGCGCACCTGGCGCCGGCCCAACCGGGCGATGGGCTGGGTGTTTGCGGGCACGCTGGCCGGACTCGCCATCGTGCTGACGGTGCCCGCGATGCAGCGCCTGTTCCAGTTCGCGCCGATCGGTGTGGTCGAAGTGCTCGCTGCCTTCACGGCCGCGACTGCGGCCGTCGTGCTGAGCGAGGTTGTAAAGCTCGGCGTGCCGGGGAGGCGCGTCGCCCGCCCCTAGCGCACGGCCAGGATCGGCTTGATGTTGAGCCTGCGCATCAGCGTATCGACTGCGGCGCGGGCCTCGCGCTCGCTGGCGTAGGGGCCGACATGTATCCGGTGCAGGCCGCGCGACTGGTGGACATGGGCAAGTTTCGCTACCTCGCCGAGTTCGGGGCGGATGCGCCCGAGGAAGGTCTCGGCATTGTTCCGGTCGCCGAACGCGCCCAGTTGCAGGAACACGCCGCCGGATTCCGCCGCCAGCGGCAGCGCACCCGTACGCGCCGGCAGCTCGGCCGGGCTGGCGGGCGCCAATGCGCCGGCGGGCGGCACGGGAAGCACCGCCTCGGCGAGCGGCGGCGCGGTCGTCGGCGCCGGCGTGCGCGCGGCCGCCGTGCGGGTGTCGGACGGCCAGTTGAGGCCGGGGATCAGCTTCTCGACCTCGACGGTCGCGCTGCCGGCTTCGACATAGCCGAGGCGGAATGCCGCTGCATAGGACAGGTCGATCAGCCGCTCGCCCAGGAACGGCCCGCGGTCGTTGATCCGTATCACCACCTGCCTGCCGTTGGCGACGTTGGTCACGCGGACATAGCTCGGTATCGGTAGCGTCGGATGGGCGCCTGTCATCTCGTACATGTCGTACACCTCGCCCGACGAGGTCTTCTGCCCGTGGTAGCGCTTGCCATACCAGGTAGCGACGCCGCGGGCGCGGTACGGCACCCGTTCGGTCATCGGCGTATAGGCACGGCCGAAGACCACATAAGGCCGGTTGGCGAACCGGTGCAACGGTTCGCGGCGCGGCTCTGCATCCGGGAGGGCCCCGAGGTTCGGCGGCGGCGTGTCGCCGGGGCCATCATCGAGGTAGAACGCGCC
>CAIQON010000323.1 GCA_903873475.1 uncultured bacterium
GTCGGCGCGGCGGATGCGCGGCCAGTGCCGGGCGTTTGGTACGATCACGCATGAACCGTGCGCCCGCAAGCCCAGCCGCCGCCCGCGCAGCGCCCGATCCCGCGCCCCAGGCGCCCGTCGAACCGGCGCTCGAAGACTGCTGCGGCAGCGGCTGCACGCCCTGCATCTTCGATCTCTATCAGGATGCCTGTGACCGCTACCAGCTATCGCTGGAAGCCTGGCAGGCCCGGCAGGCCCCGGTGGCTCCCGGCGGGGCCTGCCCCGACCGCTCCGACAGTTCCGGATGATCCAGGTGCGTGGGCTGTGCCGGTCGTTCGGCGGGCGCGTGGCCCTGGCCCCGCTGAGCGCGCATTTCGAACGCGGCCAGGTGAGCGTGCTGCTCGGCCCGAGCGGCTGCGGCAAGTCGACGCTGCTGCGCCTGCTGATCGGCCTGGTCGAACCCGACGCGGGTTCGGTCGAGATCGACGGCGTCGTCCTCGGCCCCGCGACCGTCGAGCGTCTGCGCCACCGGACAGGTTATGTGATCCAGGATGGCGGGCTTTTCCCGCACCTGACGGCCCGGGACAACATCACCCTGCTCGCCCGGCACCTGCGCTGGGATGCCGGGCGCATCGGCGAGCGCCTGGGCGCGGTGGTCGAACTGGCGCGGATCGATCCGCGCCTGCTCGACCAGTACCCCGGCACGCTGTCCGGCGGCGAGCGACAGCGCGTCGGCATCGCGCGCGCCCTGCTGCCCGATCCGCCACTGCTGCTCTGCGATGAACCGCTGTCGGCGCTCGACCCGATCACCCGCGATGAACTGCAGCGGGAACTGGGCGACCTGTTCGACGCACTCGGCAAGACAGTGCTCTGGGTCACGCACGACCTGCATGAAGCCGCCGCGCTGGCCGACGACATCCTGCTGATGCGCGACGGGCAACGGGTGCAGCGGGGGACGCTGTCCGACCTGGTCGAACATCCCGCCGACCCGTTCGTCACGCGCTTCATCCGCGCACAGCACGGCCCGCTGCCGGGCGCGGCGCGATGACCGTACCGTACGCGGCGCCGCGCCGACCGCTCACCGGCACCCTGGCCGCGATGTTGGTGGCGATGATGGCGATGGTGGTGCTGGTGCTGGCCGGGGCCCTGTCGCAGGCGGGCACCGCCCGCGCGCAAGCGACGATCGCCGGACCGGACCGGCCGGCCGCCAGCACACTGGTGGTCGGCAGCAAGCGCTTCACCGAGTCCTACATACTGGGCGAAATCCTGCGCCGCACGGCCGAGTCGGCCGGCGAAGCACGGGTGCGCCACGAGCAGGGCCTGGGCAACACCGGCATCGTCCACGCCGCGCTGGCATCCGGCGCGATCGACCTCTATGTCGAATACACCGGTACCCTGGCCCGCGAGATCCTGCGCCTTGACGACCCGGATGACGCCACGGCGCTGGCCGGCGCGCTCAGGCAGCGTGGGCTCGCGATATCGCGCCCGCTGGGTTTCAACAATACCTATGCACTGGCGATGCAGCGGGCGCAAGCCACCCGGCTGGGCATCCACCGCATCTCCGATCTGGCTGCACATCCGGCGCTGCGCCTGGGTCTGACCCAGGAGTTCATCGGCCGGGCCGATGGCTGGCCGGGGCTGCGCGGCCGCTACGACCTGCCGTTCGGCACGCCGCGGGGCGTCGAGCACGGCCTGAAATTCGGCGCGCTCGCCGCCGGCCAGCTCGACGTGATCGACGTCTACTCGACCGACGCCGCGATCGAACGCCATGGCCTGCAGGTCCTGCAGGACGATCGCGGCTGGTTTCCACGCTACGACGCGGTGCTGCTCTACCGTGCAGGGCTCGAGCATCGCCTGCCGCGTACCTACGCTGCGCTCAGGGCGCTCGAGGGCCGTCTCGACGACGCGACGATGCGCGCATTGAACGCCCGGGCGGAGGTCGGCGGTGAAACCTTCGCCGGGATCGCCGCCGGCTTCGTCGCGGGCACGCTCCAGCAATCCGCGGGTGCGCAGCATGCCGCAGCGGGCGAAGCGGCGCTGGCGGCCGGGCCGTCCGGCATGGCCAGGCGCACCCTGTCGGACGCCGTGTTCGACCCGGATTTCATCCGGCTCACCGGAGAACACCTCGTACTCGTGTTCGGCTCGCTGCTGCTGTCGATGCTGGCCGGCATTCCGCTCGGCATCTGGTGCGCCAGCAGCACCTCGGCACGCCGCTGGGTGCTGCCGGCCGTCGGCCTCGTGCAGACCATCCCGTCGCTGGCCCTGCTGGCCTTCCTGATCACGCTGTATTCACGCATCGGCATGCTGCCGGCGCTGACCGCGCTCTTCCTTTACGGACTGCTGCCGATCGTGCGCAGCACCTGCGCCGGCCTCGAAGCCATCCCGCAGTCGCTGCGCGACTCGGCCCGGGCATTGGGACTGCCGCGCACGGCGCGGCTGCTGCGCATCGAACTGCCGCTGGCGCTCGGGGCGATCCTCGCCGGCATACAGACCTCGGCGGTGATCAACGTCGGCACCGCCACCATCGCAGCCTTCATCGGCGCCGGTGGCTATGGTGAGCGCATCGCGACCGGCCTGGCACTGAACGACACCACGACACTGCTGGCCGGTGCACTGCCCGCGGCGGCGCTGGCAGTCGCGGTGCAGCTGCTGTTCTCGGCACTGGAGCAACGGCTGCTGGCACCGCCGCTGAGGCAGTCGGCACGCGCCTGAAGTTCGAGGCCTGGGGCCTCGCGCCTGGCGACTGGCGACCGAAGCAGGTCAGCGCAGGGCCAGGCCCGTCACTTCTTCTTCAGGTAGAAGACGAACTCGCCCGCGACCTCTGAGGCGCCCAGCAAGGCATTGCCGGTCTGGCGGGAAAATGCCTGGAAGTCTTTCGTGGCACCTGGGTCGGTCGAGACGACCTTCAGGACCTGCCCGGCAATCAGTTCGTTCAACGCCTTCTTGGTACGAAGAATCGGCAGCGGACAGTTCAGGCCACGCGTGTCGAGTTCGCGGTCGCAATCGATCGCGTCAGTCATTGTCGTCCTCCCCCGCCCTGCCTGAAGATCGGTGGATTCTAAACAACCTGCCGCCGGGCGCAAGCACGCGCCGCGCGGCGCATGCGCCTCAGCCCTTGCCCTTGCCCTTGCCCGGCGGCTGCTGGGCGCGCAATTCGCGCAGCCGCGACTCGGCGGCGGAGAGTTCGAAGAAATCGCCGTCGCCGGCGCGCAGTGCGTTCTGCAACTGCTCGATCGCGAGCGCGCGGTTGCCCAGCAGCACGTTCGCCTCGGCCTGTGCCCGGCCCTGCGCGAGAACGCGGCCGAGATCGGCATGGGCCCTTGCCTGGATGAAGAAGAGCCGATGGTCGGACGGGTAGTACTGCAGGGCATCGGTGGCCAGCGCCAGCGCCTCCCGCGGCTGGCCGGTGCGCACCAGCAGATCCGCATGGTCGTAGATGAGTGCACGGTAGCGTGGATGCTCGGCCAGCGCCGTCCGGTAGAACGCAGCCGCACCCTTCAGGTTGCCCGAGGCGACCAGCAGGTCGCCCTCGAGGGCATCGATCAGCGGCAGGCGCGGAGCGATCGGCCGCAGCGCGCGCAATTCTTTCTGCGCGCGCACGTAGTCGCGGTTGCGCATCAGCGCATGGACCAGCCCGAAGCGCTGCGCCGCTTCGTTGATGTAGGCCCCCTGCCGCAGGCCGTTGTCGAAGGTCTGCACGGCCTCGCGCGCCGTACCCTGCATCGCGATCAACCGCGTGCGGATGAACTGGAACTCCGGGTCGTCGCGCACCTGGCGATAGGGCAGCGCGTCGATCCGGTTCAACGCATCGGCGATCCGCTCGGTGGTCATCGGGTGGGTGCGCAGGTAGGCGGGTGCCGAGGTCTCGAAGCTGCGGGTCGCCCGCTGCAGCCGTTCGAAGAAAGACGACATTCCGCGCACGTCGAAGCCAGACCGCTCGAGGATGGCGAGCCCGACCCGGTCGGCGTCGCGTTCCATTTCGCGCGTGAAGTTGAGCTGGCTCTGCACGACCGCCGCCTGCGCGCCGATGATCGCGCCCTGGGCGAGCTGCGGGTTGGAGCGCGCGGCCAGCAAAGCCAGTGCCATGGCGACGATCGAACCCAGCTGTGCCTGCTGCTGGTTGGCGACCAGCCGTGCGATGTGCCCCCTGCGTGACATGCGCGATCTCGTGCGCGATCACCGCAGCCAGTTCGGATTCGCTCTGCGCGGTGGCCATCAGCCCGGTGTGCACGCCGATGAATCCGCCGGGCAGTGCGAACGCATTGATCATGCGATCGTCCATCACGAAGAATTCGAATGCGATCCGGGCGTCCGGGCTGTTGGAGGCGAGCCGGTAGCCGAGGTTCGCCAGGTAGGCGTTGAGTTCGGCGTCGTCGAGGAAGCTGCGGTCGTTGCGCACCTCGCGCATCACCTCGATGCCGATCTGGCGCTCCTGTGCCACGGACAGCACGCCGCGCGATGCATCGCCCAGGTCGGGCAGTTCGCTGGCACCGGCCAGTGGTATCGAGATCGCAGCCGCCAGCGCGCAGGCTCGCAGCACACGCAGCGCACGCGAGCGGGGTGCGCCGGACGGGTTCACCGGGAGCTTCGGGCGGCAGGAGCGGAAACGCATGGTGTTATCATAAAGTCATTGTCCTTCCGGGGGTGGGCACTGCGTTATCCGCCGGCGTCACCCGTCGACGTCATCCGTCGGTCCATCGCCGAGATCCGTTGCCGCTCCTGCCCATGACCTCGACCGTATCCCCCCCGACCGCTGCCGATCTCACGCACTTCGACGCCGAGGGCCGTGCAGTCATGGTCGATGTCGGCGCCAAGGCCGAAACCGCCCGCCGCGCGCGCGCGACTGGCCGCATCCGGATGCAGCCCGCCACGCTCGAGCGCATCCGCGCCGGTGCCATCGGCAAGGGCGACGTGATCGGCATCGCACGACTCGCCGCGATCATGGCGGCCAAGCGCACCGCCGACCTGGTGCCCCTGTGCCATCCGCTGCCGCTGACCCGGGTCGAAGCCGAGTTCGACCTCGATGACGCAGACTGCTCCATCGGCTGCACCGTGGTGGCGGAAACGGTCGGCCGTACCGGCGTCGAGATGGAAGCCCTGACCGCAGTCAGCGTCGGCCTGCTCACCATCTACGACATGTGCAAGGCGATAGACCGTGGCATGACGATGTCGGGCATCGGCCTGCTGGAAAAATCCGGCGGCCGCAGCGGCCACTGGGTCGCCCCACCGGTTCAACCCGAGGCATCGCGATGAAGCGCCGCACGCTGCTGCAGGGTGGCTCGCTCGCATTCACACTGGCCGCGCCTGGCCTGGTCGGGTCTGCCTTCGCGCAACTGGCCGTGTCGACGGCCGACTGGAACAAGGCCGGGTTCGAGGCGAAGACCGCGGCCGATGCGATCCGCCACCTGGGCAGCAGCACGGTCGTGGCGAGCCGCGACATCCTCATCGACATCCACGACGTGATCGAGAACGGCGCGCGCACCCGCATCGAGGTCACCAGCCGCATCCCGAACACCCAGGCGCTGTCGATCATCACCGACCGCAACCCGTATCCGCTCGCGGCCACCTTCCATTTCGCCAACGGCGCCGACCCCTACGTGTCGACGCTGATCAAGGTCGCCGAGTCGGGCACCCTTCGCGTGATCGTCAGCGCCGACGGCAGGCTGCATGGCACGACGCGCGACGTGAAGACCACCATCGGCGGCTGCGGCTGAGCCCGCCCCGATCGAACAGGGATTTTCGATGGCCGAATCCACGACCCGGATCACCGCACGCATGCGCCAGGACTTCGCCGACGTGCGTGCGCTGGTGATGCATCCGATGGAAACGGGCAACCGGCGCGATGCGAAGGGACAGCTCGTTCCGGTCCACTTCATCCAGCGCGTGCAGATCACGCACAACGGCCGCATCGTGCTCGACGCGCAGTTGAGCCAGGCCATCGCGCGCGACCCGTTCGTCGGCATCCGGGTGCGCGGCGCCAAGCCGGGCGACAAGGTCGCACTGGCCTGGGTCGACAACCGCGGCGCGCGCGATAACGTCGAGACGGTGGTGACGGCCTGAAAGGCCGGGGGCTTACCGGCTGTACGGTCCAGGAACGACTGCCGGTAACGGGGACCTGCGCGGAATAATGAACCGCTCGGCCTCGGTTACTTCGTCGATCAGCCATCCCTGCACCCAGAACCGCGTCGCGTCGTCGTCGATGCCGGGATAGCTGGCCCTGAACCATTCGGCCCGATTCTCGACGGTGAAGAGCTGCGGTGCAGCTGCCCAGATCAGCGCACTGGCCAGCGCGGCTGCCGCGATAGCGCCCGCGACCGTATGCACCCTGCTAATGCGCCCGCCTGCCACCGTGCTGGGATCGGGCTGTGCAGGCTCGAGCAGCACCGACGCGCCCCAGCCCAGCACGACCGCCGAAAGCACCTGCGTGTACGGCATGACGATCACGCCATCCACCATGGACTGAACGCCGATGGCGATCAGCGATGCCAGCAATGCGGTCGGGAGAAGAACATCCGGCGGCACCTCCGCCCCGGGGCCATTGCCGGACGCGGCGCGCCCGGCGGCCAGCAGCCCCTCGTCCGGCCGGCTCGGCCGTGCGCAGCGACGCAAGGCCAGGGTCATCCGGGCCATCACGATCGCCCCGGCGGCCGAGAGTGCCAGTGCCGCGGGCACTCCCCACTCGGCCGCGATCTGCAGCACCGCGTTGTGCGGATGGGCCGCCACGGGATTGACGTCGAGGGCCAGCCCCATCGGGCCGATACCGAGCCACGGATGCAGCGCCACCAGTTCCAGTGCCCGGCCCCAGAGTTGGTCGCGCAAGCTCAACGCCAGCGGATTACCCAGCCGGCCGGCAAGACCTTCAATCACCGCGCCACCGGCGAGCCCGAGCCGGTCGGGCAGCCACTCGAAAAGGATCCAGGCGCCTGCGAAGGCGACCGCCAGCGCCTGCGCCTGCGGCCACAGCAGCCGGCGGCTGGCGGCTGGCGCAATCGCCAGCAGTACGACCGATGCGATCGCCGTCGCGTACCAGGTGGCACGGCCGGCCACAACGATCACCATGAGCCAGGTCAGCACCAGCACGACGAAGGCCAGGCGCCGGTAGCGCGGCGGGAAACCTGGCCAGACCGTACATGCGCCCAGCAGCGGCAGGACAAGGGTCTGGAACTGCCCCAGGAAGCGGGGATTCGAAAAACCGGCCCGATAGAGGAACTCGGGATAGAAACCGTTGGCTGCAGACAGGGCGGCTGTATAAGCCGCGATGAACGGTGCGATCACGGCCGCTGAAGCCAGCAGCAGCACCGCCAGGGCGGCGGCGTCGAA
>CAIQON010000324.1 GCA_903873475.1 uncultured bacterium
GGTGCGCTGTTCACCATCAACGCGCTGAGGACAGGCGCATTCTGGGGCCGCCCGACCTGGGGCGCCTACTGGGTCTGGGATGCGCGGCTGACGTCGACGCTGATCCTGTTCTTTCTCTACATCGGCTACATGGCCCTGCGCGCGTCGATCGACGATCCGCGCCGCGCCGACCGTGCCGGGGCCCTGCTCACGCTGGTCGGCGTGGTGAACATCCCGATCATCTATTTCTCGGTCAAGTGGTGGAACACGCTGCACCAGGGTGCGTCGGTGAAGCCGGGCAGCTCGTCCATGGCCACCGTGATGCTCACCGGCATGCTGGTGATGGCATTCGCGGCGTGGATGTACACGATCGCCATCTCGCTCGCGCGGGTGCGTTCGATCATCGTGGAGCGCGAGCAGCACAGTGCGTGGGTCGGCGAACTGCTGGTGGCCGAAGAGAAGGCCGGAACCTCCGGCGATGTGCCGGGGTCCAAGGCAGAGGGGTCACGATGAACTGGTCGAGCTTTTCCGACTTCCTCGCGATGGGCGGCTATGCGTTCTTCGTCTGGATGTCGTACGGCGCGACGGCGCTGCTGGTCGTGGCCGAAATCGCCTGGGTCGTGAAGCAGCGCCGGCAATCGCTGGCGCGCGCGCGGGTCCAGCGCAAGATCCGGGAATGGAGCAGCACATGAAACCGCGGCAGAAACGGCTGGCGATCATCGGTGGCGGCCTGGCCGCGCTCGCGGTTACCGCGGCGCTGGTGCTCAACGCCTTCGAGGACAACCTGCTGTTCTTCTTCAGCCCGACGCAGGTCTACGCGAAAGAGGCACCGCTCGACCGGCCGTTCCGCATCGGCGGGCTGGTCGAGGCCGGCAGCGTGAAGCGCGAGGCCGATGGCCTGACGGTCGCATTCAAGGTCACCGACACCGCGCAGGTGGTGCCGGTCACCTACAAGGGCATCCTTCCCGACCTGTTCCAGGAGGGCAAGGGCGTGGTCGCCCGGGGCAAGCTCGGCACCGACGGCATCTTCCGCGCCGACCAGGTGCTGGCCCGCCACGATGAGAACTACATGCCGCCCGAGGCCGCGCACGCGCTCGAGCAGGCGAAGAAGTCACAGGGCTCGGTCGTCGCGCCCGCAGGAGGCTCCGGCAAGTGATTCCAGAACTCGGCCATTTCTGCCTGATCCTCGCGCTGGTGCTCGCCGGCATCCAGGCGGTGTTTCCGCTCGTCGGCGCCCAGCGCGGCATCGAATCATGGATGGCGATGGCACGCCCGGTCGCGCAGGGCCAGGGCGTGTTCGTCACGCTCGCCTTCGGGACGCTCGCCTACAGCTTCATGGCGCAGGACTTCTCGGTGCTGAACGTCGCGCAGAACTCGCACTCGCAGCTGCCGATGACCTACCGCTTCACCGCCACCTGGGGCTCGCACGAGGGCTCGCTGCTGCTCTGGTCGTTCATGCTTTCCGGCTGGACGGTCGCGGTCACCGTGTTCAGCCGCCAGCTGCCGGCGCCGCTGGTGGCGCGCGTGCTGGCGGTGATGGGCATGATCAGCGTCGGCTTCCTGTCGTTCATGCTGTTCACGTCGAACCCGTTCGAGCGGCTGATCCCGGCTGCCGCAGATGGCCGCGACCTGAACCCGCTGCTGCAGGACATCGGCATGGTGATCCACCCGCCGCTGCTCTACATGGGCTATGTCGGCTTCTCGGTCGCCTTCGCCTTCGCGATCGCGGCGCTGATCTCGGGCGAACTCGATTCCACCTGGGCGCGCTGGTCGCGGCCGTGGACGACCATCGCCTGGATGTTCCTCACCCTGGGCATCGCGCTCGGCTCGGCCTGGGCCTACTACGAGCTCGGCTGGGGTGGCTGGTGGTTCTGGGATCCGGTCGAGAACGCCTCGTTCATGCCGTGGCTGGTGGGCACCGCGCTGATCCACTCGCTGGCGGTCACCGAGAAACGCGGCGCGTTCAAGAGCTGGACGGTGCTGCTGGCGATCAGCGCATTCTCGCTGTCGCTGCTGGGCACCTTCCTCGTGCGCTCGGGCGTGCTGACCTCGGTGCATTCGTTCGCCTCAGACCCCGAGCGCGGGCTGTACATCCTCGCCTTCCTGGTGGTCTCGATCGGCGCCTCGCTCGCGCTCTATGCCTGGCGCGCGCCGAAGATCGGCCTGGGCGGCTCGTTCGACCTGGTGTCGCGCGAGTCGGCCCTGCTCGGCAACAACGTGCTGCTGGTGGTGGCTGCGGGCTCGATCCTGCTCGGCACGCTGTATCCGCTGATCATCGATGCGCTGGGCCTGGGCAAGCTGTCGGTCGGCCCGCCCTACTTCGATTCGGTCTACCTGCCGCTGATGTCGCCGCTGATGTTCCTGATGGGCATCGGCCCGATCGCCAAGTGGAAGAAGGCGACGCTGCCCGAGATGGCGGTGCGCCTGCGCTGGGCGTTCGGCATCAGCGTGGTGGCGGCGATCGTCGTGCCGCTGGCGATGGCGGCGCAGACCGGCATCGGCACCTTCAGCCCGGTCGCGTCCTTCGGCATCCTGTGTGCGATGTGGATCGCCTCGACCGCGATCGCCTCGCTGGTGCAGCGCGTGCGCCAGGGCGAGGGCTCGATGTTCGCGCGGCTGTCGCGTCCGACCGCCAGCTTCTACGGCATGCTGCTCGCGCACTTCGGCGTCGCGGTGTTCGTGGTCGGCGTGACGATGGTGCGCGGCTACGAGAGCGAACAGGACGTGCGCATGCGCGTGGGCGAAGTGGTGCAGTCAGGCGGCTACACCTTCCGCTTCGACGGCGTGCGCGAGGCGCCGGGCCCGAACTTCCGCGCGATGGAAGGCACGATCACCGTGCTGAAGAACGGCGCGTTCGTCGAGACGCTGCATCCGCAGAAGCGCGTGTACAACGCCTCCGGCATGGTGATGACCGAAGCGGCGATCGACTCCGGCTTCACCCGCGACCTGTACGTGTCGCTGGGCGAACCGGTCGACAACGGCGAATCGTGGATCGTGCGCGTGTACCACAAGCCCTACATCGACTGGATCTGGGCCGGCTGCTTCCTGATGGCCCTGGGCGGCCTGCTCGCCGTCTGCGACCGCCGCTACCGCGTCAAGGTCCGCGACCGCTTCCGGAAACCCGGGTCAGACACGGGTTTCCCGGACACGGGCCCCTTGCCGCACGGATTCCCGAAACCCGGGTCAGACACGCATTTGCCGGGGATGACTGCGGGTACGCCTGCAGCGGCAGGCGCGGGCTCGATCGCGCAGGTCGCGGCGCCGCTTGCGAGGGCCGCGCTCGGGCCAGACAGTGCGTCCGGGAAACCCGTGTCTGACCCGGGTTTCGACCCAGGTTTTGGGAAATCCGTGTCTGACCCGGGTTTTGGGGGACGGCGATGAACAGGGCGTGGCTGCCGCTGGTGGGGTTCGGGGTGCTGGCTGCGTTCCTCGGGATCGGGCTTACGCTCAATCCGCGCGAGGTGCCCTCGCCGCTGATCGGCAAGGCGGCACCGGCCTTCTCGCTGCCGACACTGGCCGAGCCGCAGAGGCAATTCTCGGTCGAGGATGCGAAGGGCAAGGTCTGGCTGCTCAACGTCTGGGCCTCTTGGTGCACGCCCTGCCTGGAAGAGCACCCGGTGATCGACGCGCTGTCGAAGCGGGGCATCCCGGTCTACGGGTTGAACTACAAGGACAAGGAAGCTGCGGCCACTGACTGGCTCAGGCGCCACGGCGATCCTTACCTGCTGTCGGTGGTCGATCCGACCGGCCGCGTCGGCATCGACTACGGCGTGTACGGCACGCCAGAGACCTACCTGATCGACAAGCAGGGCGTGATCCGCTTCAAGCATGTCGGCCCGCTCAACCCGCAGGTGGTCGAACGCACGTTGCTGCCGCTGATCCAGAAACTGCGCGCATCGTGAGCGCGCGGCAGACGATCCACGCAGGCCCGGTACGGAGGCTCGCGTCGTTGCGCGAACCGTTGCGCGCCCTGATGCTGGCGTCGCTGCTGGCCGTGGCCATGCCTGCCCCGGCGGCAAGCACCGGCAGCGGCACCGGCACCGACAGCGGTAGCGGTAGCGGCGCCGCCAGCGCGCCAGTCGCGCCCGGCGTCGCCCGCCCGAACGCGCAGGACCCGGTGCTCGAGCAGCGGCTGATCGCGGTGACGAAGGAACTGCGCTGCCTGGTCTGCCAGAACGAGTCGATCGCGGATTCGCATGCCGCGCTGGCGATCGACATGCGCAACGAGATCCGCGAGCAGCTCAAGAGCGGCCTGACCGACCGCCAGGTGCTCGACTTCATGGTCGCGCGCTACGGCAACTTCGTGCGCTTCCGCCCGCCGCTCGACTGGACCACGATCGCGCTCTGGTTCGGCCCCGGCCTGCTGCTGGTGATCGGGCTCGGCGTTCTGGTTGCGCAGCTGCGCCATCGGCGCACGCTGGCCGAGGCGCGCGCGGTGCCCGCGCTGTCGGATGCGGAACGCGCGGCACTCGCCTCGCTCGCCACCGGCAACGACCGTACGACGCAGGATGACAGGATGGGTAATCGATGACGCTGTTCTGGATGCTGTGCGCGCTGCTGGCGCTGCTGGCGGTCGCCTTCGTCGCGCTGCCGTTGCTGCGCGCGAGCCGCATCGATGCCGGGCCGGCGCGCGCCGCGTTGAATGCCGAGGTCTATCGCGACCAGTTGCTCGAACTCGACCGTGAACTGGCCGACGGCGTGATGTCGGTCGAGCAGCATGCGATCGCACGCGCGGAACTGGACCGGCGGGCGCTGTCGGAAGCTGCGGTACCGGCCGCTGCGGCCGACGGCGCTCCCACCGTGCGCCGCGGCCGCTGGCTCACCTCCAGCATGCTGGCGCTGGTACCTGTGCTGGCGTTCGTCGGCTACCTCTCGCTCGGCAACCCGGCCGCGCTCAATCCCCCGGACCAGCAGTTCCTGGAGATGGTCGATGCGCTCGCCGAGAAGATGAAGACGAACCCGGACGATGCCCAGGGCTGGGTGATGCTCGCGCGCGCCTACCAGATCACCGGACGCATGCCGGAGTCGATCGCCGCCTTCGAGAAGGCCAGCGCCCTTCGCCCCGACGACGCGAACCTGCTCGCAGGCCACGCCGATGCACTGGCGATGGTGCAGGGCAGCCTGTCGGGCAAGCCGTTCGAGCTGATCGTGAAGGCGCTCAAGCTCGATCCGAAGAACCAGACCGCACTCGCGCTGGCCGCGACCGCCGCGATGGAGAATGGCCAGTTCGCCGAATCGATCGCACTGTGGCGCAGGCTCGCGGCCGTGGTCGAGCCCGGGTCGGCCGATCGCGCGGCCGTGGACCAGGCGATCGAGCAGGTCCGGCAGGTCGCGCTCGCGAAGGGTGTGACGCTCGCGGACGCGCCGCCGGTGGCGGCCGGCGCAGGAAGTACGCAATCCAAGGGCCCCGCTGCGGCCGGCGCCAGCATCAGCGGCGAGGTGACGCTCGCGCCCGAGCTGATGCGCCAGGCGAAGCCGGACGAGGCAGTATTCATCTTCGCGCGCGCGGTCGATGGCCCGCCGCTACCGCTGGCTGTGGTGCGCGCAACGGTGAAAGACCTGCCGATCCGCTTCACGCTCGACGACTCGACAAGCATGGCGCCCACGGCGAAGCTGTCGATGCACAAGCAGGTGGTGGTGTCGGCCCGGGTCTCGCGCTCCGGACAGGCGATGCCGCAGCCGGGTGACCTCGTCGGCACCGTGCAACCGGTGGCTGTCGGGGCGACCGGCGTACAGGTTCGCATCGCGGATGTCGTGCGCTGACCGCCGCGGCGCCTTCGTCCGCACCTGGCGCATCACCCGCGCGACGGCGCTGATGGTGCGCGGGCTGCTGGTCGCGCTGTTCGTGCTCGATCGCCCGGACGTGCGCCTGCGCAACCGTCACATGCAGCCCTGGTCGGCGGCGCTGCTCGACGTAATGGACATCGGCCTGGACGTGCATGGCGAACTGCCGAGCGACGATGCACCGGTGTTCATTGCAGCCAACCATGTGTCCTGGCTCGACATCTGGGTGATCAACGCCGTCTGCCCGACGCTGTTCGTGGCCAAGTCCGAGATCCGCGGCTGGCCGGTGTTCGGCTGGCTGGCGGCGCGCGTCGGCACGCTGTTCATCGAGCGCGGCCGGCGTACCGACACGCGCAAGGTCAACGACCGCATCATCGCGCGGCTGGCGGTGTCGGGCGAGCGTATCGCCGTGTTTCCGGAGGGTACGACCACCGACGGCTCGGTGGTACGGCCGTTCCATGCATCGCTGTTCCAGCCGGCCGTCGGTGCGCAGGCACGGGTGCATCCGGTGGCGATCCGCTATGTCGACGAGGCCGGCATGCGCAGCGATGTTCCGGCGTACATCGACGATGTCTCGCTGGTGGTGTCGATGTGGCGCATCGCGGGTGCGCAGGGGCTGCGCGCCGAGCTGCATTTCCTGGAACCGATCGAGCCGTTCGTCGTATCCGGCGAGGCAGGCGGGGCGGACGGTCCGGAACTGCGCACGCAGAGGCGCAGGCTCGCCGCGATCGCGCAGGAGCGCGTCGCGGCGAAGATACCGGCCGAGTGACGCCTATCGGTTGGTCTTGATCTGGTAGGCCACCGCAGCGCGGATCTGCGCTTCGGTCAGCGACGCGTTCCCACCCTTGGGCGGCATGATGCCGATACCCTTCAAGGCCGAGGCAACCAGCGCCTCTTCGCCCTTCTTGATGCGCGGCGCCCAGGCGGCCTTGTCACCGCTCTTCGGCGCGCCGGCGGCACCGGACGCGTGGCAGGCCGCGCAGGCCTGCTTGTAGACGGCTTCGCCATCGACCGCGGCAGCGGCCGGTGCAGCGGCGGCCGGTGCGACCGCAGCGACGGTCATCGCAGCAGCAGCAGCAGCGGCTGGTGCGGCAGGGGCAGCAACCGGAGGCTCCTTGAACTTCGCGCCGGCAGAGTTCGCCAGGTAGGCCACGGCGCGGCTCATCTCGATGTCGGTCAGCGCGGGGTTGCCGCCGCGTGCCGGCATCTGGCGAATGCCTGCGATCGCCTGCTTGGTCAGCCCGGCATGGCCCTCGGGGATCAGCTTCGCCCAGGCGGCGTTGTCGCCGAGTTTCGGTGCATTCATGGCACCGGTGGTGTGGCAGCCGGCGCAGGCCGACTTGTAGACCTCTTCACCGGTCTTCTCGACCTTGACCGCTGCCACGGCAGCCACGGCGACCGCGCCGGCCGGGGGCGCTTCGCCGGCGATCCAGACCTGGCCGACCGGACGCATGCGCTCGGCGATGACTGCAGCAGCCTTCGCCTGGCTGCCAGCCGGCTCGGTGTTCTTGGCGCCGGTGACGAACGACACCAGCAGCACGATGCCGATGATCGGCACGAGGAACGAGGCCACGACCACCGTGATCAACTGCTTCGGCGTGTTGATCAGGCCCTGGCTTTCGGTGCCGTGGCCTTCTGAACCTTCTCCGTGCTG
Source organism: uncultured bacterium (assembly GCA_903873475.1). GTDB lineage: Bacteria > Pseudomonadota > Gammaproteobacteria > Burkholderiales > CAIKXV01 > CAIKXV01. Next base: position 7,418 of record CAIQON010000324.1, read on the forward strand.
CGCGCTCATCGAATGACTCTCCGTCGGTACCGGTCGTTGCCTGTGGGTTGCCGCAGCCCCATGGGGTATGTCGTGGGGAGTGACGCCATGCGGAATAACCCGAAATTATATCGCCAACCCGTGTCCGTGGACATCGGCGGGGGTGTCAAGCCGCACCGGCGGTGCTGGCAATGCGACAATCCGTGTGAAGACAGACGGCTGACTGCACTGTCCGTAACGGCCTTCCCGCTCGTTCCGCACCCTCCGCTGCCCTCCGCCACCCTCAGATGACCGAACTCACCCGCCTCACAGCCTGCGCCGCGGTCGACCTGCTCGAGCGCCGGGAAGTCTCGCCGCTCGAACTGGTCGAAGCGGCCGCTGCGCGCATCGCAGCCACCGACGGCGCACTCAATGCGCTGCCCACGCTCTGCCTTGACCGCGCGCGCGACCATGCGAAGCGGCTGATGGCCGCGCCACGGCCCGCGCCCAGCGGCCCGCCCGGTCCACTGGGTCGATTGCACGGGTTGCCGATCGCCGTGAAGGACAACATCGACGTCGGCGGCGTGCGCTGCACCAGCGGCTCGCTGGCCTTCGAGCATCGCATCGCGCCGGCTAACGACGTGGTCGTCGACCGGCTCGAGGCCGCTGGTGCGATCGTGATCGGCAAGTCGAACCTGCCGGAGTTCGCGGCCGGTGGCACCACGCACAACGAGGTGTTCGGTACCACGTACAACCCGTGGGACACCACGAAGACCTGCGGCGGTTCGTCCGGCGGATCCGCTGCGGCGCTGGCTGCCGGCCAGGTCTGGCTCGCCACCGGCAACGACTTCGCCGGCAGCATCCGGATACCGTCGTCGTTCTGCGGCACCGTGGGCCTGCGCCCGACGGCCGGCACGGTCGCGCGCATCCAGCGCCAGGCCTATTCGCCGCTGTCGGTCGAAGGCCCGATGGGGCGCACCGTCGCCGATGTCGCGCTGATGCTCGACTGCCAGGCCGGCGAACTCGGTGCCGATCCGCTGTCGCGGCCGGCACCGGCGCGCACGTTCCTGTCCGCAGCCCGTGCGCCAGCGCTGCCGGCCCGCATCGCCTTCAGTACCGACCTCGGCATCGCGCCGATGATCGATCCGGAAGTCGCGCGCCTCTGCCGCACCACCGCGAGCGTGATGCAGGTACCCGGTTCGCGCGTCGAAGAGGCCTGCCCCGACCTGCAGGATGCCGACCTCGTGTTCCAGGTGCTGCGCAGCTTCCTGTACGTCGGCCGGCTCGCGCACATCATGGACCAGCACCGTGACCGGATGTCGCCGAACGTGGTCTGGAACACCGAGCAGGGCCTCGCGCGCAGCACGCGCGAGGTGGTCGAGGCCGACGTGGCGCAGGCCGCGATCGCGCGGCGCGTGGTGCGCTTCTTCGACGACCACGACCTGCTGCTGTGCCCGGTGGCGATCAGCCCGGCCTTCGACGCACGGCAGCATCAGCTCGACGAGTTCGGCGGCGTGCGCTTCGGCTTCTACTACCAGTGGATGATGATGACCTATGCGATCACCGTCACCGCCTGCCCGTCGCTGGCGGTGCCCTGCGGCTTCACCGCAAGCGGGCTGCCGGTCGGCATGCAGCTGATCGGGCCGCCGCGCTCGGAGCACCGGCTGCTGGCGGCCGGCGCCTGGCTGGAACAGCAGTTCGGCCTGCACGAGCGCGTACCCCTCCTCCCCCAAACCCGTGTCTGACCCGGGTTTTGGCCTGGGTGCTGGAAAACCCGGGTCAGACACGCTTTTTCGAGTGTGAACATGACTGAAACCTTGCCGCCGGACGACCGGCGTTATGTTCCGACACACCAGTGGGCGCGGCAGGTCGCGCCCGGTCGGGTCGAAGTCGGGATCACGGCGTTCGCGCAGGATGCGCTGGGCGACGTGGTGTTCGCCGACCTGCCGAAGGTGGGTGCGGTGCTGGTCGCCGGCGAGCCGTTCATGGTGATCGAGTCGGTGAAGACCGCCTCCGACGTGCATGCGCCGGTGGCTGGCACGGTAGTGGAGGTGAACGAGGCGCTGCGCGACAGCCCGGAGTCGCTGAACGCCGACCCGTACGGTGCATGGCTGGTGCGCGTCGAGGCGGCGCCGGATGCGCTGGCGACGACCGGGCTGCTCGATTCGGCGGCCTATGCCGCCGTCATGGGCTGAACCTGACCCGCATGGCCGAACAGCCCACCGAACCCCGGCCCGGGGCAGAAAGCCCGCACAAGGGGCGTAGTGGCTTGCGCCGTATCGTCAATGCGTTCGGCTATTCGATGTCCGGGCTGGCCGCCGCCTACCGCAACGAGGCGGCGTTCCGGCAGGAGGTGCTGCTGGCGGCGGTGCTGGTACCGCTCGCGCTGTTCCTGCCGGCCAGCGGTGCCGGACGCGCGCTCATGGTGGGGTCGGTGATGCTGCTGCTGGTGGTCGAACTGCTGAATTCGGCGGTCGAGGCTACCGTCGACCGGGTATCGCTCGACGACCATTCGCTCGCCAAGCGCGCGAAGGACATCGGCTCGGCTGCGGTGATGATCGCGCTGGTCAACGTGCCGATCACCTGGGCGCTGGTGCTGCTGGGCTGAACGGCGGAAACCACAAGAATGAAGGAGGCAACCCGATGAGCTGGACCTTCGAACTGCTGATGAAGCCGCCGCGCAGCGTACCGCTGACCGAAGGCCCGGTGTGGGACGGCGAGCAGCTTCTGTTCACCCATATCCAGGCCAGCACGATCCTGCGCATGGACGTGGCCAGCGGTGCAATCAGGACGTGGCGTACCGGCACCAACCGCACCAACGGCCTGGCCTTCGACAGCCGGGGCCGCCTGTTCGGCTGCTGCTCCGGTGGCCGCTCGGTGTTGCGCTTCGACGGTACGTCACTGGTCGAAGGCGAGACGACCGTGGTCACCGACCGCATCGACGGCAAGCGGCTCAACACGCCCAACGACCTGGCGATCGACCGCGAGGGCCGCATCTGGTTCAGCAACCCGATCAACGCCGGCAACTGGGACAAGACCGAGCAGACCGAACTGCCCGACCAGTCGGTGCTTCGCTGCGATCCGCAGCCCGACGGCAGCTACACCACCACCCGCGCGACCTTCGACACCACGATGCCCAACGGCGTGCTGCTGTCGCAGGACCAGCGCACGCTGTATGTCGCCGAGAGCGGCTATGCGAAAGGCGTGCCGCGCGAACTGCGCGCCTACCCGATCCTCGACGACGGCAGCCTGGGCACCTTCAGGACGCTGTTCACCTGGGGCGAGGATGCACGCGGCGTACACCGCGGCATCGACGGCATGTGCCTGGACCGCGACGGCAACATCGTGGCCACCGCCGGCTGGGAAGTGGCGGGCGCAGGGCCGATGATCTACGTGTTCGCGCCGTCCGGGCGCGTGCTCGAGACGCATCCGGTGCCGGCGATCCGCCCGACCAACTGCGCGTTCGGCGGCGCGGACATGACAACGCTGTTCGTCACCACCACCGAAGGCCACCTGTTCCGCGCGCGCACCGACCGGGTCGGCTGGTCGATGTATCCGTGACGCGGTGACCCGCGCACCTGCAGCACCTGCAGCACCTACAGCGCCTGCTCGACCCGTTCGACCAGCGTCGCGAGCACCTTGATCCGGGCGTAGAGCTTGTTGTTCGACTCGATCAGCGTCCACGGCGCGACGTCGGTCGAGGTGCGATCGACCATGTCGCACACGGCCTGGTGGTAGGCCGCCCAGCGCTTGCGGTTGCGCCAGTCGTCGGCCGTGATCTTGAAGTTCTTGAACGCCACCTGCTCGCGGTCGCGGAAGCGGCGCAACTGCTCCTCCTTGCTCACCTGCAGCCAGAACTTGGCGATGATGACGCCGTGCGCATCGAGCTCGCCCTCGAACTCGTTGATCTCGCCATAGGCGCGGCGCCAGTCGGCCTCGCTGCAGTAACCCTCCACCCGCTCGACCAGCACGCGCCCGTACCACGAGCGATCGAACAGCGCGAAGCGACCGCGCCGCGGCAGGTCGCGCCAGAAGCGCCACAGGTAGGGATGCGCGCGTTCCTCCTCGCTTGGCGCACCGACCGGGATGCCCTGGTATTGCCGGGCATCGAGTGCGGCGGTGATTCGGCGGATCGCACCGCCCTTGCCGGCCGCGTCGCTGCCTTCGAACACCACGACGGCCGCGCGCTTGCGGAACTTCACGTCGCGCGACAGCCGGTTGAGCCGGCCCTGCAGCAATGCGAGCGCCGGTTCGTAGACCTCGCGCGTCATCGGCTGGTCGAGCTCGAGCATCGACAGCACGTCGCGCTGGTCGATCGCGGGCAGCCTCGGGGCAGGCTGCGCGGTGGGGGTGGGGGTCGCAGACGGCGGGTTGGTGCCCGGCCCGTCCAGGCGCTGGCGCATCGCGGCGAGCAGCGTCTCGCCGACGGTCAGCGCGCGGTAGCACTCGTCGACGCCCTCCACCACGATCCACGGCGCGGCCGGGGTGGAAGTCCGCCGCACCAGCAGCTCGGACACCTTGCGGAAGCGGTCGTACTTCTCGAAGCGGTGCCAGTCTTCCCGGGTGACCCGCCAGTGCGTCAGCGGCTCTTTCTCGAGCGCCTTCAGCCGCGCCTGCTGGTCCTTCTTCGACAGGTGGAACCAGAACTTCAGCAGCAGCACGCCCTCGTCGGCGAGCATCCGTTCGAACCGCTCGATCTCCTGCAACTGCTGTTCGAAGCGGTCGCTGCCAGTGCGCCGGTACGCCCGGTCGAGCACCGGCTGCGAATGCCAGGCACCGAACAGCATGCCGATGCGGCCGTTCGACGGCAGCACCCGCCAGAAGCGCCACATGCGCGGCCGCTCGGCCTCTTCGTCGGAGGGCGCGCCGAACGCATGGGTGTCGATATGGCGCGGGTCCATCCACTCGTTGAGCAGGTTGACCGTCTCGCCCTTGCCCGCGCCGTCGACGCCGCCGACCACGATCAGCACGGGGAAGCGCTTCAGCGCAGCGAGGTCGAGCTGGGCCTGCAGCAGCGCGGCCCGCAGCGCGGGCTCGCGCCGGCGGTACTCTTCGCGGTCGATGCGATGGCCAACCTCGGCGGATTCGAACATGCGGCGCTCCTCTGCTGCCGGGCAGCCCTGCCCGATGCGGCCGATGTTACGCCGGCCGCGCCCGCCCGATGCTCAGAGCAGGTCGGGCGACATCGCGACCCGCAGCGAGGTCTCGCCGCCCGCGTCGCGCTCCCGGTACGAGATCCACCACAGTGCGCCCTTGCGGATCATCCAGCCGGCGGGCTCGCCGGCGAGTACCGTCGCGGCCGCCGCGCCCAGCGTCGGCTGGTGGCCGACGACGATCACGGTGCCGCTGCCGTGCGGCCAGTCGACCGCGGCCAGCAGCGACGCATACGAGGCGCCCGGGTCCAGGTTCGCATCGACCTTGAACTTCTCGGTCAGTGCGCGCGCCGTGTCCTGCGAGCGCCGGGCGCGCGAGCAGAGCACCTTGTACTTGTCGGGCAGCCGCGCCTCCAGCCAGGCGGCCATCCGCTTGGCCTGCCGCTGCCCCTTCGAGGTGAGCGCACGCGCCAGGTCGTTGCTGTCGTCTTCTGCTTCGGCATGCCGCCAGAGGATCAGGTTCATCGTGTCGGGGCTCCTTCGTCGTCACCAGAACCGGTCGGCTTCGCGAAACCGGTTCCACGCGCGGTCGGCATCGTCGAGTACGGCAGCACACAGGCCGAGGCGCCATCCGGACAGCAGGGCCAGCCCTGCATCGTCGATCGCACCGTCGAACGGACCGCCCTTCCCGCCCGCGACCAGCGCCTCACCCGTGGCCATGTCGTTGAGGATCCCGAGCGATTGTTGCAGCCATGCCATCGCAGCCAGGTAGGTACCGGCGGCCTTCTCCGACTTGCCGCCCTGCAGGCTGGCGAACGACTCGGCCGCGTAGCGCAGCTTCTTCACCGCGATGCGCAGTTCATGGCGCGCCTCGGCATCCAGCCCGGACGGCTTGCCGCCGATGGCGATCACCGCGCGATGGCGGCGATCGAGCGTGCCCGCCGCGAAGCGGCGGATGCCGGCCTTCTGGCGCCGCAGCTCGGTGCGGTCACCGGCAGCCCGGCCCGGGTCGGCCTTCGCGGGGCCCGGCTTCACGGCGCCCGGTGGTGTGGCGGCTGCGGCAGTTGCAGCTGTTGCAGCAGGTGCGGATGCGGGTGCCGACGCGGATGCGGGTACGGACGCCGCCCGCCAGGGCGCACTGTCGATCCAGCGCAGCAGGTGCAGCACGAACACCGTGTATCCGGGCGCGGACAGCGCCTCGGCGGCCTGCTGCCGCGCCTGCTGGCGCAACGTGGCCAGGCGCTCGAACGCAGCCGCCAGCCGCGTCGCATGCCCGGCCGCCGCGAGCGGCGCCAGCGTCCCTTCCTCGAACACGTCGAGGTCGCGTGCGGCACCGAGCGCCGAGGCGAGCCGCCGCGCCTCGATCGAGATGGCGTCGCTGCATGAACGCGGGATCGCGCGCCGGAACGTCACCAGCGTGGAGCGCATCCGGCGCAGCGCGACACGCGCCTGGTGCACGTACTCCGGGTCGTCTCCCACGCGCGCGCCAGCCGCGTTGCCCTGCAGCTGCGCGAGGCAGTTGAGCATCACCGACACGAAGGCCTGTTCCGCCGTCGCCTCGCCCTCGAGCTGCAGCTTCGGCGCGCGCATGGGCGCGCGCTTCGCACCGGTCGACAGCATGAAGCCGCGGGCGGCCTTGCTGCGCGGTTCGGGCATCAGCGCATGGGCGCGGTTCAGGTCGAGCGCGAAGGCATAGAGCCCGTCGACCGGGCCGCCCTTGAGTTCGAGCTCGAGTTCGAGGATCGGTTCGCTGCGCTCGCCCGCGATCACGTTGCCGCGATCGATCGCAAGCTCGATCGACGTTTCGCCATGGTCGACCAGCGCGCTCGCGCGGGTGAAGCGGGTCTCGAAGGCCGGGGCCAGGGCCTCGCGATTGCGCGGCTTCGCGAACCAGTCGGCGAGCGGGGTCTCGGCGAGCACGTCGAGGTCGAGCTGCGCGCTCGCCACCGGCCATTCCCATTCGCCGCGCCGGTGCTCGGGCCCGTCGGGCAGTTCGCACTTGAAGGTCTGCACCCAGCGCCGGCCGACCCGGCGCACGCGCAGGCCGGCCCGACGGGCGGCGAGCGCGAAGTCGGGCGTGTCGAAGTAGATGCTCGACAGCGGCTGGCGGCGCAACCCGGCTGCGACCCGCGGGTCGGCAAGGATCGCGCGCGCGCGCGCAGCGTCGAGCTGGAAGCGCAGTTCGGTCTCGATCGCCATCGGCCCTCCGCGCCCGGCCGCCGCGCTACCGGCCCGTTTCGGGCAACGGCAGCTGCGCGAGCTCGGCGAGCAGCGCCTGCTGCGCGGAGTACGGCCGCGCACGCGCCGCGCTGCGCCGGCGGTAGACGCCGTCGCCGTTCATCTCCCACGACTGCAGGTTGTCGCGCAGGTACGGACGCAGCGCCTCGGTGATCATCCGCCGCTTCAGCCTCGGGTCGAGGATCGGCACGCAGATCTCGACGCGGCGGAAGAAGTTGCGGTCCATCCAGTCGGCGCTGGACAGGTACACGTTGTCCTTGCCGCCGGCATGGAACCAGAAGATGCGCGAATGCTCGAGGAAGCGTCCGAGGATGGAGCGCACGCGGATGTTCTCGGACAGCCCCGGCACGCCCGGGCGCAGCGCGCACACGCCGCGCACGATCAGGTCGATCTTCACGCCCGCCTGCGAGGCCTTGTACAGGGCCTCGATCGTGTACGGCTCGAGCAGCGCGTTCATCTTCGCGACGATCTGCCCGCGCCGGCCGGCACGCGCGGCCTTCGCCTCTTCGTTGATCGCCGCGACGATGTTCTCCTGCAGCGTGAACGGCGCCTGCCACAGGTGGTGCAGCCTGCTCGCCTTGCCCAGGCCGGTGAGCTGCTTGAAGGTCTCGTTCACGTCAGAGCAGATCTGCTCGTTGCAGGTGAACAGCCCGAAGTCGGTGTACAGGCCCGCAGTGCGCACATGGTAGTTGCCGGTCGACACATGCACGTAGCGGCGCAGCACGCCCTCTTCGCGGCGCACCACCAGCGACATCTTGGCATGCGTCTTGTGGCCCACGACGCCGTAGACGACATGCGCACCGGCCTGCTCGAGCTTCGAGGCCCAGCTGATGTTGGCCTCTTCGTCGAAGCGCGCGAGCAGCTCGACGATCACGGTCACTTCCTTGCCGCTGCGCGCCGCCGCGACCAGGGTCTCCATCAGCACCGACTCGTTGCCGGTGCGGTAGATCGTCTGCTTGATCGCGACCACCGCCGGGTCGGCCGCCGCCTGCTGCACGTAATCGACCACCGGGGCGAACGACTGGAACGGATGGTGCAGCAGGATGTCGCCGCGGCGGATCGCCTCGAACACGTCGGCGCGGCGCATCAGCGTGCTCGGCACGCCCGGGGTGAACGGCTTGAACATCAGGTCCGGGCGGTCGACCCAGTCGGGCACCTGCATCAGCCGCACCAGGTTCACCGGCCCGGGTACGCGGTAGATGTCGTCCTCGCCGAGGTTGAACTGCATGCGCAGGAACGCGGTCATCGCATCGGAGCAGTTGTCCGCGACCTCGAGGCGTACCGCGTTGCCGAAGTGCCGCTGCGGCAGTTCGCCCTGCAGCGCGATGCGCAGGTTCTTCACCTCTTCCTCGTCGACGAACAGGTCGCTGTTGCGCGTGACGCGGAACTGGTACGAACCGAGCACCTGCATGCCGGCGAACAGTTCGCGCATGTTCGCGTGCAGCACCGCCGACAGGAACACGAACCCGTTGGGGCAGCCGGCGACCTGCGGCGGCAGCCGTACCACCCTCGGCAGCACGCGCGGCGCCTGCACGATGGCGGCGCCGGACTTGCGGCCGAACGCGTCCTTGCCTTCGAGCTCGACGGCGAAGTTGAGCGACTTGTTCAGCACGCGCGGGAACGGATGCGCAGGGTCCAGGCCGATCGGCGTGAGTACCGGCATCACCTCGCGGAAGAAATACGCGCGCACCCATTCCTGCTGGGCGGGCGTCCAGTCGTTGCGGCGCAGGAAGCAGATGCCCTCGGCGGCCAGCCTGGGCAGCAGTTCGTCGTTGAGCAGCCGGTACTGGCGGTCGACCAGTTCGTGTGCACGCTGCGCCACCAGCGGAAACAGCTGGCGCGGCGAGATGCCGTCGGGCTGCGCGCCGGCTGCGCCGAGGGTGATCTGCTCTTTCAGGCCGCCGACCCGTATCTCGAAGAACTCGTCGAGGTTGCTCGACACGATGCACAGGAAGCGCAACCGTTCGAGCAGCGGGTTCTTCCGGTTCTCGGCCTCTTCCAGCACGCGCATGTTGAACGCGAGCAGGCCGAGCTCGCGGTTCAGGAAGTGGTCAGGCGGGGGCAGGCGCTTCTTTTTCACCGCGGCGGTGCTCAAGTGGCGCGCTCATCCAGTCAGGGAGAACACGAAGGTTATGTCGCATGCGTTTCAGGCTGATGACACCCTGCCTGCGCAGGCACTCAGCCCGGCGGCACGTAGCCCTGCACCGCGTCGGCACCGGCGCCGAAGAAGTGCTCTTCCATCTGCGTCGCGAGGTACTTGCGCGCCTTCGGATCGGCGAGGCTCAGGCGGTTCTCGTTGACCAGCCGCTTCTGGTGTTCGAGCCAGAACTGCCAGGCTTCCTTGGACACGCTGTCGAAGATGCGGTGGCCGAGCGCACCGGGATAAGGCGGGAACTCGAGGCCCTCGGCGTCGCGGCCGAGCTTGATGCAATGGACGGTACGGGGCATGGGTACTCCCAGGGACTTGCGGGATCGGCCGTCAAGTGTAATCTCCGCGCGGCGTCGACGGACAACGGAGTGTACGTGGCACGCCCACCCCTCCGAACAATGTCTGCCAGCGGGCCGCCTACAGCGACTTCACGAACACCTTGGAGCGCCGCTGCCAGTTGTAGAGCTGGCGCCGCTCGGCCGGCAGTTCGCTGACGTCCACCTCGTGAAAGCCGTTCTCGACGAACCAGTGCGCGGTGTGGGTGGTCAGTGCATAGAGCCTGTCGAGCTTCTGTGCACGCGCACGCGCTTCGATATGCAGCAGCAGTGCCTCGCCATGGCCGGCGTTCCGATGGTCGGGATGCACGACCAGGCAGGCGAGCTCGGCGGCGCGGGCCGACGGAAACGGGTACAGCGCGGCGCAGCCGATCAGGCGCCGGTCGTGGTCGATCACGGTGAAGTAGCCGATCTCGCGTTCGATCCGCTCGCGGCCGCGCTTGACCAGCGTGCCCTCGGCCTCGAGCGGCGCGATCAGCTGCAGTACCGCGCCGACATCGTCGATGCGCGCCGGGCGCAGCCGCTCGAGCGAATCGCGCGAGATCATCGTGCCGATGCCGTGGTGGGTGAACAGTTCGAGCAGCAGCGCGCCGTCGACATGGCGGCTGACCAGGTGCGCGCGCGCGACGCCGCGCCGGCAGGCATCGATCGCCGCCGGCAGGAAGCGTTCGATGTCGGTGCCGCGTCCGACCTTCGACTTCTTCGTGCGCGCGATCCAGCTCTCGGCACTCGACAGGGTCAGTTCGCGCAGCAGCCGGCCGCGGCCGCGCTGCACGCCGGGCCCGTCGATCATGAAGATCAGCTTCTCGGCGGCCAGCGCGGTGGCCACCGAGGTCGCGACGTCCTCGACGGTGAGGTTGAACGCCTCACCGGTCGGCGAGTAGCCCAGGGGCGAGACCAGCACGATCTCGCCGGCGTCCAACCGCCCCCGCAGCGCCGGTACGTCGACCTTGCGCACCGCGCCGGTGTACTTGAGGTCGATGCCCTCGTACACGCCGCGCGGGCAGGCGACCACGAAGTTGCCGCTGGCGACGTTCACCGCCGCATTGGCCATCGGCGTGTTCGGCAGCCCGGTCGACAGCAGCGCCTCGATCTCGATGCGCACGATGCCGTTGGCCTGCTTGACGCAGCCCATCACCGCGTCGTCGGTCACGCGCAGCCCGTTCGCGTACTGCGCCTCGATGCCCTGCCGCGCCATCAGCACCTCGAGCTGGGGGCGCACGCCATGCACCAGCACCAGGCGCACGCCGAGGCTCGCCAGCAGCGCGACATCGTGCGACAGGTGCACGAGCTGCCCCTCGTCGACGACCTCGCCGCCGAAGGCGACCACGAAGGTCTTGCCGCGGAACGCGTGGATGTAAGGCGCGGCGGCGCGGAACCAGGTGACGAACGAGGGAGGCGATGTGTTCATGTCGTGGCGGGGGACGAGGCCTGGCGGGGGGTGGATGGAGCCGGCGGGGAGAAGTCGTCGACGATGGCGCGCAGCGCGGCCAGCGCCGCCAGCGCGGCAGTTTCGGTGCGCAGCACCCGCGGCCCGAGCGTGACCGGACGGTAGCCCGCCGCGCGCGCCAGCGCCGCCTCGACCGGCGAAAAACCGCCCTCGGGCCCGACCAGCAGCACCAGCGAACGCGCCGACCCGCCCTCGGGATCGGCCAGCAGTGCCGTCAACTCCTGGGTGAGCGAACGCTCACCTTCAGGATCGAGCAGGCACAGCAAGGCACCTGCATCATGCGGCCCGGCGCACGCCGCGTCCAGCGCCATTACCGGGCGGACGTCGAGCAGCCGGTTCAGGCCGCACTGCTCGCTCGCCGACACCGCCAGCGCCTGCCAGTGGGCGGCCCGTTTCGCCGCCCGCTCGCCCGACAGGCGCACGACGCTGCGCTCGGCCAGCACGGGTGTGAACCGGCGCGCGCCGAGTTCGACCGCCTTCTCGACCACCCAGTCCATCTTCTCGGTGGCGACCACCGACTGCTGGACATGCACGTCGATGCGCGGCGCGCGGTCGGCCGCATGGAAGGCGCCGAGCAGCACCTGTGCCGACTTGCCGCGGCCGGGCTCGAGTACCGCCTCGTACTCGCCACCATGGCCGCAGAACACGGCGACCGGCTGCCCTTCACGCAGGCGCAGGACGCGCAGCGCATGATGCGAGGCGTCCGGCGGCAGCTCGACGCGGGCGCCGCGGGCGAGCCCGGGAACGGCCTGCGGGCAGTGAAACCGGGGCGTGAGCATCCGTGTCCTGGGGTCGGGTCCTGGGGTCGGAACAGGCCGCTTGCAGCGGGACCGCTGCGGCACAATGGTAGAGTCATCCGATTCTACACACCCACCCGTGGCGCACGGCCCGACCAGCGCCGCCGCGACTGCACCCCTCGTATCCATCGCACCATCGTCGTGACCCCACCCATGCCCGACCCGGCTGCTCCCCCCGCCACCCGGCCGTCCGCGCTGCTCGCCGCCACCGTGGCGGTGGTGCGCGATGTCGCGGCCCGCGAAGTGATGCCGCGCTTCCTGAACACCCGGCAGTCGCGCAAGGTCGACGGCAGCGTGGTGACCGAAGCCGACATCGCCGCCCAGCATGCGCTGGCGCCGCTGCTGCGCGAACTGGTCGACTGCGGCTTCGTCGGCGAGGAGATGACCCACGCCGAGCAGCAGGATGCCTGGGGCGACGGCGCGCAGACGCTCTGGTGCGTCGATCCGATCGACGGCACGTCGAACTTCACCGTCGGGCTGCCCAGCTTCGGTATCTCGGTGGCGCTGGTGCGCGCGGGGCGGCCGGTGCTCGGCGTGATCTACGACCCGGTTGCCGACGAAGCGTTCCAGGCCGAAGACGGACTGGGGGCGTGGCTGAACGGCACGCCGCTGCCGCTGCAGCGGCGCACGGTCGCGCTGCGCCAGGCGATGGCCGGCATCGAATTCAAGCGGCTCGACCGGGCGCTGGCGGCGCGCCTGACCGCGAAGGCCCCCTATTGCTCCCAGCGCAACTACGGCTCGAGCGCACTCGAGTGGTGCTACGCAGCAGCCGGGCGATTTGACGTGTATCTTCACGGCGGTCAGAAGCTCTGGGACTACGCAGCGGGATGGCTGATCTTTCGGGAAGCAGGCGGGCTCTGTGCATCGCTCGACCACGACGACTTCTGGGCCGGCGAGGTCTGGGAGAAATCCGTGATCGCGGCACTCGACCCGGCGGTGTTCGAAGAATGGAAGGGATGGCTGCGCGCGAACTGGCCGGCCCACGCCGGACCGGCCGCGCCCTGAGCCCGCGCATGGCCGCGCGGCGCTCCACGCCGCATGCCCTCGCCCGGCAACCCGAATGAAGATCATCATCCTGGGCGCTGGCCAGGTGGGGTCCACCGTCGCCGAGAGCATGGTGTCCGAAGCGAACGACATCACCATCGTCGACACCGATGGCGACCGACTGCGCCAGCTGGCCGACCATCTCGACCTGCGCACGGTCGAGGGCAATGCCGCCCATCCGTCGATCCTGCGTGCCGCCGGCGCGGAGGATGCCGACCTTCTGGTTGCGGTGACCCAGAGCGACCAGGCCAACCTCGTGGCCTGCAAGCTCGCCTCGACCGTATTCAACATCCCGACCCGCATCGCGCGCATCCGGTCGGCCGACTACCTCGGCCATCCGGAAGTATTCAGCGCGGGCAACTTCTCGGTCGATGTGACGATCTGCCCCGAGCAGATCATGACCGACTACATCACCCGGCTGATCGAGTTCCCCGAGTCGCTGCAGGTGCTCGACTTCGCGAACGGCCGGCTGCAGATGGTGGCCGTGCGTGCGTTCACCGGCGGCCCGCTGGTCGGGCGGCCACTGTCCGAGATCCGCGACCATATCCCGGATGTCGACAGCCGGGTCGCCGCGATCTTCCGCGGCGAAGCGCCGCTGATCCCGACCGGCGACACGGTGATCCAGCATGGCGACGAGGTCTTCTTCCTGGCCGCCAGGGAACACATCCGTACCGTGCTGCGCGAGCTGCGCCGCGCCGACCAGCCGGTGCGGCGGGTGATGATCGCCGGTGGCGGAAACATCGGCTCGCGCCTGGCCGCATCGCTCGAATCGAAGTACCAGGTGAAGCTGATCGAGGTACACAAGCGCGCGGCCGAGCGGCTGTCGCAGGAGCTCGACCGGACGCTGGTGCTGTGCGGCGACTCCACCGATGAAGAACTGCTGTCGGACGAGCATGTCGGCGAGATGGACGTGTTCTGCGCGCTGACCAACGACGACGAGAACAACATCATGTCGTCGCTGCTCGCCAAGCGCATGGGCGCACGCCGGGTGATCACGCTGATCAACCGCGCAGCCTATGTCGACCTGGTGCATGGCGGCCAGATCGACATCGCGCTGTCGCCGGCCACCGTCACCATCGGATCGCTGCTCACGCACGTGCGGCGCGGCGACTGCGTCGCGGTGCATTCGCTGCGCCGGGGGGCGGCCGAGGCGCTGGAGATCATCGCGCATGGCGACCCGCGCTCGTCGAAGGTGGTCGGGCGCACCGTCGATTCGATCGGGCTGCCGAAGGGTGCGACGATCGCGGCGATCGTGCGCCGGCGCGATGCGCTGCCAGCCGACGAGATCGCCTGCGCGATCGGCATGGACGACGAGGTGATCATCGCGCACCACGACACGGTGATCCAGCGCAACGACCATGTGATCGTGTTCGCGGTGTCGAAGAACCTGGTGCCGAAGATCGAGAAGCTGTTCGCCGTCGGCGTCGGCTTCTTCTAGCAGTGGCCGATTTCCGTTCGCGCGAGCTGCACCGCAACCTTTCGGTGCTGCACGTGTTCGGACTGATCACGCTGATCTTCGGCATCACGATGGCATTGCCGCTGGGCGTGTCGCGCTGGCTCGACGACGGCGCCTCCGCGGGCTTCGACCGCGCGATCGCGATCACCGCGGCGGCCGGCGCGGTGACGTGGCTGTCCACGCTGCGCTACCGGCGCGAACTCGAGATCCGCGACGCGTTCCTGCTGGTGGCGATGGTGTGGGCCGTGCTGCCCGCGTTCGCTGCGCTGCCGCTGCACTCGGCGATCGATGGCCTGTCCGCGACCGACGCCTACTTCGAGGCGGTATCGGGCATCACTGCCACCGGCGCGACGGTGCTGAGCGGCCTCGACCACCTGCCACCGTCGATCAACGTCTGGCGCACGCAGATGCACTGGATGGGCGGCATGGGCCTGATCGTGCTGGCGGTGGCGATCCTGCCGCTGCTCGGCGTCGGCGGGCGCCAGTTGTTCAAGGCCGAGACGCCGGGCCCGATGAAGGAATCGCGACTCACGCCGCGGCTGGCCGAGACCGCCAAGGGCCTGTGGACGATCTACGGGCTGCTGTCGCTCGCCTGCTGGCTGGCCTACTGGCTGGCCGGCATGAGCGGCCTCGATGCGTTGATGCACATGTTCTCGACCATGGGACTGGGTGGCTTCTCGAGCTACGACGCGAGCTACGGCCACTTCGATTCACTGGCGATCGAGGTGGTGGCGATCTGCTTCATGCTCGCCTCGGGCATCAACTTCATCACCCACTTCAGCGCGTTGCGCGGCCGCAGCCTGCAGCCCTACCGACGCGACCCCGAAGCGCGGCTGTTCATCGGCGTCACCGTCGGCAGCGGGGTCCTGATCGCCGTCTACCTGTATTTCCTCGGCGTGTACGAAGACCCGCTGGTGGCGCTTCGCTATGCGATGTTCAACACCATCTCGGTGGCGACCACCACCGGCTTCGCCAGCACCGACTACGGCGCATGGCCAATGTTCGCCGGGCTGTGGCTGCTGTTCCTGTCGAGCTTCGCCACCTGCGCCGGGTCGACTGGCGGCGGCATCAAGATCGTGCGCGCAGCCATCCTGTACCAGCAGGTCTACCGCGAGTTCGTGCGCATCCTGCATCCGTACGCGGTAACCCAGGTGAAGGTCGGCGGCGCGGTCGTGCAGAACAACATCGTGTTCGCGGTACTCGCCTTCCTGTTCGTGTACATCGCGACGATCGTGATCACCACCCTGCTGCTGGTGGCGACCAACCTCGACGTGGTCACCGCGTTCAGCGCCGCCGTGGCCTGCGTGAACAACACCGGCCCCGGCCTGGCCGATGTCGGCCCGGCCACGACCTATGCGGTGCTGACCGACTTCCAGACCTGGGTGTGCACCTTCGCCATGCTGCTCGGCCGGCTGGAGCTGTTCACCCTGCTGATCGTCTTCACCCCCGTCTTCTGGCGCAAATAGAAAAACCCGGGTCAGACACGGATTTGCGGTACTGCCAGGCAGCAGCGCGCTCCCGGCCCGCAAATCCGTGTCTGACCCGGGTTTTTCAGGAGAGCCAGGCGAGGATCCTGGGGTCGAAGCCGCCGCGGTGGCGGGCGATCACGGGTTCGGCGGCGTCGATGAAGGCCTGGCGTTCCTGGGCGGTGGGCACGATCACTTCGTTCTTTGCGGGGTCGAGCTGCGAGAGTACGAACGCGTCCTCGGCACCGGCCAGTTCGCGCTGGTAGACGGTCGCCTCGCGGGCGGCTTCGAGCACGGCCTGCTGCACGTCGGTCGGCCAGCTGCGCCACACCTGCGTGTTCAGGATGAAGGCGGTGCCGCCGAACAGGTGGCCAGTCAGCGTCATGTAACGGTGATAGTCCTGCACGCCGAAGTTGTACGTGTTCGTCAGCGGGTTCTCCTGCGCATCGAAGCGCGGCCCTGCAACCTGCTCGACGAACTCCTTCACGTCGACCGGGATCGGCACGAAGCCGAGTGCTGCGAACAGTTCTTCGTGCAGCGCGCTCATCTGGGTGCGGATGGTCAGCCCCCGGCAGTCGGCCGGCGTGCGGATCGGGCGTACCTTGTTCGAGAGGTGGCGGAAGCCGTTGTCCCAGAGCCCGAGCAGCCGCACGCCGGTGTTCGCATGCATGCCGGCCTCGAGCAGTGCGCCGAGTTCGCCATCGAAAGCCTTGTGCACCGTCGGCCGGTCGCGCACGATGAACGGCAGCTCGAGCGCGCCGAACTCGGGCACCGGCCGGGTGAAGCGCACCGACGAGATGTAGCAGGCCTCGAGCTCGCCGCTCTCGACCATCGACGGCAGGTCGCCGGACGGCCGCCCGAGGTCGAGCACGTTGCCGATGAGTTCGAACTGCACGCGATCCTCGCCCAGGCGCGCGATGAGCCGCTCGCCGAAGCGCCGCGCCGCCTGGTTGTGGATCGACGCCGGCATCTGGTAGCCGCCGAAGCGGATGCGGATCGGGGCAGTGGTCGGTGTATTCGACTGCGCCATCGCAGCCTCCTCTCGTGTGGTGTGCAGGCCCGGTTGACGACCTGCAAGCCACGGATGCTATCGCAAAGCGACGCGTTGCCCGACACGGCCATGCGCCAGGGAAAGCGTGCGTTCCCCGGAGCCTTGGGTCTAGAATGCCTCGGTGAACGAACCGACGCCTGCCCCAGCCCCCTCGACCTTCTCCGTCGTCGGGCTCGCGCTCAGGCGGCCGTACACGTTCATCGTGATGGCGCTGCTGATCCTGCTCGCCACGCCGTTCGTCCTGCGCAACATGGCGACGGACATCTTTCCCGAGATCGACATCCCGGTGGTCTCGATCATCTGGACCTACAACGGGCTGTCGGCACAGGAGATGGGCCAGCGCGTGGCCAACACCACCGAGCGTGGCCTGACGACCACTGTCAGCGACATCGCGCATATCGAGTCGGTCTCGCTCACCGGCGTCTCGGTGCTGAAGATCTTCTTCCAGCAGGGTGCGAACATCCAGACCGCGCTCGCGCAGGTGGTGGCGGCGGTGCAGCCGCAGGTGCGCCAGCTGCCCCCGGGCATCACGCCGCCGCTGATCATCAAGTATTCGGCCTCGAGCATCCCGGTGGTGCAGCTCGCGCTGTCGAGCCCGACGCTGCCCGAGCAGGCGGTGTTCGACGCCGCGGTGACCCAGTTGCGCCCGCAGCTGGTGACCATCCCGGGCGCGGCGATCCCGTTCCCGTACGGCGGCAAGATCCGCGTGGTGTCGGTCGACCTGGACATCCCGGCGCTGCAGGCGCGCGGGCTCGCACCGGCCGACGTGGTGAACGCGGTCAACGCCCAGAACCTCATCCTGCCGGCCGGCACCGCGAAGTTCGGCGACACCGAATACAGCGTGAAGATGAACAGCTCGCCGGATGCGATCACCGGGCTGGGCGAACTGCCGGTGCGCACCACCGGCGGCACCACGGTCTACCTGCGCGACGTCGCAGCGGTGCGCGACGGCTTCTCGCCGCAGACCAACGTGGTGCGCCAGGACGGCAACCGCGGCGTGCTGCTGTCGGTGCTGAAGAACGGTGGCGCATCGACGGTCGACATCGTGAACGACCTGCTCGCGATGCTGCCCAAGGCGGTGAAGATCCTGCCGGAAGACATCAAGGTCACGCCGCTGTTCGACCAGTCGGTGTTCGTGAAGGCGGCGGTGAACGCCGTGGTGGTCGAGGCGCTGATCGCCGCCGGCCTCACCGCACTGATGGTGCTGCTGTTCCTGGGCAACTGGCGCAGCACGGTGATCATCGCGATGACCATCCCGCTGTCGATCCTGGCCTCGATCATCATGCTGCACATCCTGGGCGAGACGCTGAACCTGATGACGCTGGGTGGCCTCGCGCTGTCGGTCGGCATCCTGGTCGACCAGGCGATCGTGACGATCGAGAACATCGAGCGCCACCTGCATCTGGGCAAGCCGCTGGAAGAGGCGATCCTCGTCGGCGCCGGCGAGATCGGCGTGCCAGCCTTCGTCGCCACGCTGTGCATCTGCATCGTGTTCGTGCCGATGTTCTTCCTGTCCGGCGTCGCGCGCTTCCTGTTCGTACCGCTGGCCGAGGCGGTGGTGTTCGCGATGATCGCGTCCTACATCCTGTCGCGCACGCTGGTGCCGACGATGGTGATGCTGCTGATGCGCGACGTGCACGGCAGGGTTGAGCCTGCCGGCGCCCGGCCGAGCCTGCTGCAGCGGGTCTACCGCGGCTTCGACCAGAAATTCGAGCATGTGCGTCGCGCATACACCATCACGCTGTCGGCCGCGCTGGCTTCGCGCAAGACCTTCGCGGTGGTGTTCCTCGGCTTCTGCGCGCTGTCCTGCCTGCTGTTCCCGTTCCTCGGCCAGGACTTCTTTCCGTCGGTCGACGCCGGGCAGATCCGCCTGCACCTGCGCGCGCCGACCGGTACCCGCATCGAGCAGACCGCGCGCATCGCCGACCAGGTCGAGACCGCGATCCGCGAGATGGTCCCGCCGGAAGAGCTCGAGACCATCCTCGACAACATCGGCGTGCCCAACAGCGGCATCAACCTGTCCTACAGCAACGCCGGCACCATCGGCACCTTCGACGCGGAAGTGCTGATCGCGCTGAAGAAGGGCCACCGGCCTACCGACGAGATCATCAGCCAGTTACGCCTGGAACTGCCGAAGCGGTTCCCCGGCGTCGAGTTCTTCTTCCAGCCCGCGGACATCGTCACCCAGATCCTGAACTTCGGCCTGCCGGCGGCGATCGACATCCAGTTCTCCGGCGCACGCATGGAGCAGAACGCGGCGCTGGCCGGCGAACTGGTGAAGTCGATCCGGCAGATCCCGGGCGCGGTCGACGTGCATGTGCACCAGCGGCTCGACAACCCGGCCATCGACCTGCGCATGGACCGCGCGCGGCTGCAGCAGGTGGGCATGACCGCCTTCAACGTCGGCCAGAACGTGCTGATCTCGCTCTCGGGCAGCGCGCAGACGGCCCCGGCGTTCTGGCTCAACCCGGCCAACGGCGTGGTGTACAGCGTGCAGATGTCGGCGCCGCAGTACAGCATCGATTCGCTCGACGGCCTGCTCAACATCCCGGTCGGCGCAGCGGGCGTGGGCAGCCTGGCCGGCAGCGCACCGCAGGTGCTGGGCAACCTGGTCGAAGCGCGGCCGGGGCGCAGCCTGTCGATCGTCTCGCGCTACAACCTGTCGCCGGTGGTCGATGTCTACGTGAGCGTGCAGGGCACCGACCTGGCCTCGGTCGCGCGCCAGGTCGAGAAGAAAGTCGATGAGATCCGTCCGAAGCTGCCGCGCGGCAGCGACGTCACGATCCGCGGCCAGGTGCTGACCATGCAGGAGTCGTTCCTCGGCCTGGGCGTGGGCCTGGCGATGGCGATCGTGCTGGTCTACCTGCTGATCGTGGTCAACTTCCAGTCGTGGACCGACGCCTTCATCATCATCATGGCGCTGCCCGCGGCGCTCGGCGGCATCGCCTGGATGCTGTTCATCACCGGCACCACGCTGAGCGTGCCGGCGCTCACTGGCGCGATCATGACGATGGGCGTGGCTACCGCCAACAGCATCCTGGTCGTGTCGTTCGCGCGCGACCGGCTGGCGGCCGGGGTGCCGCCGCTGTCGGCGGCGCTGGAAGCCGGTGCCACCCGCATCCGCCCGGTGCTGATGACCGCGCTGGCGATGGTCATCGGCATGGTGCCGATGGCGCTGGGCATCGGCGAAGGCGCCGAACAGAATGCGCCGCTCGGCCGCGCGGTGATCGGCGGCCTGCTGCTCGCCACCGTGTCCACGCTGTTCTTCGTGCCGGTGCTGTTCGCCGACGTCCACCAGCGCATCGCCCGGCGCAAGGCCGCGCGCACCGGCACCGGCAACGCAGCCGGCGATGCCGGGCCGCCGTCGTCGCCCGCGCCAGTCGGCACCTGACCTGCAGCGGCATACCGACACACGGAGCCTCGTCTTCATGCCTGAACAACGCCACCACGACCTCGCGATACATCCGATCGAGGATACCGACCCCGCCGACCTGATGCAGCGGCGCGCGGTCGTCCGGCGCGGCAAGTGGCTGGCCTTCATCGTCGTGCTGCTGCTCGCGGTGGGCGCCGGCCGTGCTGTGGTGATCCGGAACACGAACGCCAGTGCGCTGGAAGCCAGCATCGCCGACCTGTCCAAGGTCTATGTGCGGGTGACCCAGCCGAAGACCTCGGACGTCGGCCAGACAGTGACCCTGCCCGGCACGCTGCAGGGCTACACCCAGTCGCCGATCGGCGCACGCGCCAGTGGCTACGTGAAGCGCTGGCACCGCGACATCGGCAGCCGGGTGAAGGCCGGCGACCTGCTCGCCGAGATCGACACGCCCGAGATCGACCAGCAACTGGTGCAGGCGCTGGCCGCGCGCGAACAGACCGCCGCCAGCCTGGCGCTTGCCACGAGTTCGCTCGAGCGCTGGGAGGCCCTGCGCCGGAAGGATGCCGTCTCGCAGCAGGAACTCGACGAGCGGCGCAGCAACGAGGTTCAGGCCCGCGCCAACCTGGCCGCCGCGGATGCGAACATCGTGCGGCTGCGCCAGCTGGAGAGCTTCAAGCGGGTGGTCGCACCGTTCTCCGGCGTGATCACCCGGCGCAGCGTCGATGTCGGCGACCTGATCGACGCTGGCGGCGGTGCCGCCCGTGCGCTGTTCGTGCTGACCCAGACCGAGACGCTGCGCGCCTTCATCTCGGTGCCGCAGAGCTACGCGCACCTGGTGCGCGCCGGCCAGGAGGTGAAGGTCACCCAGATCGAGCTGCAGGGCCGGGTATTCGCCGGCAAGGTTGTACGTACCTCGTCGGCGATCGACCCCGCCACGCGCACGATGCAGGTGGAGGTGAACCTGCCCAACCCGGACGGCGCGCTGATGCCGGGCGCGTTCATCCAGGTCGCGCTGCCGCTGAAGGCGAGCCAGGCGACGACGGTCGAGTCGAACACGCTGATGTTCCGTGCCGAAGGCGTACGGGTCGCGGTGGTCGGCGCCGATGGCGTGGTCAAGCTGCGCCCGGTGCGGATCGGCCGCAACTTCGGCCAGACGGTCGAGATCCTGGAAGGCATCACGACGGGCGAGCGGGTCGTGATGAACCCGTCCGATTCGATCGGCGAAGGCGACAAGGTGACCGTCGTCACGGCGCCGCCCGCTGGCCGTGACGGTGCGAAGGGCGCCGCCGGCAAGGGTGCCCCCGACAAGGCGCCCGGCAAGGATGCGGAGAAGGCAGCCGGCAAGGGCACGGCACAGGGGCAGCCGAAGTCATGAAGACGGTGCGTGGCCGACCGGATCGACTGCGCCGGCGCACGCTGCTCGCACTGGCCGCGCTGCTGCCCGGGTGCACCGCCGGCCCTGACTACAGGCGCCCGGTGCTGTCGATGCCCGAGGGCTGGAAGGTCGAGGCGCCGTTTCGTGCAGGCACGCCGGATGACGGCGCGGCGAAGGGCCCGTGGTGGCAGCGCTTCGGCGATCCGACGCTCGACGACCTGCAGGGCCGGGCGATGCGCGACAGCGCCACGCTGGAGATCGCCGCCGCGCGACTCGCGCAGACCGGCGCGCTGCTCGAGACCGCGCTGTCGGCGCGTTACCCGCAGGTGGCCGCTGCGCTGCGCGACCAGCGGCTGCGCATCTCCGGGAACCGGCCGCTGACCAACTATGCACAGCGTCAGTTCACGACGGTGCAGGACGACTACCTGGCCGTGCTCTCGGTGTCCTACGAGGTCGATTTCGCCGGCCGGGTGCAGCGATCGATCGAGGGGGCGCGCGCCAACGCGGCACAGTCGGCCGCCGACTTCGAGAACGCGCGCCTGCTGCTGTCGGCCGATCTCTCCACCGCCTATTTCAACCTGCGCGCGGTCGATATCGAACTGGACGTGCTCGCGCGCTCGATCGCCCTGCAGCAGCGTTCGCTGTCGCTCGCACGTTCGCGGTATGAACTCGGTGCGGCGTCGGGCCTGGACATCGCGCAGCAGCAGGCGCTGGTCGACAGCACCCTGACGCAGGTCGACCTGCTGCGCCGGCAGCGCAGCCAGTTCGAACACGCGATCGCTACGCTCACCGGCACGCCGGCACCGCTGTTCTCGCTGCCGCCGCAGGCGCATCCGCTCAATCCGCCAGTGGTTCCGATCGGCGTGCCATCGGACCTGCTCGAACGGCGTCCCGACGTGGCGGCCGCCGAGCGCGCGATGGCCGTGGCCAACGCGCAGGTGGGCATCGTAGAGGCTGCGTTCTATCCGAGCATCGTGCTCGGCAGCACCTTTGGCGGACAGAGCCGCGACCTGTCCAGCCTGTTCACGGTACCCAGCATCGTCTGGTCGATCGGCGCGAGCCTCGCCCAGCCGATCTTCGACGGCGGACGCCTGCGCGGGCTGTCGGCGAGCGCGCAGGCTGGCTACGACATCGCGGTCGGCAACTACCGGCGTGTCGTGCTGACCGCGATGCAGGAGGCCGAGGACGGCATCCTCGGCCTGGCTGCGCTCGAACGCGCGCATGCGCAGGCGCTGAAGGCAGTGGCCAGCGCGAACCGGGTATTCGACATCGCGACCGCCCGCTACGAGGGCGGCGTCGCAACCTCGCTCGACGTGATCGTCGCGCAGCAGTTGCAGCTCAACGCAGAACGGCTGGCGGCACAGCTGCTCGGCCAGCGCATGCTCGCCTCGGTGTTCCTGGTGAAGGCGCTCGGCGGCGACTGGCAGGGGTTCGAAAAAGCCGCGGCCAAGTCCGCCCCCACGCCCACCCCCTGAGGCTGCGCCCGCTCAGGCGATCGGCAGGCCCGGCACGGTCGCGCGGCACAGTTCGTCGTGCAGCGCGACCACTGGCGCCACCGCCGGATCGACCGCGCCACTGCCCACGGTCGTGACGTAGCGACAGGCTGCGAAGGCCGCGGCCTTCGCTTCGTAACCATCGATCCATGCCGTGCGCGCCGGCAACCGCGCAGCATCCACCGGCCACACGCCGGGCCGTGGCCGCAGGCGGTCTTCGATGCCGATGCGCCACGGCTTGGCGGTCACGCGCGCACGGAAGCAGCGCTGGTTCAGGCACATCCGCACATAGACCGGGTCGGCAGCCACGGCCCGGAAGAACTCCAGCGCCTCCGGGTCGGCGGGGTCGAAGGTGCGATGGGTCGCGACCAGGCGCAGCCCGGCCGGTGTGCGGTAGGTACGCAGGTTCCATCCAGGGTTCGCCGCAAGGAAGCGTTCGATCCGGTACAGCGCGGCCGGCTCCGGGCCGCCGCGCCACCGCACGTACAGGCGCAGGGCGAACGCAGCCAGCGGCGCGAACAGCACCAGCGACACCGACAGCAGCAGGCCGAACAGCAGCCATGACTGCTGGACCAGCCCGGCGCATACCGAGCCCAGCGCGAGCACTGCCAGCAGGACCAGGCTCGCCCGCCAGGCCGAGCCTGGCGCGAAGTCGATATCCGCGAACAGCACGTCGGGCACGTTCAGGCAACGTGCGCCATAGCTGTTGCGGGTGACCACCACGCTGCCCTGGCGGCCGGTGATCTCCTCGCGGATCGGCACGCCTGCCGCGCCGTTGTACGGCACCTTCGGTTCGCGATTCAGTTCGCGCCTGGGCAGCGGCTCGCCAGCGACGATACGCTGCATCGCCTCGGCCGCGCGCGCATCGGCCATCGCCTGCGCATCGTCCTGGCCTGCATCGGACCAGCCGAAGCGGCGCACCGTGACCTGCCGGTCGCCGGCACGCTGCTGCACCCGGGCCTCGGCCCAGTAGGTGGGGACGATCATGGTGCGCTCAGCCCGTTCTCAGGCGCCGGCCAGCTCGAAGCGGCGCACCTCGCCGGGGAACCGGCGCGCGGCCACCAGCATCATGCCCTCGAACATCATGTTCGCCGCCAGGAACGCCGCCATGCCGTTCACGTCGTGCGGCGGGCTCACCGTGTTCACGTCGACCGCGACGATGTCCAGGCCATGCAGCCGGCGGAACATGTCGATGCCCTCGCGCGCCGACAGGCCACCCCAGCTCGGTGCGCAGACGCCGGGCGCGCACGACGGATCGAACGCATCCATGTCGAGGCACAGGTAGACCGGCCGGCCTTCCAGCTTCTGTCGCAGGTCGGCCATCACTGCCGGGATGCCGCGCGCCATCAGCTGGTTCATCGTGACGATGTTGTAGCCGAGCTCGTTCGTGTGGCCGAAGCCACCGGGCCGGAACACCGTACCGCGCACGCCGACATGCCAGCTGTTGGTGGTGTCGACCAGTTCCTCGACCGCCGCATAGTGGAACTGCGTGCCCGCGTTGTGTTCGTCCGGCCCGGGCGGCAGCGCGCTGTCGGTATGCGAATCGATGTGCAGCACCGCCATGCCGCGGTGGCGCCGGCCGACGGCGCGGATCACCGGCAGCGAGATGCTGCCGTCGGCACCCATGGTGATGGGCACCGCGCCACCGTCGACGATCGCGCCGACCGCGGCCTCGATCTGCGCGAACGCCGCATGCGTCTTCGACGGCACCAGCTTCACGTCGCCCACGTCGACCAGGCCCAGCTTCTCGGCGACCGGGAAGTCGGCGAACTCCGGGTTCCAGTGGCGCATCAGCCGCGACTGCTCGCGGATCGAGGTCGGGCCCTGGCGCGCACCGACGCGGAACGCATGCGTACCCACGTCGAACGGGATGCCGAGCACCGCCGCATGGGCGCCGGCGATCTCGGTCGCGTAGGGCACGCCCATGAAGGTGTTCGGGCCGCTGCACAGATCCTTCAGCGACACGGACGATGGGGTATTCGATTTCGGGTCGTTCAACTCAGTCTGCCTTGATGTTCGCTTCGCGCGCGATGCGCCGGAAGAGGGCCAGGTCGCCCTCGATGATCTTCCCGAACTCGGCCGGGGTGCTCGACTTCGGGTCGACCGCCAGCGTCGGGAAGCGCTCCTTCGCTTCGGGCGTGGCCACCACCCGCACCAGTTCGGCATTGATCGACTGGATCACCGCCTTCGGCGTCGCGCCGGGGGCGATCACGCCCCACCAGTGGTCGGACACCATGCCCTTGATGCCCAGTTCGGCGAAGGTCGGTACGTCCGGCTGCGACGGATGCCGGCGCACGGCGGCGATCGCCAGCACCTGCAGCTTGCCCGCGCCGGCCAGCGCCGCGGCCGAGGCGAAGGTCGAGAACACCGCATCGACCTGGCCACCGGCGGCATCGGCCAGTGCCGGGGCGGAGCCCTTGTACGGCACGTGCACGATGTCGACGCCTGCAGCCCGCTTGAACAGCTCGACCATGAAGTGGGTGGTGGCCCCGTTGCCGCCGGAGCCGATGGTCACCTGCCCCGGCTTGGCGCGGGCAGCCACGACCAGCGACTGCGCATCGCGATGCCGGCCGCGACCGCTGAAAAGGTACTGCGCCGAGGTACCGAGCAGGCCGACCGGCGCGAAGTCCTTCACCGGATCGTACGGCAGGTTCTGCAGCACGCTGGAGGACGCCGGGAACGCGGTGTCGGCGAGCAGCAGCGTGTAGCCGTCGGGATTGGCCCGCGCCACCACTGCATTGCCGATGGAGGTGCCCGCGCCGGGCCGGGTGTCGATGATCACCGGCTGGCGCAACGTGTCGGTGATGCGCGCGCCGACGATACGGGCGATCACGTCGGAGCTGCCGCCGGCGGAGAACGGTACGACCATCCGTACCGGCCGGTCGGGCCAGGCCTGCGCGGCAGCCGCAGGCAGGTGTGACGCGGCCGCGCACAGCACGGCAGCTGCCAGTGAAACCCGGGCGCGGGCCCCCTTCCCTTCAAGATAGTGTCCGAGCACCGCTGTGCCTCGCCTGCGACAGTTGGAAGCGCCGAGTATTGCGCGCAGGCCGCGGCCGGGCAAGGCGCCACGGCAGTGGCCTCCCGATTTCCCTGCGCCGACGACCGGGGCGCAGGGTATCGATGCTGCAATCAGCTGCCGCGAATGACGTTCGGCGGCATCCACTTGCCGTTGATGATCGCCGGTTCAGCCCAGTAGGCGCGTATGTAGAGGGAGAATTCGCCCTTGGGTGCCGGCACCCAGTTCGTTTCCTTCTCCTTGCCTGGCGATTTCGCACCGAAGTACAGGGTCAGTGACCCATCCGGGTTGTACTTCAGGAACGATTTGCTCTTGGTGCCGAGCGAATAGCGATTGAGCGGGTTGGGATGGAAGACATGCTTGTCGTTGTAGACCGTCATTGACCAGAACCCCTTCACCGGCGGCTCCTGCCTCTTGGCGAAAGTCACGGTGTAGTTGTACTTACCCTGGAGCTGGCGCCCCTCGCTGTCGTAGTCGCGATAGATGTACTTCGTCTCGCTCGGCCGGTTGTCGTACATGTTCGACTTCGCGGTCGCGCTTCGGTTGAGGTAGTCGTTACCCCATTGCGCGTTATTGACCGGCGAGTTCCAGCCATTACCTGCGGGACGGCCGTTCTGGTCCCAACGGAAGAACGGTGCAATCGTGTCCTTGTCGGCAGCCACGAAGGACTCGATCAGGGCGTCCTTGATGGCCGCATCCTTGCCGGCAGCCGTCCACACCGACGCAATCCAGGCATAGAGGGACTCTTCGCCAGGCATCGGCGGCACGAGTTTCATCACGCCGGGCAACTGATCGAAGAACTTCTCGGGCACTACCCATTTGGTTTCGCCGACGGCCCCCGGGGGCGTGGGCCACTTCGGCAGCTGGCTCCAGTCGCGGGTCTTCATCTTGCCGTTGAACTGGTTCAGGGGATAGAACATGACCTGATTGATCAGCGGCTGGACGGCCCTGGTCTCCTCCGCGCTGTCGCCCTTGAAGATGCGCGGGATGGAGAACGCGAGTTCGGTGGAAGACCGCACGATCCCCGTGATGCCCTCTGGCCTGGCGCCCTTCCAGCTGGGACCGACCATCATGTAGAAGCCAGGCTTCGTGCCGTAGGGTTTGCCGATCTGGGCGAACTGATCGGTTCGCGCGTCATAGAGCGCATAGACCCAGAAGCGATCGCCGAAATCCGGCACCTGGAAAACCACCGGTTTCTTGTCGAGTGCGTAATAGCCCGCGCCGTAGACCACGTCCTGGTTCGGGCAGGTCACGAAGGTCTGCAGGGGATCGACATAGTCGGTCAGCATGGCGGCTTGATTGATCGGCGCCATCGGCACCACGCCACCGTTCAAACCGGCGACATTGCCGTTCTGGCCGGTCAGGTAGGCGAACCCGGCTCGACGGTTATGCGAGTTGACCAGCGCATAACCCCAGACATAAGCCATCCTGCCAACCGTCTGCACATAGGCTTTGCTCATCGCCGTACCTGCGGGCGGCGCCGGGACATCGGCTGCGGTTCTTGGCAGTGGGACCTGTCGACTTGGTTTCATGGTTCTCATTCCCCTAAAGAAAACGGTTTCAAAGGTTCACGCACGCGCCCTGGCTGGTGCTCGATGTCGTTGAATCGACGACGGACTTCTGCAGCCGGAGAATTCTAGCGGCATCCCGGCCATGATGAACTGGCGCCTCGGCCACGAAGGTGACAGTCGCCCAAAAGGGTCGTGCGATCAGCCCGGTTTCCCTCTCTGATTCTTCATTCTTCAGGCGCCAGCACAGAGGGACCGAACGAGAGGCTGAAGGCTCGCGGCGTCTTCGAGAATGCCGACCTGCTCGATGCTGGCCTTGATCTGCACGGGATCGAGGATACCGGTGCAGCACTCCTCGTACTTGCCTGCAATGTCGCCCCACGTGGCTGGCTGCTCCGGCCAACCGCGGGCGGATGACCGCGCAACGGACAGTCGCCTGCCGTCCTTGAGGCTTACGGAAAGTCGCATCTCCCCCCAGTTGACGCCGCCGGTCCACGCACCATGGTGATGTTTCAGATCGGGGGGAACTCGAACCTCCACCCGGCGCATGAGGGCTTGTACATCTGCAGCGCGCACACGTTGATCCGTATACTGATCGAGTCCCGCCTTTCGATCGATCAGTGCGATCGCCATGCTGTACGGAAGGCAGAAGCGGGCCTTGTGCCCGTCATCCGCCTCTCGGTATGAACCCAGCTTCATGGCCTGGGTCGTGCATTCGAGTTCAATGCGTTCGACCTGTCCGGGCAACAGGTCATGCTCCTGCGCGAGGTCGACCATCCCATCGATTGCCGACGAGGCAGCTGTGTGGCCGGGATGCATCCGGACGACGGTCGTGTTGTCCGCGAGTTCCCATGCTTGTCCGAGATCCTGCGCCATCTTTTCCAGGCTGTAGTTGCCTGCGCCGTTGAAGGTTTCGGCCAGTCCGAACCGGACATGGCCGTCGATGCCGTCATCGACGCCTTCGATGGCATCGGGGTCGACCTTGAATCCGCGACTGGCCAGCAGCGCAGAGAAGATCCCGCAACGAACGGCATGGCCCACATGAAAGGCCTTGCCCATCGAGCCGACGTTCTTGCGTATGCCGGATGCCTCCGAGGCCGTGATGCCGAGTGCCATCCTGGTCTGCATGACGTCAAGGCCGAGCAGGCGGCAACTGGCCGCGGTCACGCCGAAAGCACCGAGCAGGCAGGGCGAGTGCCAGCCTCGATCGAACAACTGGGAACCCAGGCCCTTGGAAATGTGCGTCGCGACCTGGAAGCCGATCACGAAGCCTTCGAGCATACGTCTGCCAGTCAGTCCGGCGTATTCAGCGACGGCCAGTGCGCCGGGCACGAGTGATGCGCTGAGATGCGTCACCCTGCGCGTGTAGTCGTCATACTCGAGCGCGTGTGCGGCGACGCCATTGACAAATCCGGCAAGCTCGACCGACGTGCGGTCCGGGCGTCCGATCAGTGTGACCTGGGCGTGGCCACCGAGCAGGCTCGCCGTATCCCTAGCGATCCGTGCGGAGTCATGACGTGACCCGGCCACGGTCACGCCCAGGGTATCGAGGAAACGCAGCTTCGCCGAAGCGATCGCCGCCGGGGGAATGGACCCGGCGGGCGTTTCCACTATGAACTGTGCAAGCTTTTCGGTTACACCCATGATTGTTCCCTCTCGACGTCCATTTGCTGCTCGACTGCGGGGTCATTCGGCCTTCATGCGAACCGAACGGATCACGGCCCCCCACTTTTCGTAGTCCTTCCTGATGAAGGCAGCGAGTGCCGCAGGCGTTCCTCCGCCGGGCTCGGCCCCGTCGGCCGCCAGGCGCCTTCTCATGTCATCGGTGCCCACGACCCTGTTCAGTTCGGTGTTGAGCCGGTCGATGACAGGTGTCGGAAGGCCCGCCGGGCCCGACACCGCCCACCATTGAATGGATTCGAACCCGGGCAGGCCGGACTCGGATACGGTGGGCACGCCCGGTTCCAGTTCCATCCGCTTCAGGCTGGTGACAGCCAGCGCCCGCAGCCTTCCAGCGCGCACCTGAGGGGCCACGCTCGAGTACGCCGCGGTCAGCAGGGTCACGTGTCCGGCAACGGTGTCGACGACAGCCGGCGCGGCGCCCTTGTACGGGACGTGCAGCATCTTGATGCCGGCGCGCTGGGCAAACATTTCCGCGGTTACGTGAATGATGGTGCCCACGCCGCTCGAAGCGAAGCTCATGGCGCCAGGACGCGCGTTCGCCATCGCGATGAAGTCTTTTACGTTCTTCACCGGCAGCGAGGGCGGCACGACGATCATCTGCGGCGAAGAGGCGATCAGGGCAATGGCAACGAAACTTGCGACCGGGTCGTAGGGGACCTTGTTGATGTGGGGATTGATCGACATCGGACTGGTCGAGGAGACCAGCAGGGTGTAGCCGTCGGGCGCCGCTCGCGCGACGTTGTCCGTACCGATGGCGCCTCCGGCACCCGAACGGTTGTCGACGATCACCTGGGTCCCCAATGCTTCGCTCAGTTTCTGTGCAGTCAGTCGCCCCATGATGTCGATGGCGCCGCCCGGCGGAAAGGGCACCACGAGCCGAATCACCTTTTCCGGATAGGTTCCGGCTTGCGGCATTGCTGCCGTCGGCAGCAATGCAACGATTGCGACTGCAGCCATGGGAACCACGATCCTTGCTGCTTTCTGCATCGGGTACCTCAAATGTGTTCGTGTGCGCGGAGCATGGAATCCGCGATCACTCCACCGATTGCCCTGTGTTGCCGTCGATGCCCCACTGCCACGTGGAAGGCCTGGTACCCGCCCGGCTGGAAGCCCGTTTTCCAAGCCAGTAGGCCAGGGACTCGCCGACGCCTGCGAACGGCGAGTCGATGCCGAGCTTCTGTGCGGCGTCTATTGGCCAGTTCGGGTTGTGCAGGAACTCGCGTCCCAGCGCGGTCAGGTCCGCGCCACCGGAACGGATGATTTCGTCTGCCTGATCCGCATGAATGATCAAGCCTACTGCCATGGTCTTTACGCCCGCGCCATTGCGGATGGCACGGGCGTATGGCACCTGGTAGCCATAACCCGGCGCCTCACCGGTTGCCGCGTCGGACATCCCGCCGGCGCTGCAGTCAATGACATCGACGCCGACCTCCTTCAGCACGCCTGCCACCCTGATGCTGTCCTCGATGCTCCAGCCGGACTCGTCGACGGCCGATACGCGCATGAAGAGGGGCTTGTCTTCCGGCCAGGACTTGCGAACCGCACGGACCACTTCGATGGCGAACCGCATGCGCTTTTCCGGTGATCCGCCATATTCGTCGGTGCGTTGATTGGCGACTGGCGACAGGAACTGGTGTATCAGATAGCCGTGGGCGCCATGCAGTTCCAGTACCTGAAAACCGGCTTCGAGCGCTCGGCGTGCGGCCTGTTCCCAGTGTGAAAGCGATTCCTGGATGTCGTCATGCGTCATCTGGCGCGGCATGGAGTACCTGTCGGAGAACGCAATCGCGCTGGGCGCGATCAATTCCCACTCCTCGCCATGGTCGACGCCCGGGCACTGGGCCATCGGCATACGCCCTTCCCATGGCACGCTGCGGCGCGCCTTGCGTCCGGAATGGCCGAGTTGTATGCCTGCCACCGCGCCGTTCTTCCTGATCAGGTCGGTGATCCGCTTCAACGGCGCGATGAAATCGTCCTTCCAGAGACCCAGATCGCGCGGCGTCGAACAGCCGCGCGGATCAACCTTGGTCGATTCGACGAACACCAGGCCAGCACCGCCCGCGGCAAACTTTCCGTAGTGCATCAGGTGCCAGTCGTTGACGTGACCGTTGTCGGCGCAATACTGCAGCATCGGTGAAACCACGATGCGGTTCTTCAGCGTGATGCCACGGATCGTCAGCGGCGAGAACAATCGGGAGTCCATGTCTTCGATTCCTTGGGTCACACTGTTCCCTGGCGTGCTGCGTGTGATTGAGCGTGAGGGCGCCCGGGACCATACAGACAGTCACGCTTCACTCGGGCTTTATCCCGGCGGACTTCACGACACGCGTCCATTTGGCGATCTCGGCTTCGAGGAAGGGCTTCATGGCGGCGAGCGGCATGTCGAACGGCACCGCACCCATGCCGGCAAGGCGCTGCTGTGCGCCTGGCGTCTGCTTGATCTGCGTCACCAGCGCGTTCAGCCTTTCGACGACGCTGGCAGGTACTTTCGAAGGCGCCACCATGCAATAGAACAACAGGCTTTCGTAGCCTGGAAGTCCGCTCTCGGCAATCGACGGGGTGTCCGCAAGGCTGGGGGTACGGTTGAGGGTCGCTACCGCGACAGGGCGCAATCGGCCCGACTGGATGTGCGGCAATGCCGCCACCACGTTGCTGAATGCAAGCTGCACGTGTCCACCCACCAAGGCCGCCAGCGCCGGCGCATCACCCTGATAGGTAACCTGGAGCATGTCGATGCCTGCCATCTGCTTGAAGAGCGCCATGTTCATGTGGGAGCTCGAGCCGATGCTGGAAGTACCGTGCGTAAGCGCACCCGGCCGCGCTTTCGCCATCTTGATGATCTCGGTCACGGACTTTGCCGCGAATGAAGGATGCGAAACGAGCACGCCGGGTACATGCGCGGCCATTGCAACCGGCGCAAAATCACGGATCGGGTCATACGGCAACTTGCCGTAAAGGGCCATGCCTGTGGTGAGCACGCCGCTGTAGGTGAAGAGCAGCGTGTAGCCATCGGGAGAGGCTTTCGCCACCGCAGCCGCCGCGATCTGTCCGTTCGCGCCGCCGCGATTGTCCACGACGACCGGCTGTCCCAGAGAGTCCTCCATCCCTTGCTGGAAGAGACGACCCAGCATGTCGGTGGCTCCGCCGGGTGGCGACGGAATCAGCATCCGAACCGGCCTGGAAGGGTAGGGCTGTTGCGCATGGGCGGTGAGACCTGGCCACTGGCAGGCCAGCAGGATGAAAATGATTCGAGACGAAGTCTTCATGCGGGCCCTGATGACATTGAAATGGTCTGTCCTGCCGTCGCCCCGAAAGCCTTCACTTCGGGACGAGTCCTTCCTCGATCGCCTTGATCTGCAGCGCCACGAAGCGCGAGAAGATCCGGCAGTTGGAGAAACTTCCCCCTGCGAACCACAAGCCTTCCTGCGCTGTGCGCTTCCACATGTTGTTCATTTCGCCGTCTGGCCCGAGGCCCCACACGGGACCGATCTTTTCTGCAATGGCTTCGCCCAGAAGCTTCTTCACCACGGCCTGCTGCGGCTCGAAACCGGTGCCCAGGACGATCAGGTCCGCCGGTACCAGGGAGCCATCCTTGAGCAGGGCACCGCCCGGCGCGAAGCGTTCGATACGCTCGAACTGCAGCAGGCCGACCTCGCCCTGCACGATCAGCTCGGAGCACCCGCCGTCAAGGTTGTAGCCACCGTATCGCGTCCGTATCAGCATGTTGTGACCGAGGTGGTCATCGCCGTCGTACCACTTGAACCCGCGCGCGATCAGCCCGTCGATGAGCTTCCGGTCGAACTCGACCATGCGGGCGGTCATGGTCTTGAGGATGCGCTTCAACACCGGCAGGGTGTTTATGGCCACCAGCAGGTCGCCATCGTCGAGCGGAACGCCGTCATAGACGGCGTAGGTCAGTTTCGCGCTCGGATTGATGCTCAACACCATGCTCGGACCGCGCTGGATGAGCGTGGTCTGGACGCCGTTGGCGTGCAGGTCCTGTGCGATGTCATGCCCGCTGCTGCCGGTGCCAAGCACCAGCGCCTTCCTGCCACGCCAGTGCGCGCCATTGCTGAATGCGCTGGTGTGCATCA
The DNA here is from genome assembly GCA_903873475.1 of uncultured bacterium. Classification (GTDB taxonomy): domain Bacteria; phylum Pseudomonadota; class Gammaproteobacteria; order Burkholderiales; family CAIKXV01; genus CAIKXV01. The sequence goes on from CAIQON010000324.1 coordinate 40,997, forward strand.
GGTCGCCCTTGAAGTCCCTGAGGCCTGGCAGGTCGGGGATGCTCGGCTCGCCGACCAGTCCGTTGGCGAAGATCAGGTGCTTCGGCCGCAAGGTGCGCTCGCGCCCATCCGTCGTGTTGCGTACCACGACAGACCACCTGCCTGCCGCATCATCGTAGCTGCCACGAGCCAGTTCGGTGCTGGTCCAGAAGTTGATTTCCATCGCCATGACGTAAGCCTCGAACCACTCGGCCAGCATGTCCTTGGGGAGGTACACGGGCCAGTTCGGCGGGAACGGCATATAGGGCAGATGGTTGAATTCCGTGGGATTGTGCAGCGCGAGAGAGTGGTAACGCGTACGCCAGCAATCGCCGACCCTCGCAAGACGGTCGATCACCAGGGTGTCGACAGAAAGATGACCCAGCGTTGCGGCCACGGTCAGCCCTGCCTGGCCGCCGCCGACCACCAGCACGGTGGGCTCGCGGTCGATGTACCGCTCACTCGCGATGCGCTGGTCTTTCCAGTTGGTGCCTCCGAAATTGCGTGAATAAGCCGCCCCGGTCGGACGACGTTCACCGATCTTTTCCTCGAACCCCTTGAGTTCATGCAGATTGGTCATGAACTGGAAGGCCCGGGTCGGGTCGCTGGCCGGAAGGCGGACCACGCCGAAGCCACTGCCCACTGCGGTCTCGTATCGGAAGATGCCCTCGAATACTTCGGCACCGGCGCGCAGCACGACCCTGGGCGGTGTGCGCTCCGCCGCGATGACGAAATTGCGCGCCTTCGTGGCGGGCTGCCTGGACATCATCAGGGCGGCGATGGCGACAGGGCCCTCACAGGGCGTGATGCTCCATGTAAAGCCAAACAGGTCGCGCCAGTGGCTGTCCAGCCCGAACAGCGCCGCGATGGAGGCCTCGCTGTCCCCCTGCAGGGCGACATTGAGCCGCTCGAGCCATCGCTCGACGTGAGCCTCTGCCGACTGCGCAGCAGGTGCGGGAACCGCAGGCTGACTGATGATGCCTCCTCCGTTTAGCCTTCAGGTGACGTCAGGCGCCACTGCTGCGCCGGTACGAATCGACCGGTCGTTGATGTTGCCCGGGCCGGACTGCATCGCCCGGCTTTTAGGGGAACGCTATTCTGGGGGAAACGCCAGCTTCCCGCACATCGCTGTCCGGGCTCGATCATGGCTCCCGCGCCGTCTCGTGATTCAGCGCGGCATTCGCGATGTCGCGCAATCTTGCCTTCTGGATCTTGTTGCCGTTCGCGCTCGGGGTGACCGGGAACGCATCGATGGACAGGATGTGCTCGGGCACCTTGTATTTCGCGATGCGCTGCGCACAATGCGCGATCAATGCCGGGGCGTCTACCGTGGCGCCCTCGCGCGCGATGACGAACGCCACGGGCCGCGTGCCACGTGGCCCTTCTATCCCCACGACCTGGCTCGTGAGCACCGCAGGATGTGCATCGAGCACGGCCTCGATCTCGAGCGGATTGACCAGGAACCCGGCCAGCCGCATCACGTCGCCCATCCGCGCCACAAAGATGAAGCTGTTGTCCCCGGTCGTGTAACCCAGATCGCCGCTTTTCAGGTAACCGTCAGCCGTAAAAGCGGCGGCCGTCGCAGCCGGGTTCGCGTAGTACTCGGACATCATGCTCGGCACGTGGAATTCGAGTTCGCCGCGGACGCCGTGGCCGAGAATCGAACCGGTTGCCGGATCGCGCGCACGGACACGCCCCTCCGGCGCGATCAGGGTTCCGCCCCCGAGTTCCCGCTCTGCTGGAGGTGCATCGTGCGGGTGGCGCGACAGAAGCGCCTGTACCTCGCTCATGCCGTAGGTACCCATCAGCGTGAGGCCGCGTGCCTGCGCAGGCGCCGCCTGCCCGCCGCGCGCACCAATCACCATTCGCACGCTCGGGAAAGGCACTGCCTCCGTGGTGGTTGCAAGCAGTTGCGCGACGATGTCGCCGACCGCCGGGAAGTGGGTGATGCGATGGTCGCGAATGGCCTGCGCCGCGGCCTGCGCCTCGAACGTTGGCAAGAGGATGAGCGGACGACCGGCCGCCAGCGCGGCAGTCGCCATGCACAGGCCCATGACACCGCACATCGGGATGGTGAGAAGTACGGCGGCGCCCTCGGCGTCGAGGCCGAATGCACCTGCCATGGCACCGGCATGGTGGGCAATGGATCGCTGCGAATGCAGAACGAACTTGGGCGCGCGAGTGGTGCCGGAAGTCGTGAAGATGATGCAGCCGGAGTCCGGCGCCACGCCCTGCGCCGGATACTCGGGCCGGCGCGCAAGGTCATGGTAACGCTTCACCGGAAGCCCGAGCAGCGACGGGAGCGCAGGGGCTTCGGGCGACTCGTCGTAAGCCACGATCGAGGTCAGTCCAGCCAGTGCGCCGGGCGGAATGTCGGACAGGATGCCGGCGAAATCGATCTTGCGAAAGCCCGGCCAGAACACCAGCAATTTCGCACCCGAGCGGCCGACGATGTCGGACACCTCGCTGCTCTTGAAGCGCGTATTCACCGTGACCACGACTGCGCCTATCTGTGCGCAGGCGAAGAAGCAGGCAAGCCAGGCCGGAACGTTGGGCAGCCACAGTGCCACGCGATCACCCGGTCCGATGCCGAGGTCGACAAATCCCTGTGCGACGCGCCGACTTTCTTCCGCCAGGTCGCCGTGGCTCAACCGACGCTCCCCGTATATCAGCGCGGGCGTATCCGCCCCGACTGCAACACGAGGGGAAAGCAATTCCGTCAGGGATGAAGACATGGTGCGTGGCTCCGCGAGTCCGGCACGAGCCGCCCCCGCTGGCCGGCTCGCACGTCTGTCATGCTGGTTTCTCGGATGATCGTTTTACATCAATGCGCCCGGGCCAGCGCAGACGGGTTCTGCACGAACATGTCGGCGTAACTCGGGTCAGAGTCACTTTTCCACTCGATAAACCGAACGCTGCTTCCTGGCGGCGCCACCGGTAGCCTCGTGTTTTTCTTTGCCGGTAGGCATCAGGCTTCCCGTGGTACGGCCAACGTGTCGAGCGCCGCGGTGAAGCGACCGACGTCGCCCACGCAGTACGCCGGGACGAGCCACTCGTCTTCGTCCCGACCGCGCAGGTGGATCCAGTCCCGCCTTTCGGTCCACGGCGTCCGGCGATAGCCGCTCACGTCCGCGATCGGTCGACGCGTCGACTCGGCGTGCCGGTAGAGAAGCGCGGGCATCCGGCCTTCCTCACGGGGCCTCGATCGGGCTTGCACTTACCGCCCCATGCCACGTGTCGCCCAGAGCGGCGGCACGAACAGCATCAGGAAGCCCGCGTTCAGCAGGGCGTTCTGCCAGTAGCCGGACCACACCGAGTAGGACGTATCGACCACAAACCATGCACCGACCGAAACGGCAACCAGGGCCCAGGCATCCCGGGAACCCTGGGCGAACAGCGTCCGTGACACATGGAACAGTGCGCACCCCCAGCCGACCAGCACGCCACCGATCACGGCATGGGCGAGCGAGACATAGCCAGCCGCCTCCACGCCGAACCTGTCGATGTGCCCCGGGGAGCCGAACACCAGCAGCGAGAAGCCTCGCCGCGTAAGGCCAGGTGCGATCACCATCACCATCCCGAAGAGGATGACCAGGGCCGAGGCCGCAAGCAGCCAGCGGACCCAGAAGCGTGGAGGCCGGCAGGCAATGTCGCGGTTCATCGGCGTGTCTCGGTTAACCACCTGGCGGGCAGGAAGATACGCTGGAAACATGCACCCCGAAAGACCGGGTGCAGCATCGCGGTGGGCTGGCAGGGGCGCTTGAAAGAACTGCACGCAGCCTCACCCCTTCACCGCCTTGTACAGCGCCAGCGCCCTGAGCCGTCGCTCGGCGTGGTCGACCACCGGCAGCGGATAGTCGCGACCGATCGTGCAGCCGGCCATCTGCTGCTCGAGCGCCGGCATCGTCCACGGGGCGTGGATGTACTTCGCCGGCACCTTCGCCAGTTCGGGCAGGTAGCGGCGGATGAACTTGCCCTCGGCATCGAAGCGCTCGGACTGGCTCACCGGGTTGAAGATGCGGAAGTACGGCTGTGCATCGCAGCCGGTCGAGGCGGCCCATTGCCAGCCGCCGTTGTTGGCGGAAAGATCGAAGTCGTTCAGGTGGTCGGCGAAATAGCGTTCGCCCTGGCGCCAGTCGACCAGCAGGTCCTTCACCAGGAAGGAGGCCACGACCATGCGCAGCCGGTTGTGCATGTAGCCCGTCTGGTTGATCTGGCGCATCGCCGCGTCGACGATCGGGTAGCCGGTGCGCGCCTCGCACCATGCGGCGAACAGGCCCGGGTCGTCCTCGAACGCGAGGCGGTCGTACTCGCGCTTCCACGAGCCGCCCACCACGTGTGGATGCTGGGAGAGGATCATGAAGTAGAAGTCGCGCCAGACCAGCTCCGACAGCCACACCCGCGCGCCTTCGCTGGTGCCACCCCTGGCTGCCGTACGCTCGTATGCGAGCCGCGCCAGTTCGCGGATCGACACCGTGCCGAAGCGCAGGTGCACCGACAGGTAGGACGGGCCTTTCACCGCCGGGAAGTCGCGCCGCTCATGGTAGCCGTTGATGCGCTTCAGGAAGGCATCGAGCAGCGTGCGTGCGCCCGACTCGCCGGCCGGGATCTCGAGCTCGGACAGGTTGGTGCGCTCGAAGCCGATCGATTCGAGCGAAAAATCGGACGGGCGCCGTGCACCGGCCGGCAGCGGCTGCAGCTGGCCGGGTGTCGGTGCGAATGCCGCTTCGGCCAGTTCGCGCCCCCCGGACTCGCCCAGCTTCTTCAGCCAGGCGTTGCGATAGGGCGTGAACACCCCGAACACGGTGCCGGCGCCGGTGAGGACCTCCCGGCGCTCGAACACGACCTGGTCCTTGCGGGTCTCGAACGCGATGCCGGCAGCGGCCAGCGCCTCGGCAACCGTTCGGTCGCGTTCGATCGCGTCCGGCTCGTAGTCGTGGTTGGCAAACACCGCCTGTACGCCGAGTTGCCGCGCGAGCGCCGGGATCGCCTCGCGCGCGTCGAGGTGGCAGGTGATCAGCCCGCCGCCGGCCGCCGCCAGGCGTTCGTCGAGCTCGAGCAGGCTTGCGCGGATGACCTCGACCCGCCGGTCTGCCGGCGCCGGCAGCCGGTCGAGGATCGCGCGGTCGTGCACGAACACGCA